>JBAUJE010000385.1:0-26499 GCA_049683475.1 Coleofasciculaceae cyanobacterium | reverse complement strand
GTCAGTTGAAGAGTTACATAACTTGTTAGACAGACTGTTAAATCAAGGGGAGCTAATTATCAAATGGCAGAGAAAAATTAAAAATAAAGGTAATGCTGTTATTGCAAATTAAATGCACAACAGCTTAAAGTTGCAGTCAAAACACTCAGGTGACGGAGATGAAGATACATAGTTTTAATTTAGTAGATTAGTCAACTGTCTATATCTAGCTCTGACGTTAGAGAGGATATGCACAAATTAGACTTCTTGCAGGCTGTATACACATCTGTTATGTCAACATCAATATCCTGCATTCGCCTCCTAACCCCCTTCCTCGCGCGTTCCCTTGCGTCTCACGCCGACGCGGGGTGCTCGTCAATTCTGATACCTCTGGCGAAATTAACATTTAGAAATATTGGGTACGAGACAAAGGTTTTTCAAGCCCCCCAGCCCCCAATCCTGGGGGAGTACGGACTCAAAGTCCCCCAAAGCGCTTTTGCGTCCTGAGCAAAGCGAAGGATCTGGAGGATTTAGGGTGCAACAAAAACTTGTGCATACACACACTAACAAAGCTAGCGATTGGCGCAGTAGCGCCAGCGCGAAGCGATCGCTCGTGCTATTCTAGACCGATGAAAAATCAGTTAATAATAATTGATGCAAGAGCTTTCGGGTGCTGCGGGTGGAGGTTGGCGAGTAATTGATGAAATATTTGACTCAAATGTTGTGCTACAGCAAGACAACCTATCATGCGCTCCAGCTTGTGGTGAAATGCTACTTAAAGAGCAGGGGATTAATGATATTACCCAATTAGCGATCGCTACTGAAACTGGAGTACCTGTAGATGTAAGATATCTAGCTATTGTCCTGAATTGGAATACAAGAGGCGTTTACTTAGAGAAGAATTTATGAAGACAACTGTACTTTCAATTAAGCCTATAGAAAAAACAAATGAATATGAAGTTCTGATGTTAATTGGTAATGAGCATCAGCAATTTAATTTTAAAATTGAGCATCCTCAACAAGAGTCATTTGCGGTTATTGGCGGGGATATTAACTTCTGTAAGTTTTTTCGATTTAATCAACATATATCTGCTCAAATAGGAGATTTAGTCAGGAAATTTGATAAGGGTAAAGTAATCAAATTTCCTGTAAGCGTCGGTACTTTTTATACTCCAGAAGAAGCGATGGAACTGCAAAAGCATGTCCGCAAACAGGTAAGAGAAGAAAAGAGAAGCCGAGTCCGAAATCAAGCAATTGAGCTAGTTGAAAAGTTACCGGAATCAATGCTAGATGAAGCCATTAAGGCGCTAGAATCTTTATATGTCAAAGCTAATCCCCTCAAGTAGTGAGTAGGCAGAATTTAGCGTACAAAGAGCGATTGGCACAGTAGCGGGATGCGCTAAAGCGATAACCCTAGCGGGATGCGCTAAAGCGATCGCTTAATTTAAATATATCCACTCAAATTAGCAAACAGCATACTCGGTAAATTGCCGCTTAAAAGGAGACTTAAAACCCAAAACTATATCCTTCTGCCGAACTGGTAGGTTGGGCAAGAGCTATAGGGGTTGAAAAGCTTATACTATCATTGGTCTATACTTCCCACCCGACAGTTACTGTTGATGGGGACAGATGCGATCGCATCTGTGTCAGTTACGTGAGTCCTGATAATGTCTAATATCTTTAACTTACCTCCCGAATTACCCAAAGAAGAATTATTTGAAACTCTACTATCTAGCGAACAAGTCTTAATTGAGCGCATTATTTCCACTGGACAAACCACACCAGTGGGAGAATGGTGTGACCAAGAACAAGACGAATGGGTGATACTTCTCCAGGGAGAAGCTGTGGTATCCTACTTTGACGCTTCTAGTATTACCCTCAAGACAGGGGATTATCTCTTTATTCCTGCTCACCAAAAGCATCGGGTTGAGTATACCAGTTCTGAGCCTGTGTGTATCTGGTTAGCAATTCACGGCAATCTGCAAGAGAAACCTCGTGGTTTATCGCAAAAATTATAATGGACTCATAGAGATGCGGGGACACGGGGACGTGGAGAGAGAAGAAGTTGTCAGAATTAATAAGATGAACCACTAGTTAAGCACATTGTATGTTGTCCAATGATAATAGAGTAATAATTTTTGACACTACCATGCGTGACGGAGAACTTGCCCTCGGTGTCAAGATGAATCTCCAACAAAAAACCAGTCTTGCTAAACTTTTAGAGGCAATAGGGGTAGATGTTATCGAAGTTGGTTATCCGGGAGTTTATGCCAAAGATTTTGAGGAAATATCTCAAATATCTCAAATTATTGATAATTCTACCATCTGTGGCTTAGCTAGCTCCAAGTTAACTGAGATAGAAAAGGTTGCTGAGGCAATCAAACCGGCCAAGCAAGGAAGAATTCATACTTATATCCCAGTTAATCTTAAAAGTTATTCTACTCTTGAAACAGAGAAAACATTAGCCGCAATCAAAGATAGCGTTTCCCTCTCCCGTAGTTACTGTGATGATGTCGAGTGGTCTGCTTTTGATGCTCCTCGGAGTGACCCAGATTTTTTGTGCAAAGCAATTGAAACGGCAATTAATTCTGGGGCAACTACAATTAGTATTCCCGATAGTCTGGGTTTGGCAACACCTGAAGAGTTTAGTCAGTTATTGAGTATGGTTGTTAACCGAGTACCCAATATTGACCAAGTAATCCTTTCAGTTCATTGCCATGATGATTTGGGCAAAGCGGTGGATAATTCTCTGGCAGCTTTAGGGTGTGGAGTTAGACAGATTGAGTGTTCAATTAATGGTTTAGGAGCAAGAAAGGGCAATGCTGACTTAGGAAAGATTGTCAGAGCAGTTTTAAGTCAGGGCAAATATCAGATAGAAATTGATACATCTTTAATTAGTCAAGCTTCTGAATTAGTTAATCAAATAACGAGATTATCTATAATTTGATGAGGTATAAAGCCATTTGTAGAACAAACGAGTCAATCGCGGTATAACCACATACGCAAGTAAAATAACTACTAATCCAGTGATAGTTGATTTTGAGGCTTTTCTTCAACATTCATAGAATTTAAAAGCTAACAATACTTTAAGAAAAATTTAACCCTGTATCAAAACCACTTGGCTCTAAAGGAATCTCAAGCCAAAACTCACTACCTTGTCCTAGTTCAGAACTACAAGTCAGAATGCCATGGTGATGCTCAACAATAATTTGATAACTAATAGACAAGCCAAAACCAATACCTTTACCAACCGGTTTGGTAGTGAAAAAGGGGTCAAACAATCTAGACAGAACGGATTCAGTCATTCCTGGCCCATTATCAACAACTTGAATGACGACTGTTTGCTCAAGTTGTTGTAGTGAATTTGCTGATTTGTGATCTTTGCCCGTTTCTTGACTCATTAGTGCAGAAAGAGAGTGTTGTTCTGCATCAGAACTATTTAACAGGCAAGTACGGATCGTAATTGTCGGTTGCTGCTTTTCCTTAGTAACGAAGTCTGAACGCTCAAAAGCTTCAATAGCATTATTGAGGATGTTCAGAAAAACCTGATTGAGCTGCCCTGGATAACATTCTACTTTGGGCAGTTCTCCATACTCTTTAACCACTTTAATTTCTGGCTGGGAACTTTTTGGTTTAAGTCGGTGTTGCAAAATTGAGAGGGTACTCTCAATACCTTCATGCAAATCTACTCGCTTCATTCTTGCTTCATCCAAACGCGAGAAATTCCGCAAGTTACTAACAATCGAGCGTATGCGATCGGTTCCTCGCTGCATAGAAGTAACCAGTTGGGGTATATCTTCGGCGATAAACTCTATGTCAATTAGTTCAGCTTGCTCAGCAATCTCACCATGAGGCTGGGGGTAGTGCTTTTGATAGAGCTGCAATAAACTCATCAAGTCATGAATATAAGCCCTTGCGTAAGTGATATTGCCATGGATAAAGCTGACAGGATTATTAATTTCGTGGGCAATACCAGCCACCAATTGCCCTAAGCTAGACATTCTGGCACTCTGCACTAGCTTGGCTTGAGCCGTTTTCAGCTGATTGAGGGTAAGCTCCAATTCTTGGGCTTGAGCTTGAGCAATCAGGGCAGATTGACGTTCTTTATCATAAAGTGCTGCTTGATCAAGAGCGATCGCTAATTGGGCACCTACTGCTCGTAGTAGTTCCACCTCGCTATCATCCCAAGCTCTCACCAAGGTACAGTGAGAACAACAGAGCAAGCCAATCTCCCCAGCTTGAGTCTCAACAGGTATTAGCAGAATAGAAGTACAGCCTAATTTAAGCAAAGTTTGCCGTACTTCTAGTTCGCTGAACTTCTCTACTTCATCAACTTGGATAATGTGCTTTTCTAAAAGCCACTTAGCCAATGGCCCCGCTTGATCTGCTGTGCACTCCCCAATCTGGCTGGGTAAGTCGGGATTCCTCGACTCCTTGATCACCTGCCAACAGCTTCTCTGATCCTGTACACCACGCCAGAAAAATTGACATCGGTCAACCTTTAACAAGCTGCGGACTGAATCTACTGTAGTCTCTAGGATAGTATCAAGTTCTAGACTATTACGGATTTGATTGGCTAATCCAAATAGTAGTGATTCTCTGCGACTGAGCAGTTCTGAGCGTGCCCAATAGCGGTCAACTGCTACAGCAATGGCATTGGCAACCCAGCGAAAGGTGTGGTTCGATTGAGGTCTGAAGCCTTGATTTCCCAGCAAAGTTTTCAAACCTCCCAACTGATCTTCAACAACTGTAGCCAGTCTGGCAAGGCGTGTTTGTTTTAAAAGCGCTGCTTCTGCCTCTTTCCATTCACTAATATCACTAAAGAACACAGATAAGCCAGCTTCATAAGGATAAACCCGTACCTTGAACCAAACATTGAGTGGTCGGTAAAATTCCTCAAATTTGACGCTGACTTGCTCAGTTAAAGCTCTGTGATACTGTTCTTCAAACTGCGAACCAAGGGTTTCCGGAAACTCATCCCAAATAAACTGACCCAGTAACTGTTGCCGAGAGCGACCTAAAAACTGCTCAGCTTTCTGGTTAATGTAGGTAAAGCGCCATTCTTTATCTAGTGCATAGAAAGCCTCTGCCATACTCTCGAAAATATCAACTCTGTCGCGGATGGCTTTTTGCAACTGAGCCTCCGCTTCTTTACGCTCAGTGATATCTTCAATTAGACCAATGCCGTATTTAGGTTTACCGTCAGCTGTACATATCAGAGAAACTTTTGTTTTAAGCCAGACCAAAGAACCTGTTTTGTGAAGATAGCGCTTCTCTAGTTTGATAGTCTGTTGCTGACCATTAAAAATCTGCTGTAAGTCTGCCAAAAAATCTGCTTGTTCTTCCGGGTAGGCAAGCTCAACAAGAGTTTTTTGCAACAGTTCGGCTTGAGAGTAGCCTGTAATCTCAGACAGTTGTTGGTTGACCCTCAGCAACTGACCATTGACTCCGATCTGAGCAATAGCAAGACCTGACTGCTCGAAAATAGCCCGAAACCACTCTTCACTTTCTTGGGAGACTCTCTGAGCTAGCTGACGCTCACGTTCTGCCAAGATTAAGGTAACCAAGTTGGCAATAGTCTGAGCAAAAAGCTTATCCTGGGGCTGCCAAGGTGATGCTGTTGCAGGGTTATGTTGGGCTGTCAGAAAACCAACTATCTGCTCGTTATGCCAAATCGGTACACTTAAATGACCGAGATTTTCTACTACCTCTCCAGGGTTTTCCTCTTCTAGCTGCCGGTGGAATGGGTTCTCTTGGCACTGCCAGCAAGAATTAACGCAGGCAAGCTGGGAGGAACCTTCTCTATATAACAAAATATTTACTTGCTCTACTTCAAGGGCTTTAACAGCTGCACTGCTTATTTCCTCAATCACCCTAGGAAAATCTCTGCCCTGGAATGTCTGCGGCTCAAGCCAATTCTTTAATACCAAACTTTGCTTTTGCCAACGTCTAGCTGTTTCTTGGTTGCTCTCGTCTGGGGACTTGCCTAAACTAGTGCTGGCTGTTTGAAAAAGTAAATTATTATGCCTGCGCCGGAAAATTGTTGTTAACAAAAAACCCAGCATTGTTATCACTATACAGGTGAGGGTAGTGATTAGATTTTCCCAAGCAGTTATTTGCATTAACCCAATAACTAGGTTGACTGAAATATTAAAAAATGGTTATTTAGATCACTATTCCCCAACCAAGCTGATAGATTATTGCTACCTGGGTAAGTAGAACATTGTCCATATTCAAAGTTATACCTGAGTGCAACCATTGCAGCTTTACTGAGAGCTGTGTACTCCTCAAATTGGTATTTAGTGGTAATCGGCTACTGGTCGATGCACCTTTTCTGTAACTGTGTCTTTAACTCAGAGCTGTTCTCTAAGTGTTAACAGGCTAAATGTTATTACACCTAAATTTATGCTATTTGAACATTACAAATTATGACTAGAGAGACTGATAGGCTGTGATGAATGACACCTGGCTAGACCACTCTATTCTGACAGCAATTTCTCTTCTCTACCACAGCCTGATCGGCAAATATATCTACCCCCAATTATCGAAGTAGACTTAAGCTTGTTAGCCGCGCAAAACGGTTGTTGCCATATCAATTTATTTTGCATTTTTGCTACAGATAAATCTTTGCTCAAAAAAACCCGGCTAAAGATTTAAATCAGCAGCTATCAATAATTATTTTTTGCTCAATTTCAATTAATTTTTAGATCGAAAGAGTTAAGCAAGAACCGTGCTGAGTCTTACTTACCTCAATCCGTGTCTGAAAAGCTTCCTTGAACTGGGGCATATGGGTTACGGTTAAGATGCAAGAAAATTCTGAAGCGATCGCATTAATTGCGGCAATCAGCCGCTCACATCCTGCACTATCTTGAGTGCCAAATCCCTCATCAACAATTAACATTTGTAAAGATGTTCCTGCTCTTTGTGCCAACAGTTTGGCTAAGGCAAGACGAATGGAAAAATTAATCCGAAACGCCTCTCCCCCAGAGTAGGTTTCATAGGGTCTAGTGCCACTCGCATCGGCAATCAGGATATCAAGAGTATCAATTAGTTTTGTTTTTTTCTTGGAAGACCGACGACCGGCTTTTTGTGTGACGATTTGTACATGCAACTGATTACCCGTCAAGCGGGAAAGAATTTGATTTGTTTCTGCCTCTAGCTGGGGTAGGACATTTTCAATCATCAAGGCTTGGATACCATTCTTACCAAAAGCCTGACCTAGTTCTTGGTGAACACGATATTGTCGCTGGAGTTCTTGCAGGTTTTGCTGTTGCTCTTCATATTGGCTTTGCAAAGATGCTAGTTGGCTTAAGCGCTGCTGTAGACTACCCTGCTCCGAGAGCTTTTCGTCAAGTTGTCGCCGTCGCTGCTGTATTCTGGTTTCTAAGCTTTCAATTTCTAGAGTCGGATCGGGAGATTGTTCTAATTGCTTGACAATTTCTTCTACTTGTGAGTTGGCGGCTACTAGTTCCAAACGTCGGCTTTGCAATGTAGAAGTTAACTCTTGCCAACGCTGACAAACTTGAGGATATTGCTGTTGGGCTGATTGAAACTCCTGATGACGCATCTGCCAGGACTGGGCTTGACGCACAGCTGCCCTTACTTGATTATGAGACTCAAGATTATAGCCAATTTCTGCCATAGCTTTGTCCAGGGCTTCCAGACGCAGCTTAATTTGGGAGTTAGTTTGTAAAGACTGTAGTGACAGCCGGAGAGCATCTAGCTGGCCTTGGAGTTTGGGCTTTTGGGCCTCAATTTTGCGCCGTCGCCGCTGCGCCTCTTCTAGTTTAGCTTGCCGGATTTCTGCCCACCGCCAACGGTCTACTTCACTTCTGGCTAAGGCATGGGTTTGTTCATCGTAGTCTAGCTGTTGTAGTTCACTCTCTATTTGTTGCAGTTCGAGCTGTATTTCTAAAGCATAGGCATCACCACCAAGAACTTGCTCGATTTGCTTTTTCTCTTCAGAAACATCATAGAGACGATCATAAAGGTCGTCACTTGCTTCTAATCTTGCTTCTAATTGTCCCCTTTGCTCTAGTAACTTTTCGTAAGGGGCCAGTTCTTCTGCTAGTTGGGCATATTCTGCCCTTAGTACCTGTAGTTCCCTTTCACAGACTGCTAACTGCTCTCGTACTACCCAGAACTGATCTTGAACTTGTTTGTGTTCGAGTTGGGTTTTGTTGATTACTTGATGACCGTGAGCTTCATCTAGGGGGCGTTCACACAGAGGACAAACGGCATCTTGCCTTTGCAGCATTTCAATTTTTTGGTTTAGTTCTGCGATTTGTTTCTCATAGCGACGCTGGTTTTCTTGCAGACGTTCTTGAAAACTGCGGCGTTCTAGCCCTTTTTCCTGTACACGGTTCTTGTAAACACGCTTTTTTTCTAACTGTTCAATTTCTGCATGGACAGACAGGCATTTTTTACGTAACTGAGGCGTTGTGGCTACTTGAGAAGATAGTTGATGTTCCGAGGAAGTGAGTTCTTCTAGTCTGGCAGAAAGTCGGGCTTGAGTACGGTTGAGTTCTGTTTGAATGGAAGTGCCCCGTTGTAGTAAGGGAGAGACGTGGAGTTGTAAACTGTCGAGTTCAGAGAGTCGTCTGCGAGCAGCGTTGAGTTTTTCTAGGGCTGAAGTTACTTCTTCAGCATGGGCTAAAGTTTCTGCAATTTCTTGCTCTTGGGGCTGCAAGGCATCAAGTTGGACAAGATTTTGCCGAATTTGTAAATTAAGTTCGTTAACTTGCTCGGCTAGCTGCTTCTCTAGTTGCTGTCGCTGCTGCTGTGCATCCTGGTAAGCTTGGAATTTACCTGTAAGAATTTCCTCTTGTTCTTGTAGGTAGAGGTATTGAGAGTAACCAGCTTGAATTTCTGCTTCTTGAGCTAGTAACCTAGAGAGTTGCTGTTTTTGGGCTTCTGTAGCAGCAATTTCTTGTTGGAGGCGATCGCAATCTGAGCTGAGATTTTGATATTGTTGCCGGACAAAGGTGAGCTGTTGTTGTTGGTTATGGCACTGTTGCTCGAAAGTTCTTAACTGTTGAAGTTTTTGGTTGTCTGTTGCTTGTTCTTCCTGTAGCTGTTTTAAAAGCTTGGTGAGAATAACTTGTTGTTGAACTGTTGTTTCTCTTGTTTCGAGTTGTTGGCCAATCAGCTGTAGGTTTTGTGTAAGCTGCTCTGCTTGACCTTTAAACTGTTTTGAGAAATCCTTTGCCTGTTCTGCTAACTTTTCGTATTGATCTAGTTTCAGTAAGTCCGCCAAAATTTGTTTACGCTCACTAGGACGGCGCAACATAAACTCATCAGCCCGACCTTGACGCAAGTAAGCTGAGTTAATAAATGTGTCGTAATCTAGTTTTATATGAGTCAAGATTAGCTGCTGTGTTGCCTTGACTCCTTTTTCTGTTAGGGAAGTAAAACCGCTAGTTGTTTGAACCTGAAAATCTAAAGAAACACTCTGTCCTCGATTCCGGGTACGAATCACCCGATAAACAGCAGAGTTATTTTCATAGATAAAATCTACTCGAACATCTTTAGACCCAGCATTAATTACATCGTCTTCTGATGCGGCGCGGCTTTTTCCCCATAATGCCCAAGTAATAGCTTCTAAGAGGGAAGATTTTCCTGCACCATTTGGTCCACAAATACAAGCAGTGTGCAACCCGCGAAAGTCGAGGGTCGCTTCACGGTAGCTCAGGAAGTTTTTTAGAGTCAGTTGCAGAGGAATCATGCAGGCTGAAATGCCATAGTTTTGATGAGGGAAACAGCAGTACATCAGCACTGTTGCCTAGTTTATACAAGCCGTGGCCAGCTTTCTAGATTTTGCGGATTAATTTTTACAATTATTAATAATTTGGAGATTAGAAAATTGCGAATTGGCAAGACAACAACAGTAAACTTCTTGCAAAACCAGACATTAAATCAAATTGAGGGGTGAAAGAGTTAAATCCTCTACCTGTTCCCCGTTCCCCGTTCCCTGACTCGATCAAGAAGTTTTTTACCTGGCAAATATAGTCAGCACAACTCTACATAACAAATACTGATGCTCTAGACAAGTCAAACCAACCTCCGTACCAAGTCTTTCTCGTTGCTGAGGACTGTAGAATCTTAAACCACCGGGAGACAATGGGAAGTAGCTAAGACCTAAATCTTCCCGGAAAGAATAGTCAACTAGATAAAAACGTCCATCAGGACGAAGTATCCGACTAACCTCCGATAAAACCAACAGAGGATTAGGGTAATGTAAAAAACTGATTGTGTTAAAAACCGCATCAAATTGATTATCTGCAAAGGGCATCGACTCGCCATTACCCTGTCTGTAAACTAATCTTTCCTCATACTGATTTTGCTGCTTAGCTTGTTCAATCATTTTGCCAGACAGGTCTAGCCCCGTACCCTGGAGATGAGGAAACTTTTGAGCAAGGCGGTTGAGAAGACGACCAGTACCACAGCCAAGATCGAGTACATTTCCTTGCTCTTTCAGTTCAACATACTCTAACAGACGTTTGTGAACAGCCTGATAAAATACCGTAGTCAACAAACAATCGTAATTAGGTGCCCACAGATCAAATAACTGTTGTTTTTTACCAAAAAAATCAATACTCATCACCTCATCACCTCATCACCTCACTCCCGGCTTGAATATAACCAACAAGAAAAGAGCGATCGCCAATCCTCCTGCTGTAGCACTAATCACTAGTGTATTGGCATGACGTACTGCAATTGCTACCAATGCCCAAACAATCACTAGGGTATAGGCAGCATCAGATCTTTGGGTATTAACTATAGTAGCGAGAATTGCAGCAACAATTACCATAATGACAGTCCATTTTTGTCCACCAATAGCTCCTCCGCTCCAGTCCCAGTTATAAAGTACAAGGGCCACGTTGACAATTGTTGCGACACTAATCCAGCCCAGATAAATACTTATAGGACGAAAAACAAACCATCTATCTTGCCAGCCAACTCTCCTAATGGCAATTCCTAGGCGTAGGTAAATTCCAATTAGAGGCAGTAAAACCCCTAGCATGGCCAATAGTGAGAGGGCAAATAGTCGATACTGAAAGGCAAACACCCAGCCTATCTGCGCCAAGCTACTCAGTGCCAAAAGGTAACCCATCCGACGCAAGGTTGGATTTTGTTTTTGTTTTGGCAGTGCTTGATAAACTGCTAAGCTAATTAAACCTAGATAAATAACTCCCCAAATAGCAAAGGCGTAGTTTGCCGGCGTAATTAGCACGTCTTTGAAGATTTGATTAGAGATTTCACCGATAGTCAGCCCACCTATTGGCGCTACGTTGGCTAGGACGTTAGTGCCAAAAGCTGCCAAAATAGCAACTAGGTTAAGTAATTGCCTTGCTACATCTGTGTGAAAATATTGACTTAATCGTTTTATCATGTAGTTTAATAGGGTGTTCTCAAGTCAGCTCTTACTACCTTTGATGAGTGATTAGTCTGGGATTTTCCGAGTTTGTACTTTACTCTGCTCTAAGTTTTCCCCTAGTTAGGAGCATCTCTAAATTAAAATATGCTTTTTACCATGGTGCGATACTCTCTCAGGCGAGAGTTAAGTGAAATTGCACCACGGTGCTTTGTTGTTCATACCCTCTGCCTTGAGGTGGGTTTCATTTTCCCTAGAAAGTGCGACTATAATTTTGCCATCAACCTAGAATCAGTTATTTCCCAAGATTACGCAACTGCCTTGGTCAAAGGGTTTTTATGCTAACAACTACTATCGAGTCCTATGTAATCTCACCTAGGCATAGGGAAGATTCTAGGACTTACGCACTCAGACATTAAGAATCGCTGTAACCCTCAGTTAAGAGTTCCCTGTTCCCTGTATGCCCTAACGGCCAATGCTGCTAGCGCACCTACCTTAGCGTAGCGTTAGCGACGTTGCGTAGCGTCTGCTCCGCTAAGTTACGCAAACCCTATAGCCTAGAACCCTGATTTTTGCGTTTCACTGCGTAAGTCCTAGATTCTTAGTTACTTCATGTAATGATTAGAGTACAAATGTTACAGACAATCAACAAAAAATACAGACTATTGGCAACTTCAGAAACTTGTATTAAAAGGAATGCTTCATCGGCTAGTTCAAACTTAAGATAAGAAAACCTTCTTTCTTTAAAAAGATGGGTGTGTCAGCTGGTTGTTCAAGCCCTCCTGGTACCACAATCACAGAGAAAAAATTCAGTCATGAAAAAAATCTTTTTTTTACTGGGTGAGCTAGATGATGATGATATAGATTGGATGGTTGCTACCGGCAGTCGAGAAGAGGTTGTCGCTGGCACCGTCCTGATTGAAGAGGGCAAACCCATTGATACACTGCACATCCTTTTGGAGGGAACCTTATCTGTATCTGTATCCGCCTTAGAGGGTAAGACAATCGCAAGGCTTAAAAGTGGTGCAGTAGTTGGAGAAATGTCTTTTACGGATGCACGTCCCCCTTCTGCCACAGTTGAGGCAGTGGAAAATTCCCTCGTTTTATCCGTTCCCCGTTCTAAGCTGGTGGAGAAACTGCATAAAGACGAAGGTTTTGCCTCCCGTTTTTATCGAGCGATCGCCATTTTTATGTCTACTAGGCTAAGGGGTACCGTGAGATACCTCGGTTACGCCAAAGGTCAACTTCTCACTGAAGACGTTGAGTCAGACGAGGATATCTCCCCTGAAACTCTCGATAACGTACCCTTAGCACAAGCTAGATTTGACTGGCTACTAAGAAGACTAAAAAACAGTCACCAAGCAGAATTACCTGCCGATGTAACGATACCGCCTAGCGATCAAGCAGTACTTTCAGATTTCGGTCAAAAATGAGCTTGGCTTAAATCTGATGTTATTAACTTAGGCAGGGGCGTTTTTGCCCTCACAGAGACAAACTTGAATACCCAGTTCAAGAATCTAGTATACAGAAGCTGAAAATGGGCTTAGCCTTCCTTTGTCTCACCTACGCCAGGATTATCTTCTTTGTTCACTTTGGGGACAAAATCTGGACGTTCCTTACCTTCCCAACCCGCAGGACGCTTGGAGTTGTACCAAGCAATTGAACCAATCGCTACAGCAGCAACGAAACCGACGACGTAAACCAGGGTAAAGGAAATAGGAAAACTACTTGCTTCCATAAGTAAATGCATAATTATCTCAACTTTTTGAGTACATCCTGGTTATCCTATCAAAGTTCAGGGTTCAGTTAATCACTCCTTAGTGTGATCTGGACAACTAAATATTACTATCTTTACTATTCAGACCTAGGAGCCGGGGGTTCTAGCGGAGGTGCCGGAGCAGCAGGAAGGCTTGGTGGGGGAGCTTTTCTTGCCGCTGGAGGCGCTGGTGGGGCAGCGGCCGGTACCGGTTTATACTGGCGCTGAGGTGCCCTAGGTGCTGGAGCAACTGGTTTAGGCTTACGGGGAGCCGGTTGGACGTTTCTTTGCACGGGAGCTGACCGTTTCGGAGTACTTCTTCTTGGTGCAGCACTCCGTGCCGGAGCTTGACGACTTTGTACAGGTGCTCGGCGACGGGAGCTTCTGTTACCACTTGATCTGCTTGAACTTCTTGTGACGTTACTACTGCTTCTCCTTACCACCCTAGTACGGGAGGTGCGGGTCACTCTTCCTCCTGAATTGCTCCTTCTAGCTTCTATTCGAGAGTTACTTTTTGACTTAGGAGTCTTTTTATGTATAACCCGTTTCGGTCTAATGGGCTTAGCTTTAATTTCTTCCTCACGACCTTCTAAACGGCGAGGACGGCTAGAGAAAGATTCAGCCTCGATATCTTCTACCGCCTCAGCCATGAAACTGCGCCAGGTCGAGGCAGCAGTACCACTTGAACCCCAAGTGGGCTTGTTATCATCGTTGCCTAGCCATACACCTGCCACCAGCTGGGGAATGTAACCGACAAACCAGAGGTCACGGGCCTCGTCGGTAGTACCAGTTTTACCCGCCACAGGTCGCCCCAACTGAGCAGGACGACCAGTACCAGAAGTGACAACATCTTCCAGCATCCAGGTCATAATGCCAGCAGTTTCTTCGTCTATTGCCTGTTGAGGCTTAAAGTTAGACTCATAGATTATATTGCCGCGATGGTCGAGAATACGACTGATTCCGTGGGGTGAGGTATGAAGCCCTTCTGCTGCTAGGGTTCCGTAGGCACTGGTCAATTCGAGCAGATTTAACTCTGATGCCCCTAAAGCTAAGGAGTAGGTAGAATGGAGGGTCGATTCGATACCCATTTTTTTGGCAACTTCGATAGTTGGCTCCCAACCCACATCCAGTAAAGTTTTGACAGCAACCACGTTAATCGAAGAAACTAAGGCTTTGCGAATTGAGAGCCAGCCTTGGAAGGTTTCGCTGTAGTTTTTCGGCTCGTAGCCATCGACTACGTAAGCAGCATCTAAGTAACCTCGATTGGGGGAAATACCAGCAGCGATCGCTGCTGTGTAAACAAAGGTTTTAAAGGTAGAACCAGGTTGACGTTGAGTCTGGGTAACACGGTTTAAGTAATTATTGCTCTCAAGATCGTGAAAGTCTTTACCTCCCACCATTGCTTTGATTTGACCGTTACGCGGATCAATTGCGACTAAAGCTGCTTGCTTAAAACGCTGGTAGCGACCACTACGTTCAATGCTTCTTTCTACAGCCTCTTCCGCTGCTTTCTGCCAATCGGAATTTAAGGTAGTCTCAACAATCAATCCCCTCTTGCCCAAAATTTCTTTGGGGACATACTTGGGTAATTGTTGTTGTACATATTCTGTGAAATAGAAAGCCTCTCGTTCCAGCCTTTTTGGTTTACTGCGTTTAGTTTGGATGGGGGTAGCGATCGCCTTTTTCATTTCGGCTTCGTCGATATACCCATTTTTTTGCATCCTTTTGAGTACTAAATCGCGACGCTCTTTAGCGGCTTTCTCATTGACAAAGGGTGAGTAAACACTAGGAGCAGGGGGGAGGCCCGCTAGCATTGCCATTTCTGGTAAAGTCAGTTCAGAAATCGGTTTACTAAAATACACCCAGGCAGCATCTGCGACACCATAGGCACCTGAACCTAAATAGACCAAGTTTAAATAGCGTTCCAGGATTTGCTCTTTGTCTAAATCCCCTTCAATTTTTTGCGCCATGCGCATTTCTTTGAGTTTACGCGTCAAGCTGCGCTCTTGGTCAAAGTAGACAATTCTTGCCAACTGCTGGGTGATGGTGCTACCACCTTCAACCACTTCTCCTGCTAGGAGGTTAGTCACAGCAGCACGAACAACACCTTGTAAATCCACACCATCATGCTGTTCAAATCGTCGATCCTCGATGGAAATAAAGGCTTGAATTTGCTTTTCCGGTACTTCCCAAATTTTTAGTGTTTCATAGGTTGCCGGACCAGTTTGCTGGATAATGGCACCGTCGGCAGCTTTGATGGTGATTGTGTCGTCTCGGACAAAGCTTAAGGTGTCGGTGGTGGAGTTGGGAACACTTTGCTCTAATTTATAGGCTCCCCAACCTAAAGCGATCGCTCCCCCAGTTACACCCAATCCCAGCCAAAACCAGTAGCGACGATGCAGTTTTCTTGGGCCAGTAAATTGTTCTGCTACTGCACCGGAGAAACGCTTAAGCGTTTTGAAAGTGCTGGTTGCTCCCTTTTTGGTTCGACTTAAGAGCAAGTGCTTTGAAGAAGAGGGATTTTGTTCTAACTTTTCTTCTACAGGGTTCGATTCCAATTCCGTTGACATCCCTGTCGTGAACTGGTCTGAGCGATTTTTCTGTTTGGGGATGAACTTTGACACTGCAACTCCTCTTTTACACCAAAAGCCGACATGACTTTTTGCTTATCTTAGGGCTTGACTTTAGCATTTGCCCTGGGTAGCGAGCGACGTCCCTTTTATTTTTAAGCTCGATCCTGATTTTGAGCAGCGACTGTTGAAGCTGCCTGCAAAAATTATAGGGCAGACTTTTGGTTGGTGAGAGTTTCGAGGAAATTTCTAAGTGGTGCGATCACTTGTGGCGGTGGTACTACTATCGCGCTAATCGGCTCTAAGCGCCAAATCAGATGGGGAGAAAGTTATCCTGAAAGAGTAGTGGTTTCTAAGTGGTAGAACAGAAGCGAGTTGTCTGGGTATCCGGATTACTGGCTTGCTGGGAGTGTTGGTAGAAGCCAAACAGCGATCGCTCATTACGGCTGTTCAACCTTAAATCATCTCAAGTGTACTCTAGATAAGTAGTTGAGAGTTTAGAGAAGTCAAAACATTCCTACAGCCGCCAAATTAGTCGAAACCTGCAAAGGCATCCTACCCGCCATCCGGCTATACTTTGGCTTTTGACACTCCCGTCGCGTGTTTCGAGGGATTCTTGAGCTAATCACAGCCTTTTTAAGGAAACTTAAAAAGGTCTTACACGATTATGTTCTACCCGAAGTCTACTAGAATATCACTTAATATCTAGAACCCCGCTTTGATGGGTAGCTCTCCAAGCGTTTACCTAAATTAATAGGAGGTTTCCGTATGCCCTACGGTACGCAAAATATATTCAGTTTTGAGAGAAAAGCTATTCCGATTGAGGAAAATCGGCATTGTACGAATTTTGGCTCGTTTGAAATCCTAGCAAGATCAATTACACCGTTTCTTTTTTTTAGAAGGTTTTGTTTCAGAGTTATCACCTACAAACTCTGTTCCTCTGTTAGCATTTTAGCATGTTGACTGGCAATTCATCCCATCGCTGAAAGCGAGGGCTTTCTTGCCGGATCTAGGTAAAATTCCCTCGCCTATGAAAATTGCCACTTGGAATGTCAACTCAATCCGCACCCGCCAGACTCAGGTAGTAGATTGGTTACAGGAAAATAAAATCGATGTACTCTGCCTACAAGAAACCAAAGTAATAGATGCCGACTTTCCGCGATCGCCTTTTGAAGAGTTAGGCTATCATCTCTATATTTCCGGGCAAAAAGCCTACAACGGTGTTGCCATCTTTACCCTCAAACCAGCCACAGAAGTGAGCATCGGCTTTAGCTCAGTTTTTACCACCGAAGAAGTAGGAGACTTAGACGAGCAAAAGCGGGTAATTTCCGTGGTAGTAGACAAGATCCGTATTGTTAACCTCTACGTTCCTAATGGTTCTTCCGTCGGTAGCGATAAGTACGACTATAAACTGCGTTGGCTTAAGCTATTGCGTCAATATCTGCAAAAACTCCTAGAAGAACCAGAAAACTCCCTCTGTGTATGTGGAGACTTTAACATCGCCCTAGAGGATCGAGATATCCACAAACCAGAAGGCAAAGAAAATCACATCATGGCTTCTGTTGCAGAACGACAAGCCTTGAGAGAAATTTTAGAATTAGGACTAGCAGATGCCTTTCGCAAATTTACCTCGGAAGGAGAGTATTTCAGTTGGTGGGATTATCGCACCAACGCTTTTAAGGGAAATCGAGGTTGGCGTATTGATCATATCTATCTAAAGCCCGATCTCTACAACCAAGCCACAGATTGTAGGATTGACTTATCTCCGAGAAAGCTGGTTAAACCTAGTGACCATGCCCCGGTGATTGTTGAATTGCCACAACCACTCTAAATTCTTTATAAAAAGAAAAGTATGTATTTAGTTACTGGAGCAACTGGACAAGTCGGACGGCGTGTTGTGCGCTTACTGCGGGAGCAAAATCAATCAGTCTGTGCCTTTGTCCGCCTCACTTCTCGCTATCGGGAGCTAGAAAACCGGGGCGCTGAGTTATTTATTGGTGACTTACGCCAAGAAAAAGATATCAAGAAAGCCTGTAGAGGTATAGATTATGTTATTAGTACCCACGGTTCTGGTGGTAATGCCCAAGAACTCGACTACAGGGCCAATATTGAATTAATCGATCAGGCACAAGAATTTGGCGTTGAACACTTTGTCCTTATTTCCGTTTTAGGCGCTGAGCGAGAATATGAAGACGCCCCAGTTTTTAAAGCCAAGCGAGCCACAGAAAAATACTTAATGTCTAGCGGTTTAAACTACACTATTCTACGTCCTGCTGGCTTAGCCTCAAATCTTTTACCCTTAGCAGAAAGATTTCGAGAAACAGGAGTTTATCTACTCAACGGTAATGGTAAAAACCGAACTTCTATTGTTAGTACCGATGATTTAGCTAAGATTGCCATTGACTCAGTTAAAGTACCAGAAGCTAAAAATAAAATCTTTCCCGTTGGTGGGCCAGATGCCCTGAAGCGAGAAGATATACCCCGTATCTTTGGTCGAATTTTTAATAAGGAGCCAATGATAATCAATCCGCCCCTATCGCTGTTTGATATCCTCAGAAATGGTATAGGTTTAGTCAATCCCCAAGCTCAGAAAAGTTTCGGCACGCTGCGTACTTTACTAGCCAATGAGTTTTTCTGCACAGCAGATGAAATTGCTAATTTAGAGTCCGTTTACAATATTAAGATGGAATCTCTAGAGAGTTTCATCAGGCGTTACTTAGCAACTTAATATCATGTCAGATTGAATAACCATAGTTAGGACTGACACGGAGACACGGAGACGCGGAGAAGTTTTTATTATGGCCAATTAGTACGGAGTTGATATAAGTTAAGAAAAATTCCTCATCAATTAATAGTTGATAGTTCAGATACTAGAGAGATGAACTATCAACTATAAAAACTAAGGAGTCGGATAATCCTCAATTTCCCAAGGAATTGGTGCTGGCTCCTCCTGTCTTTCAATATATTTACTCAAAGCATAAGCCATATCTCCACGAGTCATAGGTTCTAGGGGATTAATTTGATTTGTCCTAAGATTAACATTGACAAATCCTTCATACAAGGCAGTTGCCATTGATTTCCTTGCCCAACTAGGTATCTTGTCGGCATCAGGATAACGGGAGAGTAGTTCATCAATCCGATCTTCGGGAAACTGAAACACCCCATAAGCCTGGGCCAAAATCGACAAAGCCTCGGCACGACCTACCCGTTGATTAGGAAAAAACCTTCCTTCTCGGTAGCCAGTCATTACATTATTTTTTAGTACTAGCTGAATATCGTTATAAGCCCAATGAGAAGTTGGAACATCTCGAATGGAAACATCAGACTGTCTTTGAGGTATCCGTTTCTCTAAGTCAAAAGTTTTTACTAAAATTGATGCTAACTGTGCGCGGTTGATAATTTCTTCTGAGTGAAAATTACCATCCGAGTAAGGTTTCATCCAACCAGCAGTGACCACTCGTTCAATTGGGTCAGTTGATTCTGATTCAACGGCAATAACGGGAGTGCCTTGAAGTAATAAAACTAAAGGTAGAATGCCAATAATTCGATACATAATTACCACCAATTTGCTTTAAGCAGTTATAATCCCTTGCAATTAATTTTAATTTGTATGACTCCTTATTCTGAACTTCTGTTCCTGAGGAGTCTCTTTTCAAATTGTCGGAGGGCAAAGCATTTGGGGGATAATTTATCGGTGAAACCTAAGGTATACAATCCAAATGCTTTGCCCCTACATCAGATTTTTGACTTTGAAAACACGCCCTAGATAACTAGGTTTTGCATCTCAGCTTGAACTGCTTGCTTAAAAGCTCCGCGATCAAACTTTGAGGTGTACTTAAGGTGAATCACCACATCCTCAACCTCTAGCATTTGCCCCCCTTGCACCTGCCTGACCAAATCTGGATTAGTGGCATGGGGAATTTCCAGATGCCAGTTAGAGACTGCGCCAGTACCCTCAAAGGGGAAGTAGCGATTGTCAAAGACAAAGTTGAGATCGAAACTACCGAACATACCATTGTCTTGCCGAGGGCTAGACACTGCAATCTGTTGATTTGAGCGCCAGTTAACCCGCAAGGCACTAGCATTAGGTTGCTCTGCCCCTTCAATTCCCATCAGATAGCGAACCGCACTAATATCAGGGTCAAGTAAGGTTTTATTGCCTAACTGTGTCAGTGCTGAGTTAATGGTTAGGTAAGGATCATCTTGAAGATTGGAATTGTCAGGAAACTTGATAGAAATGGCAATGGTTTTAATGACCCGGAAGTAATGACCCGGATAGTCGCGATTAAAGAGTGCTTCACTCAGGTTAAATTCGCATTCTCCTGTCGCAATCAGGGTTAAAAGCGCTGTGGGATTTAGGCGGCTTAGGGGAATCGTTTTCTCAATTTCTTGGAAACGGCTGTCGTTATCGAGGTGGAATTTCTCCATCCGATTTAAATCCAGCATTAGGGATTCCCCTGCTAAGAGTCCCCGGCGGAGGCTGTCCCAATGGCCGAAGCTGATGAACCGCTCATTAGTGGGAAGTTCGTACTGCATAGCCCGTTCTGCTGATTTAGCAAAGTCGTAGGCGAGTTTGTAAGCCTGGAAATATAGCCCAGAGAGGCGGCTAATCATCCAGTTATAAAGGGCCTCATTGGTAAATTTGCGACGGTAGAAGTCAGCAACTTCTTGGTTGTTTTGGATAGATCGCTCATGGAGTGTCAGTGCTTGTTCTGTTCGCTGGATTTGCAATTGAGCAACAGCAATTTGTTGCTGCACTTCCTGTAAATCAAACTCTGCTGTTCGCCTCTCCAGCCGCCAACCATTCAAACGGCGCTTATATTCACCAATCTTGCCAGTTAGACTTCCTGCTGTACTCACAATATCGGCTGTAATGCCTGCAATCTCTCCGATCGCATTTTGTGCATTGCTGAAATAACTGCCTCCAGTCGTAGTGGTCACAAATGGACCAATCCCCGCAAACCCTGATTCAAAATCAGGAGCAGCAGCAAAACCAGCCTCGATAGCCTTTGTGATGGCCCAACCTGCTTTAAAGACTTGAGCAGTTGTAGTCAGGGTTATTTCTGTAACCTCTTCTGGCGATAAAGAGGCAACACCGACTCCACTATCAATTAAGTCTGTGAAGTGATCTAGACGGTTTTGGATATTGTTTCGGCTAATTTGCAGTGCCTCTAAAGCACCCTCTGCCTCATCCCGTTCTAGTTCTAGGACACGAGTAGTGAGGTCAAGAATATTGCGCTCATGGGTGGTTTGCAGCACCGCTAACTGTTCGGCATCCCGACTTTCTAAAGCAGAGAGTAAAGCTGAACCCAAATCCTTCACATTACCAATCATCTCCTTGGCGCGATCGAGCATGAAGGAGTAGCGGTAGTGAGGAACAGGAACATTCAGGTCAGAAAGCAAGCTGCCAATATCTCGACCCCCAGAAGCAAAGGCTTGCACCAAAGCTCGCACATCCAACGGTGGCTGGAATAGGGGCAGTTGCCGGAAAATACCCTCAATATTCAAGCTATGGCGAATCTTGAATAAGCGGTCTTCTACCCGATCCCAAAAACTAATGAATTCGCCATTTTCCGGGACACAGAAGGTAGTAATGATGTTGCCATTCTGATTCAAGGTAATTGTGCTGGTGTGAGCTGCCACATTGCCGTTGAGGTCGAGTTCCGTTAAGAACTCTGGTACGTCGTCAAATGTCTCCCGAATGCCCTCATAGTTGCCAATTTCTTGGAACTGTTGAGTAGCGCGAGCTTCTGGCCGAGGGCCAAGCAGGTTAAAAGCGAGGACGTAGAGTAAGAAGGCTTCGTTAATGGACTCCCGTGACTCTTGGGCAAAGAGATTGTCACCCCAATCGAGCAAATTGTCGATGTACTTCATGACGATCGCTTTTTGGTAAGCGTTAATCCGCAGACGTGCGATCGCATGGGGGTCAAAGGGATCATTTTGATATTCCGCTAAGGCCTCATTATTTTCTAGTATCTGTCGCAAGGTTTCTAGAGAAAGATTCCGCAAGGGCAGATATTGCCAGAAGCGATCAGGATTGAAACCTAGACTATTGTTGCTCTCTGAGGCTGTGGGATTGAAGATATAGTGATACCACCGTTGGGCGTCGGCAAAATTTTGATTGGTATTGAGCTGATTGGCAATTAGGAAGGGGATGTGGAAGAAAATTTCCCGATAGTACAGTCCGTAGGCACCATCAAAATCAATTGTCTGGGGAATATCCTCGGCTAAGACTAAACCAGTGCCAGAGTCTGAATCGTAAGAAAACGGCTGATAGCCAGCGAAGTCAATTTCCTCTGTCCGCTGGGCATCAAGGCTGAGTAGTCCATCAATACCTTTCGTAAAGAGTATCAAACTGAGTTCATGAACGGCAAAGGTACTTAACCGCTCAAACCGGAAAAGTGGCAGGTTAGTCTCGCTATCTGGATTGGTTGTTTCTAAAGCTTCATCTTGGTCAAAATAGACTACAATTTGCTGACGCACATCCCCAACTCCGTTCTGGGAATACTCAATTCTCAAACGCTCCCCTGCGGTTTTCAGGTTGTCAATATTAATCTGTACGAGATATTGTTCATCCCCGGTGTCTAGGATATACCACCCTGGCTGATTACCAACGTCAATCACGGAAGCTTCATAGCGAGGCAAATTTCTGAGCAAGAAGTTTCTAGAAGCAAACTCATTGGCCTCAATTTCGCGAATGATATCAAGAAGCGGTTCAAGCAGCAGTTGGATAGATGATGCATTGTTAACCTGCTCTTGTAAAGCGCGTAAATTAGCTGGTGTAAACCGATTTAAGGTGGAATGCTCCCCATCTACGTAGTCATTGAAGCTCAAACCATTGGTTAAGGCTAGATGTAAAATCAGCCCTCGACTGTTCGGTAGGGAACCACTGGTAAGCCCTGTTCCAGAAAAGAGTGAAAGATTTACATCATAGTTAATGATATTTTCAAAGCGGTTTTCTAGTTGCAGATTGAAACTTTGCTCCTCTAGGTTATTGCGAATGCTCCTGACCATATTTCCATAGAACAAAATGATTCGTTCTCGACCCAGATCAATTGGAATAATGGAGGTAATTAGGAAGCTAAGGGTAGAGGCAACTAACGTATTTTGATTAGCTATCCTCATGCTGAAAAGAGGCAGATTTTCACCGAAAGGGAAATTACTTTGAGGTGGGCGATTTAGAGGTAGGTAAAACAAACCTAATTCCCGACCTGTTAGTCTGAGATTCTTCTCGGCATTAATAACACCTGGTTCTCGAACTTGTTCCCACAGTCGGAATTCGCTTAATTGAGCGGTGAAAAAATTATTGAGAGGGTTAGCTTGCCGATTCGGAAAATTGATGGCAAATGAACTATCTAACAGAGCGTTACCAAAAGACTTGCCAATCGTCAAAATTTGTGCGTTGGGTAACAGGTTTTCCAGTTGTCCTGTAGCGCTAGGAGTTGATGGAGTTTCTGCCTGGTCCCTAGCCGCATAAAGATTTACCTCATACCTACCCGTCTGTTGATAATCAAAAGTAACAGCGATGTGATGCCAGATACCATACTCTAGTGAAACATCAATGATTTCTTTTGGTGTTGAGTTAGGAGCTAAAAACTGAAGTTTCCAGGTTACAGTTTCCCATTGAGGAGTCTCGGTGGCAACCTCCTCTAGCTCATCAACAAGTTGGGTAGAAATGGATGTGCCGTTATCAAAATAGGCTGTGATTGCGTTGCGTAGGTTGGTTGCTGCGGTAGTAAGTCGGTTGACAGCAGCCGAAAAGTTAGGAGCAGTACTATTGGCAGAGTTAATGACTTGCTGTAGTTGCTCTATTATGATATCTCGCAAGACATTTTCGGCGGCAGTCCGAATATCTTCATCGGGGTTCTGTAAGCGAGGGATTGGGATACGGACTGTGACTGCCGTACTCAGGGCTAGCTCAACTGCGGTTTTAAGACCAAAAATAGCCGTAATATTATCGGTGGAATTAGCGTTCAGCACGTTTCCATAATCAAACATCGTCACCGTTGGGGGTAGCGGAGGGTTTGCTCCTAGGAAACCTCCCTGTTGCTGGTTATCAACCTTGATCCAGAACGACCAGGTCAGTCGCCGCATATCGAACCGGGGAATTCGATTCAGGATAAGGGTATTAGAGTCGATTTCCAAGACCTGGGCATTCGCTTCTGCGGGAATGCCATTTTCCTGACCTAGGTTAAGCGATCGCAACACAGAAACCCGCTGCCATTCCGGTAAAACCACTTCCTCTTCTCTTAAACTACGGTCTACCTCAAGGTAAGTCTGGGGAGTAATCCAGGTCTGATCGGCATCTAGGTAAGAATATTTAAGGGTTGGTCGATAGACATCAATGTTGCGCTGTACCCGTTCCCCCGTGGTTTCACTAAACAAAAATCCCTGGGCATCAATGGACTTTCTCTCAGCACGATAGTCATCAATATCCCGCTGGGTAATACCTTCTCCCTGAAGAGATTGATTCCTTCGGTTCGACTCATCGGCCGGAGTAATAACAATGGGCCCAATATCCACTGGCTGACTGGACTGAATCAACTCCGACCAGAATAAAAATAGCCGACCAAAGGCATAGACAGGAGACACATGGTCTGAGTCAATCACCAAGTCAATCCGCTTCCAAGGCAACCATTGGCTTCCGTTAATCAGTTCCCGATAGTAGTACCCGCTTGGTTGCGAATCAGTGCGCCCAATCAGATACAATATCTCATCTTGGCTGGCATTTTCGTTATTGCCTAGAGGCTTGTGACGATAGCTTCCAACAATTTTAAGGTTGGCAATTTCAGTAAACTTATTCAGATAGCGAGTATAGGCACGAGCAGCCGCATCTTGATTGATGTCGTTCTGCATTAACTCCTGCTCTAGTTCCTTAAACAGAGGTGTTTTCGTATCCCGCAGTTCCGGCTCAATATAGCTCTCTGGATAGAGGAAAACCTTACGGTTAGCTTCCCAGACTCGGTAGTTCTTCATCCACTCCCATTGGTCTATCGGGATAGTGGCAGGATTAACCCCCTTCTCCAGACTCATTAAACAGCGCTGTACATAGAGTTGCAGAGCTGCTGTACCCTGAACGATCTGAGAAGTCTCTACCTCAGTGCCTACTTGCACATCTAAGAGCAGGAATTCTGATAACAGGTCAGGACTACGCCGTCCCTCAAAATCCTCTGGAATACTTTGGTATACTGCTATACTCAACAGAGCGTCCCGCTTTTGCAACGCAAGGCGATCGCGCAGGGGTTTGTAAACCTTTGGCCATTGCTCATCGTCATAGCGAGCGCGGAGAACTTGTAACAAACCCGATGACTGCTGTTGATAGAATTCTAGGGTTAAGTTGTCTGCATTAGCCAACTCAATCAGGAAGCTGATATCGGTTTGCAGTGTCTTTGCTAGCTCAAAGCCTTGGCGTAAGCGGTTGAGTCCTTCGACTCGATTGTAGGCAATACTTGAACCGAGGTGATCCATGAGAGCTTCAATCTGTCGTGGTTCCCAGTTGGTCAGCTCAAAGATACTATCAATAATCTCTTGATGCTGACTTTGCTCTAATACCTCGATTAAATTCCCCTCAACATCGTTAAAGGCTGACTTCAATTCACTAAAGGTGAACAGGTTGGTCACATCGACAAGATTAGGTCGGAAGACATCACTGACACTAAACAAACTGGGATTTCTCAGCAATGCTTGAGTTTCTGCTGTGTTTATCTCAAATTCAACTACTAGATAGAGAATCTTGCTCAGATGGTACAAGTATTCTGTAATGTCAGCAGGAATTGGCTGATTTTCCTGAATCTGTATCAACGCTTCCAAGAGGAGCGTGCGGTTACTCAACGGTTCCCCGATTTCCTGGAAGTAGTCAATTACAGCTTGTAAAGGTTCTGCCTCAACCCGTAGCAGTTCTGATAAACCAGCCAGCACAGCATTGGCGTGTTCGTCTCTAGAACGCACTAGAGTTTCAGTAATAGCAGTTTGGAGATTATTCTGACGCTCTAGAACATCTTGAATGTTAGCCAGGTCAGTAGGATTGAGAATTAGATTGTTATTTTCATCTCGGAAGGCTTCAGCAAATTGGTCTAAATCTTGCCGTAAAATAATACCATTGACATCAACAATTCCTACTTCTTGAAGTCGAGTAAAAATGTTAATCTCGACCCCTTCAACCTCTAGCAAAGTGAAGGAAGCAGCCCAGTTTTGTGCAATTGCTAGTTCTTTTAAGTCCTCAGGTTCTTGATAGTTATCGTTCACTGAATAGAAGTTTTCAGGAATTGCGGAACTGGCATCTCCAACGGTTTGCAATAATCCGGCTGTTTCCAGTTGTCCGATAATTTCAGTTGAGATAAACTCACTGATTTCTTCTGAGACAAACGAGTTAACCCGAATCAAAAATTCCGTAGATTGACGAGTTAAATCATCTGCCAGGTTGCGAAGATCGGTATCGGTGTAGCTGAGACGAATTCGCTCGCTCTGGATATCGTTCATCAAGAAATCCAGTTCATCGATACTGATACCGATACGACGCATTAATTCTGCGCGATCGCTTACCTGTTGAAAATCCTCCAGAGTGCTTATTTGTGCTAACTCCATCAACTCCAGCAAGCGGAACAATTCCCTGACCTGAAGGCGAAGATTTTTGGCAATTTGGGCAAGTCGATAGAGCTGAGTTAGATAAGTATTATCCAGTTCGACGGGAGTTTCTGAACCACTGAGATATTGGACAATGCGGTCTAAATCCTGACTGGATACCTGCAATGCTCCCATTAAACGGCTACGGATTTCTCTATCGCGACGCTGATTTTCTTGCCCCGTGACATCCCAACGAA
>JBAUJE010000384.1:0-49205 GCA_049683475.1 Coleofasciculaceae cyanobacterium | reverse complement strand
ACAAGCAGAAGTAGCGACGTTTTTCGCTCCCTTGCAATCGGGAAAATACTGGCAGGGTGGGGGATGGCTTTTTGGTAAGAGTGTTTATCTCTCCAAACTATACAAGATATTGGATAACTTAGAAGGTGTAGATTATGTTGAAAATCTGCAAATTAAAGACCAAGATAATAATTATCAGTCTGAAATTTATTTAGCCGATAATCAGTTAATTGATTTTAACTTTCAAGATAGCAAATTTACGATATTAGTAGAAGTTGGCAATGAACGCAAACAAATCTGAATCAGTTAGTACCTATCAACAATATTTGCCGACGATTCTCCAAGAAGATGTTTTTATCGGTCAGTTCTTGCTGGCATTTGAACATATTCTGAGTGGTTTAAATATAACTTCAGCCCAAGAGAAAGTTATCACAGCCAACACTGACAATCCGCCAGGATTAGAAGAAATTCTTGATAATGTTGATGTTTATTTTAACCCCCAGCAAACACCAGAAGAATTTTTACCTTGGTTAGCAGGTTGGGTAGCTTTAAGTTTACGGGATGATTGGCAAGTAGAAGTTAAAAGAGCATTTATTCAGCAAATTGTCGGACTTTATCATTTGCGAGGAACAAAAGAAGGCTTAATTAAAATTTTGGGTCTTTATTTAAAAAATTCAGGATTTGGCGAGAAAGTCGAAGTGTTTGACAATTTTGATAACTTCCCAAATTATTTTCAAGTTCAACTAACTTTAAAAGACCGCGACCCAGATAAGTATTGGCGACAGGCTAAAATTGCTAAAGCAATCATCGATCGAGAAAAGCCAGCACAGACATTTTATAGTATGAAAATTCTTGTGCCAACTATGAGATTACCTCTAACACGAGATGATCCACAGCAGTTAATAATTTGTCAAAAGAATCCAGATGGAACATATTCTGGAAACACTATTCTAGGAACAGTTTCTCAAAGCTTAAACTAAAAAGGAGTCAGCAATGTCCAACAAAAAAACTGATTTCACTAACTTTGCTACCGAATATCCTAACTATTTCCCTGGACAATATTTACTAGAAGATGACTTTGAACTGCAACAGAAATATTTAAGTGATCGCCAAAAATACTCTAATCGCAGTCTGCATGTTTCAGGAATTATTGAAGGGCTAGCAGTCGAGGTTATTCAAGATAAAAAAGCTGTGCTAATTAAATCTGGCTCGGCTATCAATAGTCAGGGAGAACTGATTGTTTTAAAAACAGACATTGATTTTTCTAATTTCAAAGACGTTACTAACGGTGAACTTTATATTCAATATTCTGAAGAGAAACAAGTTAAACAGCAAGAAGATGTTGCCGATAGTTACACGCGCTGGGTTGAAAATCCTGTGATGGAATTTGCTGAGGCAACACCTGATAACGGTGTGAAGTTAGCAAGCTTAACAATCTCTGAAACGACTGTTGTTTTAGATGCCAATATTCGGGAATATTCAGGTTTATCTTTGCCCAACTCTAATAGTAAAGAGTTAACTCTTCGTTCTGGAGGAAATGCAAATCCAAATTTAGCAGTTTTAACGGGTAGTTTAAAGATTGATGAAGATTTGACGATTGATGGGGATTTAACGGTTAATAGTACAGGCAAATCAGCTTTGGCTGGTAGTTTAACAGTAAGTGGAACAATTATAGGAACACAACTACAGATTATTAATGCTAACCAAAATGCCGATGGTAATACCTTAATTCTGGGGCAAACTAATCAATCGCATCTTAAATTAGGGTATCACCAAAACTACAGCTGGATTCAATCCCATGGAAGTAAGCCATTAGCCATCAATCCAATCGGTAATAACGTTGGCATTGGAACCAATAATCCAGGTAAATACAAATTAAATGTTCAAGGTAATCAGTATATAAATGGTAGTTTAACAGTCAATGGAACTGTTCAATTAGGTGGGTTTACTGATGCAGATCAAGATGAATGGCCTAAGTTTACTTGGTATAGAGACACTTCTAAAAACTGGGATGAAGGCTTAATTAAGCATTCTACCCAAAGAGGAAAATTTCAAAGAGCAGGGTATGGAATTCACTTAGATAAAAGCAGAGAATTTGGTTTTTGGTCTACAAATTGGGATGCCTTATTTGCAGTTGAAGGGGGAACTGGAGATACTTATATTAAAGGAAATTCAGAGATTGGAGGTGATTTAACCATACGTGCAGGTAAAGTAAATCTTGCTGGTAATCAACAAATTATTTTTTCAAATACCGATACAACCAACAATCTCAAATTACAACTTTGGTCAGGATATGGACTCGGTATTAACGATGATACATTATTTTATACAGCCAACGGCAATCATTCTTGGCGAGATAACAACAATAACCAAAGAATGTTGTTAACTACAGCTGCAAATGGTGGACTAACAGTAACAGGAACGGGAACTTCTTCTTTTGCTGGGAAGTTAACAGTAAATGGTGAAGTGAGAGCAGACGGTGGTTTCATTGTAGATGGAAATCGGGTCATTGATGCTAATGCAGGATGGCATCGAACCTATGGTGATACAGGTTGGTACAACGGAACCCATGGCGGTGGGTGGTACATGACGGATAACACTTGGATTCGTTCGTATAACAACAAAAGTATCTATCACAACACAGGTATTTTGCGTACTGATGGAACCTTTCAAGTAGGACCAGGTGGTGATCGCTTCATTGTTAATACCAGTGGTAATGTGGGAATTGGTGATACAACTCCTAACGATAAGTTAGAAATTAGAGGAGGTTTGAGACTCAGCAACAGTAGTAATTATTGCAGGATTTATGTAAATGGGAATAAGGGATTAATATTTCATCTTAATAGATCACATCATGGCAATAACAGAAGAATTAGTTGGGATGGAGATACTAACTTGGACTCTGTATCTGATATAAGCTTAAAAACAGATATCAAAAAAGAGACTAATATTCTCAATCGTTTGCTGCAATTAGATGTAAAAAACTATCGTTGGAAAGATAATCCTCAAGCTACAACTAAAAAAATTGGTTTTATTGCCCAAGATGTAAAACCTTTATTTCCATCTCTGGTAGGGCAAATACAGGATGAAGAAACTGACGATGCCCCAACTCTGACCTTAAAATATGCTGAATTTGGAGTCTTAGCAATAGGAGGCTTAAAAGAATTAAAACAGGAAAAAGATGCAGAAATCGCTGAACTTAAAACCAAGATAGATGCTGAAATTAGCAATCTCAAAACCCAAATAAAGCAATTGATGAAAAGTAAAAGCGATAATTCGCATTAAAACAAATGGCTGATTTCATCCTCATCACCGGCGATAAAGCCATGTTTAACCCCACCTTTGGACAAGCAACCGTCACCGTCCGTCCAGGGGACTTAATTGGCACAGGTAAAGATAAAATTAACCAAAAACTTGTTTGTGTCGATGGCGACGAGAAAAAAGTCATAGTCCCCGGCTGTCCTTACATGACTCCCCAATATAGTATCCCAGGGGTGGGAGTGCTCTCCATTGAATCCCTCGCAGGCAATCAAAAAGCTCAAAAAACTAAATCTGGAGGCAAACCAGTACTTCTTAAAGGAGCATCCTTCAAAGCCAAATTTCAAGTAATGGTTCCCGCACAACAACCTTCTGCACCCAATCCCATACCCGACGCTACCCCCCAATACTCCGGTACTGGTACATTCATTTCCATGAACCTAAAAGTCAAAGGAACATGAAAGAACAACTAGAGAAACGCCTCACCGAACTCAAAGCAGAATTTGAGTCAGGAAAAAAACTAATGGCAGAATTAGAGGCAAAACAAGCCAATCTGCGGGATACATTACTGCGCATTAGTGGAGCAATTCAAATAATAGAAGAAGAAATAGGCAAAGTTAGTGAAGAGGGAGAAGAGGTAGGGAATGGGGAATAGGCAATAGGTAAATTGTTTATCGCCCTCATCAATTCACCTAAAACCCCAAATCAGCAAGCCTCTCCTTTCAATGATCCCTATTGGTTGAGCCATTGGTATAGTAATCTCTCGTTCCACCAGCATCAAGAGCTTCCCCTAGCCGATTTAAGGCATGAATATAAGCTGCGGTACGCATAGAAACAGCTAATTCCTGGGAAATTGACCAAATGTGTTCAGTTTCTTCCCTCATTTTAGCTTTGAGGCGTTGGTTGACTTCCTCTAATTTCCAATAAAGACCGCTACGATTTTGTAGCCATTCAAAATAGCTAACTGTCACTCCCCCTGCATTGACTAAGATATCGGGAAATACATAAATACCTTTTTCTTCTAAAACTTTGTCTGCTTCAGATGTTATTGGCCCATTTGCTACTTCAAATATATATTTAGCCTTGATGTTATTAACATTTTCGGCAGTAATTTGATTTTCCAAGGCCGCAGGAATGAGAATATCTACATCTAAAGCTAAAAGTTCCTGATTGGTCAGAACTTCATGTTCAACTATGTTGCAAACACTACCTTCACAGTAAACAGCTTTAATACCTTTGCTAGCTGTTTTGTATTGTCGAATGCTAGGAATGTTTAAACCTTTTTTACAGTAAATTCCTCCCTGAGAATCGCTAATAGCAACAACCTTATAACCTGCTAGAGATAGCTGTTCTGCCACTACAGAACCAGCTTTACCAAATCCTTGTACAGCGACAGTTGTTTGCTCAGGTATTTTGTCAAATTTGGGCATAAGTGTTTGAATCACAAAAAAAGCACCTGTAGCGGTAGCTTCATCACGACCAACACTACCCCCAATTGATAGCGGTTTACCCGTCACAACTGCTAAACTAATATGACGGCGAATGATGCAATATTGATCCATCATCCAACCCATGATCATTGAGTTGGTATAGACATCAGGGGCAAGAATATCTACATCAGGACCAATGAAGTCTGCGATCGCATCTATATAGCCGCGACTGAGTCGTTCTAATTCAACCTTTGATAGTTCTTTCGGATTGAGGGTAATGCCTCCTTTTGCACCCCCAAAGGGTAGGTCAAGTACGGCGCATTTAAAAGTCATCCAAAAGGCTAAAGATTGTACCTCATCAAGAGAAACGTTGGGATGGTAGCGCACACCCCCTTTAGCTGGGCCTCTGGTATTATCGTAACGGACTCGATAACCCTGGAAAATTCTTAAAGAGCCATCATCCATTCTGACAGGAATTGAAACGCTCAAACTAGCTTTTGGATACTTTAAGCGTTCAATGGAATCTTCAGAAATCGAGACGTATTTCAGGGCTGTTTTCAGTCTCTTACTAGCGTCAGCAAAGAGTGAATTAGACATGGGAATGTTTCTCCTATCCCTAAGAAAGTAAAGATTAGGGACTGATGGGAAAGAATATTACTTAACTCAATTATTTCATGGGAATTAATCAAATTAGAAAAACTGTATATTTTGTTACATTTTTACCACAGAAGTTAACTAATTCCCCGATCTGATAGAAGCTTGAGCCAGAGAAAAAAAAAGAAGATTAAGTTACCCAGCCTCTGAGCAGATTAATTAAAAAATATGTCAATAATGAAGAGAGGACGACAGAGACTTACAAGCTTGCTAGACTTGAGGTTTTTGCCGTAGCTTCCACCAGCTTAGCTCAAGGAAACCCCAGTGACATGGCAAGTCAAAGGCAAAAATGATTGAAATCCTAGCAGCACTTTCGGCTTCAGCGGCGGCAGGTATGAGAATTGCCTTGCCTCTGCTAGTCATTGGCTTACTATATAGTGACCGCTCTTGGTCTACGATACCCTTACTCTCTCGCATTCATCCTCCGGTCTTGCTAGGCATCCTAACTAGCTGGTCATTGTTTGAGTTATTTGCTTCCAAAAAACTTTTGGGCCAAAGGGTTTTGCAAATTTTCCAGCTACTTTTTAGCCCTGTAGTCGGAGCAATTATGGGCATTGTAGTTGCTCAAGTTGCCGAAGTTTCCCAGTCATTAATCTGGATACTTGGTCTAGTTGGCGGCTTATTGGCGTTGGTACTCCAGTTAGTGCAAGTGGGTTGGTTCTATCGTTTACGGGGTTTACCGCTGTGGATGGTTTTTTTTCAGGATTTTTTGTGCGTCGCTTTAGTCATCTTTGCTTTTGATGCACCCCAAGAAGGAGGGTTAATTGCCTTACTGTTACTGTGGCTAGCAATTCGCTCCTCTAAAGAGTGGTATCGCTGGTATCTGGGAAAAAAGCGTTTTCGGCCTCGTCACCGTCGTCCTTTGAAGCCCGATTAAGGGAAGATGAGGGAGATAAACAATTAACCATTTCCCTGTTGCCTCATTATTTAACAATTTTCAATTTAACAATTAACAACTTACAGAAATACAATTAATATATCCTCTTGATAGAAAAAGGTTATAAGTAAAGTACTTAAGTAGAGCAAGGAAAATGAACGAACCAGTAGACCGACCAGAAATTAAAGTAAATCAGGTAGAAGTTGATTCAACCCCTTTTGAACCAGAAGTTGATATCTCAGACAATGTTCAAGTAGAAGAATTCACAATTAGTGGCGATACCCTAGTCACCAAGGTTAAAGAACTGATTCATCAAGGTAACATCCGTCGCATTATCATCAAAAACGAACAGGAGCATACCTTGATAGAAATTCCCTTAACTGTGGGAGTAGTAGGTAGTGTGGTTGGTGCGACCTTATTCCCAGTAGTAGCAGCCTTAGGAGCAATTGGCGCACTCGTTGCTAACTTGAAGGTTGTCATTGAAAGAAAAGGGTGAGTTCAGAAAAAGCTCTACCAGTTTCTGCTTCTAGTGACTCTCCTACGTCGTCTCTACCAGAAGGGGTGACTGTCACTGTGCGTGAACGCATTGATCGCTATCTGGCCCAGGCTTTCCCCGATCTCTCCCGTTCACGCCTCCAGAAGCTAATTGAGCAAGGGAATGTTTTACTGAACGGTCAAGTCTGCACTAGCAAGAAAACTACGGTGCAACTAGGCGATCGCCTTTCGGTCACTATTCCCCCACCTCAACCCCTGGACTTGCAACCTGAAGCTATCCCTCTAGATATTCTTTACGAAGATGAATTCTTAATCGTTATTAACAAGCCAGCTGGTTTAGTAGTTCATCCAGCACCTGGTCATGCTACTGGCACCCTTGTGAATGCTCTTCTCGCTCATTGCTCCCACCTGGCTGGTATTGGTGGTGTTCGACGTCCTGGTATCGTCCACCGTCTTGATAAGGACACCACCGGGGCAATTGTAGTTGCCAAAACTGACCAAGTCCACCAGCATTTGCAAAGACAGCTTAAGACTAAAACTGCTGGTCGAGAATACCTCGGCGTTGTTCATGGTGCTCCAGCTCAAACTCAAGGTACTATCGATCAACCCGTTGGTCGTCATCCTGTAGATCGGAAAAAAATGGCAATCTTGCCAGTGGAAAAAGGTGGTAGAACCGCCGTTACCCACTGGCAAGTTCGAGAAAGACTAGGCAATTACACTCTCATGGACTTTCAGCTAGAAACTGGTCGTACCCATCAGATTCGCGTTCATAGTGCTTACCTGGGATATCCCCTTGTTGGGGACCGTGTTTACAGCAGTGGTCGCTCTGTGGGCGTTAATTTGCCTGGTCAAGCATTACACGCTTGGCGACTGCGTTTAGAGCATCCTGTTTCTAGTGAATTGCTGGAGTTCGTCGCCCCTTTACCTCCAGCTTTAACTAAACTCTTGCGAGTATTGCGCGACTAACCTAGTTAACGGCGGTAGGGTACAGAAGCCTCGATGTTGATGTTCTGGGCTGATACCTTGGGTATTGGGTTGGCCTTGGGCGAGATTGTTCGCGCCATATTCATAAATAGGGATGGATCTCCAGCTTTGGCCTTTTTGTCTTGGGGAACGAAGGTGCGTACCTCGTTCTGCCAAACAATTTGGGGGAAACCGAGTTTGGCACGATAATAGCCATCGTAGCGGGGAGATTTGATGTTAAAGGGCAGTTCACCCTCACTGCGACCGGGCAGAATTCGACGTCGTTGATAGGGTACTACGTTGTAGCCAAAGTTCTCGATGTACTCATCGCTATCAAGCAGTTGATCAACGAAGCCTTGGATACCTTTAGTGGCAACTACGATGGACCAAGCAATTTTTTCCCGTTCGCTGTAGACATCACGTCCTAGCACTTTTTGCACACAGTGCTCAGCAAAACGATAGTTGCTGTTTTTATCGTAGAAGCTGTTCTTAAAGGTCTTAGACAGCAACAGTCCACGAATAAAATCACGGACGGTGATTTGACCAAAGCGAAGTTGGGACTCAAGAGCTGGTTCACGATCCCAAGCAAAGGCATGGAAGAAGATTTGACGGTAAGCCGCTTCAATCAGATCACCCATGTCTCCGGGGGAAAGTAGGTTCTCTGTCGTGTAAATTTTCGGCTGCTCGTCACCAGGAACTAAATATCCTGCTACCCGCTGATTTTGACTGACAGGGGAGTAGTTTAATAAAGGAAGTGCCACGTTTGAATCTCCTGAATCTTAGAAAATATTACAAACTTTAATTTTTAAATATATAACAAATCCTGTGCCAATCTTTAAGAAATTATGCATTTGTATTAATAGAGATACTTCAAGGAGATGTAATATTTTGTAATAAAAATTGCTTCTACTTTTTTCTTAGCAAAAAGATTCTTCTGAAAAAAGTAAAGTTAAGCTGTTATTTTCTACCATATCTACCGCCCCTCATCTCCTTTGTCCTGGCAAGTCGGCTAAAAAATCCTCCAACCAGCTCAAAACTGCCCTAGCCAATAGGCGAGGGGATTAAGGCTTGAGCCACAGTGGGGCCAGTTGCGTAGGTACATTTCCAAGTCAGGCTGCCAGTTAGGAGGTTCTAACCCTAGCCCCAAACAGAGATGAGAAAGAATTTCAAAAAACCGTTGATTGTGACCAGGGAAGCCTAAGTGAGCGTGAGCGTACTCGTGAACAACAATGCTCAACCAATCCTGCGGCGCTACCCTCCCGACATCAATGAGGATAACGGCGGGGTTGAGCAATATATTGCATAGACCATCGATACCGTAGGCTTGAGCCAAAGGTGTTGCCAGAATGTAAATAGGTCGGCACAAGGAACGATCAAAGCAGCCGTGACAATCTTCTAAATAGTCATTAAGCTCAGCATTGATGTACTCAATGTTATGACCAATCCAGCTACAGATTTGCTCAAAGTCACTAGTACTGTCAGTCACCTCAAGCATACCTGGCTCTAAGGCTAGCTGGCTGACAAAATTAAGGTACTTATATCCCTTGACAAAAGGATCATTACTAAAGTTTGGTTCACCAGCCCAAAATTGAGTAGTACTCCCCGGATTCTGACGCATCCTCTCCCTGTTGAGATTTCCTATCTAAACTACTTGCCTCATTGAAATGAGAGTCAACACGACTTTCGATGCAAAGAGAGGCAGTACTGAAGCCGCCAAAGCGTTTAACTAAACTTGTCCGCATACGCAAATCTGGGCTGACAAACGAGAAACGCTCCTCAGAACTCATCGTTTCATACTCAGTAATCAGCACCATTCCGTCGTCATCGTCCATCTGATAAAGACCTGCCACTGGCACAATTTCGGCATAGCCTTTCTCTCGCAGCAATTTACCTTTTTGGGGATTGCTTGGTTCGGGAACCAGCACCATTACTGTCGAGTCTTGATGGTTTTCGTCAGTTTTATCCCAAGCCATCGTACCTTGCCAGCTCACTAAAGCTCCACCTGCTGCCAAGCTAGGGTCAATTTCATGTAACTGGCAAATTTCTATTACCTTCGGATGGTCAGCACTCAGGCTATCTACGTTAATCTCTGACTCTCCCGTTTCTGAGCGTCTGAAGGGTAGATGGTGAGTTGTGCGCTGCGATCGCCACTTACCAGCACTTAATTCAAAAAATTTCGTTGCGTCCATTGAAGATTTCTCCCTAGGAGAATGGTTCACAGCTTGAGTGTTTTAGCATTTATCTGCTTGATTGTACCAGGTTGTCCCAAGTCTCATCTCCGATGGTAGCAAGAGTGCTGACCAAGACTTCGATCTTGGGTGTCTAAGATACCTCAGAATGCTTAAAGTTCATCTCTAACCTTGTCCATTGGGCAATCTAGATAACATTGGTCTATTCTGTCCAGGTTTAAGAGACATTTCCTAAACTGTGAACTCAAGCTGGAGCCAAGTGTAAATTTTTGTTTCAAAAATAAATCTTTGCTTGACAAAGTTGCCATTTTATTATTCCAGATGCTACATTGATTGACAATAAGCAAACAGCAAGAAAGGCTGAACTTTCCACCTAAAGTTAGAACCTATATAGCTAAGAGGAGTCAACTAATGGAAACACCAGGACAATTGAGCTTAGAGCAGCAATTTAAGCTGAGAATTTATCAGGAGCAAGTTGAGAGTCTAAGTAAGGAACAGGCTCAACAATATCTCCTAGAGGTTTTGAGACAAATGATGGTCAAAGATAATCTTTTTAAGCACATGCTCGGAAATGTCTGAGCAGATGCCTACTTTTATTCCTAACTCCTTATAGTGGTACGGAATGCCGTGCCACTATTAAGTTGCAGCGCTAACTGTTGAAAAACATTTGAACAGACGTTTCAGATATAAGAAAAAAAAATAACAGTCCTGTTCCAGAACGGAAAGTGTCACCACAGTAATATCTTGCAACAACTTTCGGTCTGGCTTAATTTTGGAGATAACGCGCAAGTCTTGTCATTTATAGGTGAGTAAGCTAGCTAAGGACTTGATGTCTTACTTTGAGCTTATTTTTGCTTCTAATACTTTAGATAGGGAAACACTATAGTCATTTCAATAAGTTGCATATTACTCTGACCAAAGCTAGCAAAAGTTTTCTAAGTTGGAGGTATAAACTCTGAGAGGTGTTAACTATGGTGCTAGCTCATCCTAACTGGTTACGACAAGTAACCCATAAGCGTCAATGGCTCAATCTAGCGGAAACTACTTCTTTGATAAGCGCTGGCTTGGGCTTAATTGCAGCTACGGCTTTGCAGCAAGTCGCTTATTACTCTGTACCTACTACTGCATTGCTATTACTCAACTATCGACGAATTAACCAACTAGATGAGCGAAATAACAATTCCACAACTACTCAATTACGTCAATATGTTGCTAATCAATTAAGTACGATATCAGCACAAGTTGAACAGTTAAATAGCAGGAGTATACAAGAAGAGCAGATTAGTCTTAGCCTATTGTCTGAGCAGAGTCTAGCACCAATTTTCTCTGAGTTAGAAAAGCTCAAGCAGCAAGCAATCTCACCCACCCAAAGCGAAATTGCTACCTTTGCCAAGATACCAGAGGCAATTGAAGATTTACAAGAGCAGTTAACTCAAATCAAGCAGCAGTTGGCGGAAATAGAGAGCAAAGGGGAGTCTGTACACAACCAAAACAGCAAGATAAATCAGCGTCTGGCTGTCCTTGATGACAAGCTGGAAACTCCAGCCAAATGCGAAACTCTACGTAACCCGGCTCTTTTAGCCAAGCCTCAGCGTACCGCTAATCTAGATTTGTCTGATTCTCATCCTAGAGGTCGGGTGGCAATTTTCATTGACAGTGCTAATTTAGAGCATGCCGCCCGCCAATTAGGTATAAAAATTAATTATAAAAAGTTACTTGAGCTACTTAAGGCAGATTCTCCCCTAGTAACTGCTCAGTTATACATTGGTGTAGATCCGGCTAACTATAAACAAAAAAGTTTCTTTTCCAGTTTGCGTTTAATGGGTTATGAAATTGCTGGAAAGCCTATCATACAACGAGCCGATGGTTCTCGCAAAGCCAATGTGGATATGGAATTGGGGTTGGGGATGCTTAGCTTAGTCGGTTCTTACGATACTGCTATCCTCGTCAGTGGAGATGCTGACTACACCTGTGTGGTTAAAAACATCAAAGATAAAGGTGCGTCTGTCGAAGTCGTAAGCTTGTTGGCAACAACTGGTTATAGGTTGATGGAGGCGACAGATGTTCACATTGATCTAGAAAGCATCAAAGAAAAAATCAGTTGGCAGCCTCGCCCTTTGGAAAACTGTCAGTAGAACAAGGGAAAGCTTAGCTGAAAAACTTTGATAAGTATTAAGGTAGAAATGGCTCAGGTCGGATTTGAACCAACGACCTTGGGCTTATGAGTCCCCTGCTCTAACCTCTGAGCTACTGAGCCAAGTTTTTTACGCATTGCCTAGTATAACACACAGACTGGGAGAGGGTTTAAGAGTTTTTCCCACACTGGCAAAATAGGTAATTTAAATGGGTACTAGCTTAGAAAAAGCCTATTGGTAGTCAGGGGGTAAGCTTTCTGCTCCCCCCAACTAGTAAATAAACTATCAGGGGTGTAGAAGCTAGCGCCTGCCTCTGGGTAGATAGGCAACTGGATTAACAGCACCACGTCCAGATGGGTGTACTTCAAAGTGCAAGTGGGGGCCAGTGCTATAGCCAGTGCTGCCCATTTCAGAAATTTGCTGACCTTGGGCAACTTCTTGCCCTCGACGCACCAATATTCGGTTGTTGTGGGCATAGAGTGTCAAGCTGCCGTCAGGATGTTTAATTTCCACCAATTTGCCGTATCCGCCAGAATTCCAGCCAGCAGTAACAACAACTCCGGGAGCTGCTGCCATAATTGGTGTGCCTATCGGAGCAGCAATATCAATGCCCTTATGCATCCGTCCCCAGCGGCGACCGTAGCCTGAGGTTAAAACTCCTTTAGCTGGCCAAATGTAGCCATTAAAGCGGGCAGGACTATCGGGTAGATACCTATCTGGATCTGAGAGGGGAGGTAGGTCAGGAGAAACCATTTCTCCTGTGCGAGGATTAATACTGGGATTGTAGTTTGCTGGTGGTACAGGGGCAGTTGCGACCTTTTGCTCTGGTTCAGGAACCGGAATGGCAATAGAACCTCGCCCAACTGCTACCGGCTGTGGTTGCTCCCTAACTTGTTCTACTGGCTTAGGCTGAGGTACTTCGATAGCAACAGGAGTGTTTGGACGCTGTGAATTTTCCTGTTCTAAGGGTTCACGATTAGAGTCAATTCGCAAATCTCGCCGAGAAAGAACAGAAGGTCTGTCCCTTTTGTCTGTAGCTGTTGGTTGAGTCGGAACAACTACATTGTTGGGCTTACTGGCTACGCCAGTTTGACCGTTTTGTCGGTATTCCTCCCTGAGTTTGAGTATTTCTGCCCTCAGGTTTTCGATATGTTCGCTGTTTTGAGCGTCAGATGGTTGAGTTGACCGAGTTTTAGCCGAAGATCTGTAATTAGGTTGAGCATCAACTACAACTTCAGATTGGGCTAGTAATGTCGAATCCTGATTGTTCCTACCTGAAGTAGATGGCCCAGAATTAGCTCCTCTTAAAGCTGGCAGTTTTTCTGCTGCAACTCTAGTACTAGATTGAGGCTCTAGGGGTGGTATTAATGTAACGCTGTCTGTGGTGACGCGACCAGAATTACTTTGGGGAATTCTTAGTGTCTGATTGACGCTAATCAGGCTAGGGTTTTTTAGCCCGTTTGCACTGACTATTTCTGAACGAGATAAACCATGGCGACGGGCAATCTCATAGATCGTGTCTCCCGGCTTGACTTGGTAAAGTTGTACTGGTCTAGCCGCCACTAGAGTTTCTTGCCCTACTGGCTGCGGCACTTTCCGTTGAGCAGAATTTTCTCCTGCTGCAACTGTACTGATTTCTGAATCGGGGAGGTTTGACTCTCTTCCTTCAATTGCCAGTGAAGCGGCAGTTTTCGGAGATGGTACTGGTATCACCACCGACTCAGAAGGATTTACCTCTCCGGCTTTAACCGTTGGTACAGCTGTAGTTGCCTGGTTAGAAACAGGAATAACTACAGAAGGATATGTGGGTACACTTACCCTAGGCTCTTCTACCTTAGCTACTTTGTCTTCAGCCAAGGGAACCACTGGTGGCAAAGTAACAGGTGCTTCCTGCTCGACATCTACTGATGGCGACTTGGCTACCTTGGTTTCTTCCGATTGATTTGCAAACTCCTCAGACCCCAACTCCGCCAGACTGCTGTTTAAGCGGTTCCGTTGCTCTTTTAGTTTTTCTAGAGCAACCCCTTGTCTTGCCTGTAATAGTTCGTTGACATTACCAGGAACTGTGACAACTTCACCCGCTTGAGGTTCATCTAATACCGACTGATTACCTGCTGAAGAAATCAGCACAGCCTGCTCCACACCATAAGACTTAGATAAACTCTCGACAGTCTCGCCTGTCTTTACCTCGTGAGCAATACCATTGACCGAGGGGATTTTCAGCTTCTGTCCAACGGGCAAAATACTGCTGGGTTGGATTTTATTAGAAGCGGCGATCGCTTCTGGCTTTATCTCATAAGTTTTAGATAGTTCCCACAGCGTTTGCCCCTTCTTCACCTCGTGTTCTACCACTGGTGAGGCAGCCTCTTTCTCGCTGGCTATTGCTGGCTGAGCGGGGGAAGGCGATTTTAAGGCCGTGGTAATTTCCTGCTGTTTTAAGACGGGGGAAGCCGAAACTTCGTTATTCGACCCAACGGGTAATGTTGTAGATCTTGGTTCGGCTGAAGCTGGCTCTATTGCCATGGCTTCATCGCCCTGTTGAGGCAGCAGCAAGCCAGATGCACCCATCGAGATAGCCAATCCAATCATGGCAGCAGAGGTGCGGGCTCTACGATTCACCAAGGTCGGCATTACGGCGCTGACTTGATGATTCTCTGAAGGCAGCTGTGAGAGTGCTTCGAGAGATTCTGCTGCACACGAAGGAACTTGCTTGACCTTTTGTGTATATCTTTGTTTCAAAAACGGCCTCCTAGTGTGTGACGAGCACTTGACTTATAAAAGTTACTGGAATGATTGGTTTTTGACAGTCAACGAGACAATTACATCTGGGGTGTGATCTAAATCACAGACATTTTATAATCTTAGGCAAGAGTACCTTGGTTTTTTGATTTAGACAAGATAGTTCAGACTAAGTAAAAATTCTTCCCTCAACTGCCAACCATCCATCCAACCATTAATAGGCAACAACATAACGTCTCTGGGATAAATATCCTGACAAGAGACATCCTCAACATTGCCGTAGTGATTGTCAAGACTTTCTGGATAAAACATACCAACAGAGCTAGCTTTCCTCCGGAAGAAGGCTAGGGATTGAAACAAAACTCCTTCTTCTTTTTTGATTTCGATTCTGCCTAAACATCCTAAAGAAAGGTTAAGTAGTGCAACCGATAGTCTAGCAGTCTAACTTATTGCGCCCACGAAACTTTATGCTAATCCCGTCCAAACGACAACCGTACCTCAAGGAAACAGTAATGTCCCGTGGGTCGATAAATAAGCTGACTTTAAGAACTTCCTGGAGTCTGATTTTCCTTGCTATTGGTAGGTTTGGAGTACTTAGAACCCAGCCATCGGGGATGAATTAAATCTATCAGTCCCCTCCTGACCTTCAGCCTAGTTTTACATATGAATTTCTTATAGCTAATTCCTAATTTTAGTATTGATGACGACAAAAACCTCTATTAATAATTCTTTAGAGAGATAATTTAGGTTAACTGTATCTATTAAGTTCTCACATCGAACCTTTTTGTTGGGGAGATCGGGGATGGACAGACCCAAGGAAATTGAGCTGGTGAAAATGGAAATAACACCAGAAAGTTATGAATAAATCTGATTATCCTAGGAGCAGCAGAAAAGAGTGGGTCTGATCGAGACGAAATCAACCTATCCTAAGTAGCCAAGCTGACGCCTTGCTTCAAATAAACCAATCGCAGCACTTACGGACAAATTTAAGCTACGCACCCTTGGCTCAACCATGGGAATGTGGACTGTAGAACTACAGATTTCTAGAATGTGAGCTGGTAAACCAGTAGTTTCGCTACCAAACAATAACCAGTCATCACTCTGAAACTGAAACTTGATATAACTAAATTTTCCTTTGGTACTGAAACCAATCCATCGTCCACCTTGCTGCTGATAAACAGCTATAAAGGCATCAAGTGAATCATGGTAATGAAAGTTTACGTAGGGCCAATAATCTAGACCGGCTCGTTTCAAGTAGCGATCGCTAATCTCAAAACCTAATGGCCCGACTAAGTGCAGCTCAGTGCCAGTAGCGGCACAAGTGCGGGCAATATTACCTGTGTTGGGTGGAATTTGCGGTTGAATCAGGGCAACCTTAAGCATGGCTAGAACTTCAGCCGATTAACTACACTATTTAGGGAATAAACACAAATTGGCACAGTGACAGAGATTGTATATATTTTTTTAATACTAAATTGTCACTGGCAATTGATTAGATATTTTGATTTTTCAACTGGCGCTTTTACTAATTAAGCAGCTAGGGATTGGCACAATTTATCTTCGAGTTCTTCCTCCTGTTGGGCAATTGCTTGAATTGCTTGGCTGATAATCTGTTGGCTGTTGAAGCCTAGTGAGTTCATTTGTAGCCACTGTTGGGCAGTATTACCTTCCCGCAGAATTTTTTTGACAGGGGAGAGGAAGCAGCTAAAACCCCTCTTTTTGGCTACCGGCCAAACCTCGTGGTAAATTTCCTCAATCCAGTCTTTTGCCAAAATTACTCTGCCGTCGTGCCAATGTCTCAGTTCTGCATCCAAGCTAGATTGAGCGGCGGCGGCTTCGTTGGCCTCTGTTATAGCAACCAAATCCTCTGCCCTGGTGGTGGCTGGTATTGTACTCATTTCTAGTGGATCGAGACGAGGATCTTCGAGCAACTGAGCGAGGCGAGCTTCTAGTAAGGCTGTTACTGCTAGTAAGGAAATAGGATCGACAATTAAGTCACAAATTCTCAGTTCTAGGCGATTGAGATCATAGGGGCGTCGATTACCGTTTGGTCGCACTGATGACCAGAGGTGGCGGACATTGCGCATTGTCCCTGCTAGTAGTTGCTCATCAGTCCAATTAATAAAGTGAGAGTGACTCTCGAAGAGGGGGACATAGGTAGGTGTCTTGGGAAAAACCGCCCAGCGGGTGGAGTGAGAACCCGTAGCTTGCCCATCTAGAAAAGGAGAAGAGGCACTGAGTGCTAGGTAAAGGGGAGCTTCTAAACGCACCAGACGACAAGCTCTCATTAAAAGTTCCGGATCGGAAATGCCCACATTAATATGGACGCTGGCGGTGACAACTTTTGTACCGTAGGTTTGCTCAATGTAGTCGTGGTAAGAGTTATTGGGGTCAGAACGGTAGAAGCGATCGCTACCCCCCAACGACAAGGTACTACCGGGGATAATGGTGTAGTTGCCCAAGCTTTGTAAGTAAGCTCGCAGTTTGCGTCGGGGGCGCAATAAGGCACATAACAGGCGGTCATAACAGCAGTAGGGAGCAGTAGTATATTCGACATTGCGGCTATCCGGCTCCCGCACAAATCCGTCGTCGAGGGATGCGACAATTTTGTCAGAAAGACCGACTATTTCCCCTTGGGGGGTGCCGGTATACATCTCAATTTCAAAACCTTTCGAGAGCAGCACGTTTTCTCCTGGGACTTAATATAACTATATGCAATAGATATTATTTAAAGCTAGATAATTCTTCTATCAATAGTTTGGTATTAAAGGTAATGCTGATGATAAACCTGATTAGCAGCACGGTGCAGTAAGGAGTGGCGATAGACTAAAGCATCGAGTTCCTCAGCATAGCCGCCACCAATGACACTAGCGACGGGATAGCCAGCAGCAACACAGGTGCTTAAAAAGCAACAATCGAGTTCAGTAACTAGTTCTTGCGGTGTCCACTGTTCTGCTAGCTTGGTAAAATAAGCGTAAAGCTTGCTAAAGTAGTGAATCTAGCCAAACAAAATTTTACTGAGTAAGAGTACTCAACAACAAAATTGCCAACTGTATGATAGCTTGAGCTGACGGTTCTCTAAAGAACTAATAATTGACTTATAGCTGCCAGAGAGTGAAAAAGCAATGATTTCACAGACAGAGTATCGCCAGCGTCGCCAACAGCTGATGAGCAAGATTGGTAAGGGTAGCGCCATCTTTTGCAGTGCTCCTCTTGCTGTTATGCATAATGACGTTGAGTACAACTTCCGGCAAGAGAGCGACTTCTTTTATTTGACGGGGTTTAATGAACCAGAAGCGGTAGCAGTACTAGCACCACATCACGAGGAACACCGCTTTGTTCTGTTTGTTCAACCAAAAGAACGAGATAAAGAAGTCTGGACAGGCTACCTAACAGGAATAGAAGCTGCTAAGGAAAAATTTGGTGCAGATGAGGCATATCCCATCACAGAACTAGATGAGAAGCTACCCCAGTACTTAGAAAAAGCAGAGCGAATTTACTACCATTTGGGGAGGGACGAAGCTTTCAATAAAGTAATCCTCAAACACTGGCAGAGGTTGATGGCAAGTTACCCCAAGCGTGGTACTGGTCCAATGGCCATGGAATCAACTAATCTAATTCTTCATCCTCTGCGCCAAGTTAAGAGTGCAGCAGAATTAGAGTTAATGCGCAAAGCCGTTGCTATTTCTGTAGAAGCTCATAACCATGCCTGGGAACTGACTCAAGCAGGACGTTATGAATATGAAATCCAAGCAGAGTTAGAACGTGTCTTTCGGCTGCGTGGTGCCTTAGGGCCAGCGTATCCCTCGATTGTTGCTTCTGGTGCTAATAGTTGCATTCTCCACTATGTCGAGAATAATCAGCAAATGCAAGATGGAGATTTATTGTTGATCGATGCTGGTTGTTCCTACGGCTACTATAACGCCGATATTACCCGCACATTTCCCGTGAGTGGTAAGTTTACGACTGAGCAAAAGATACTCTATGAGATTGTCCTCAAAGCTCAGTTAGAAGCGATCGCCCAAGTTAAACCAGGCAATCCTTACAATCAGTTTCATGATACAGCGGTGCGGGTTTTGGTAGAAGGCTTGATGGACTTAGGCTTACTAGCTGGCGATATTGAGGAGATTATCAAAGAAGAAAAGTACAAACCCTTCTATATGCATCGTACTGGTCATTGGCTAGGACTAGATGTACATGATTGCGGAGTATACAAAAATGGGGAAGAGACATGGCAGAGTTTGCAACCCTCCCATGTGGTAACAGTAGAACCAGGATTGTATATTGGACTAGATATTGAGCCGGTAGAAGGACAGCCAGCTATTCCCGATAGGTGGCGCGGTATTGGCATTCGTATTGAAGATGATGTTTTAGTTACAAAGTCAGGAAATGAGGTCTTGACAGCAGGTGTTCCTAAATCGATAGAGGAAATGGAAGAAGGAGCATAGATGGACATCCTTCCCAACACTGCGCGAACAGCGCTGGGAGGATGTCAACAACCAGCTTGGTCAAGATGGTCAAGGGTAAGTTGGCAATTTTATTTTTTGAATAGAGGATTTTTAACTAATAGAAATTTGCCGAATCAACATACTCATAAATTCACCGGGATTTTTGGTTGGCTGCATTGGACTCCAGGATGTCACCTCAGCAAAGCGGAGACGATAGAGGGTATGAATGATGATGTCGATACCTTGGCGAGAACTGATGATGGCAATTTTGACTGGTTCGCGGTGGGAGGTTGAGGAGAAGGAAGAAATTGTGGGGGTTTCCTGGGTGTTGGGGATGAATTCTTGGGACATGGGGTTTACCTGTCTACGTTGATGTCTTTGCTAACATAATTCCAACTTACAAGATGTGGGATTATAAATCAACATTTACTTGGTCTAACTACTCTGACACGATTACAAATATGGGAAGAGTAGGACAAGCCCTCAAGCAAGCATTGAAAAGCTACGGTATAAGCCAAAACAAGTTGGCAGTAGCTTTAAGCGTTGATCGTTCTATTGTGTTTCGCTGGTTTCACGAACGGGCAGACCCGACTGGTGAGACAATTGCAGATATTGTCAAAGCTCTAAAGGAAATTAATCCTGACGCTGCGGAGATGTTTGTGGAGTTGTATTTGGGTGAGTTGATTAAGGGTGATGATGAGGAGTAAGGGCAAGATTTCTAGCAGAACCCCGACTTCTGAATTGAGGGTTTAACAAAAGAAGTCGGGGTTCTCGGTTGCTTTAGAGTGGTATTGAGAATATTATGGCAAACCGAAAAACTTAGTGATGAGAGGAAACAACTTACCGCAAGTTTGCACAAGTTCTACGGCTGAGGGTAAGTCTGCTATTGTCCCTTTCAGTAACTTCAGTGCAGTTTTTACCATTTTTTGCATTGCTCCATCTTCCGGCTTGTGACCTGCTTCAGCAATGGCTTGCACCTGTTCTAAGGCTTCGGCTTTGTCTTCATCACTTAAGTTTGGATCAGCTTCAATGGCGCTTTGCAGTTCCGTCAGCAGTTCCTTAATCCCTGGTTTGTCGGGTTCAGGAGAATCAGGTAGCTGATTAATTGTATTGGTAACATTACCGCTAATCGCACCGATGGCAACTCCTGTCATTGATAAGTTTTCCCCCGCACCAGCTACACCACTGACATTGCCTTGAGTATCACTGATGTTGATATTTCCTTTACTTTGCGACATGATTGTATCTCCTTGATTGTGTTGGGTTTCTACATAAAACTTAGGCGACTGAAGGGCATTTTCTAGTAGTTTTTCTAAACTGCGAATTCGCTTTTCTTTTTCTGCTATCCCTACTAGCATGGTTTGTACGTCACTATAAGGTAAAGATTTAATTTCAGTATATTTTTCAAAATATTCAGTGGAAAGTTGAGAGCGATTTGCATCCCCTGCTACTTTTGCTTGCAGTCTAATTTTTTCTTGACCTCGTCCTTCTAGGGCAACAACCTCTAATTTGTCATCTGGGTAATTTTCAGCCAATTGAATAACGGCAATAGCAGCGGCTGTTGGATCGATGCCTTGATGGTGAAATAGATCGAGAGTTTTGAATTTATTGCCTACTTGACGCATATCAACGTTTTGAGTTTGATAAAGGTCAAGGGTTTTAATAATGGGGGTAATAAAGTCGGCAAAGTCTCCTTCTTCAAAGGTTTCATTGCGGTTGTCAGGTTTGCGGCACGGATCGGGATCGTCTTTAGTTGGGAGTTGCATATAAATGTACTCGCACTTTACTCCGTCGAGTTGAGTATCAGTAGAGATGCCCCAATTTTGAATATAAGCTCCGGTTAAACAAGCTTCTGTTAGGATAGCTTGGTAGAGCTGAGCTTGGACAAGCTTAGCACCGGATAAATTAGCATTTTGCAACGTAGCTTCACTCAAATCTGTATTAATAAAGCTGGCATCTTGTAGATTAGCGTCTTTAAGATTTAGACCCCGCAAATTTAGGCTATCAAAGTTGTTATCTCGACCATCTTTGCTAATGACTAACTTCCGCACTTTTGAATCTTCTAGATAAGTGTCTTCAACACGAGCCTGAGCAAGATTTTGAGCTTTAAACCAGCAAGTACGGGTGAGGGTGGCTTGTCTGAAGTCTACACTTTTGAGGGTAGTTTGGCTAAAGTCAGCATCAGTTAAGTTAGCACCACGAAAACTGGTTCCTCCTTTGGCAACAATACCAACTGCTAGCGCTCGAATGAGCCAATATTTTTTGTTTTCAGCAATAGCTTGCCAGCCGACATAGATACCTGATGCGATCGCTGCTATGGCAACTAGTCCAGCTACAGGATAAGCTTCCTCTTCTTTGACTCCCAATAGCGCACCGAGTACAGCACCGAGCAAAGCTAGGAATCCTGTTAAAATTCTTGCTTTAGGCAAAGCCATAACTCTACCAACAGCTATAGCTATAGCCATGTTAATAACACCAGCCATTGTCCCAGCTAAAGCTAGCGCAGTAAATACTGCACCAATTAGCAATCCAGGTTGATTGTTTGGAAAAAATGCAAGGGCTGCGATGAGACAAGCTATAACTATCTCAGCTAAGGTTGCCAGTGTTGCTCCCAAGCCTTGCCAGATAATAACTATCAAAAAGATGATTAAGGCGATTAGGGAGAAAACTCCAAAAAAGGAAGTTCCATCGGTTGAATCACTCAACAAATCGCCAATGAAAGCACCAGCATAGGCAGCAATTAATCCAGCGAATAATGAGAGAATTAGTGATAAGGCAACCAAGCCAAAAGTCCACACGGTTGGCAAACCAGCTTTGGCATTGTTGAAGTTAGCATCAATTAGGACAGCATTCCGAAAGTCTGCACCTCGGATGTCAGCATAGCTAAAGTTTGCTCCTGTGAGATTTTTCTCTCTGAAGTCTGCACCCTTTAAATTAGCATGGTGGAATGCGTGTACCATGATTGTTTATCTGCTAGCCTGAGGCCTAAAGCATGGATAACAACGGTCCGAACCTCCTCACTGTCATACTTTAATAACTCATTTAAAACAGGTATTGCTAGTGCAGCTTGTGAACCAATTTGACCTAGTGCAGCAATTATAATTATGCGAACCTCTTCCTCTTGAGTTTCCCGAAGAGCTTCAATTAGAGCCGGAACCACTCGTGCCTTGCAAGCTACCAATGCATCAAAAGCAGAAGGTTCCGCCTCATCTAGTTGCTGGATATACTCTTGAAGCTCTACCTCAGTACATTGAGAAATATTGAACTGAGCTGATGGAGTTTGAGCAAGCACTCTTATATTTGCCAACACAGGTAAAGTTATAGCCCATAGCATACCTAGAGCCATCAATATCGCTGCTCTAGATTTCCGGTGCTTGCTCAACACAACACAACTCCTACTCAAAAATAGTCTTAAATATAGAATGCAGTAAGGCTAATGATTTTCTATGGCTTCACTGTCAAGGCTATCATTTCCGGATAAATACTCCGAGCATTAGAAAATCAGGAGTGTAGAGTTTAGGATTCTTGCGCGATTGGCTTTGCTAGTGTCTGAAGGGTAATCCCAAAACCTACATCCCCTTTTACAAATCTTGCCAAGCCTCATCCTCCTCTGGACGTAACCAATCCTTTTGCAAAGAGGATTCACTGAGTAGACTGACTTCAAGTGTTTCTTGTCGAGACTTCGCCTTGAGAAATTTTAGGAAGTCTAAAACCTCAGACAATAACCATTCTGAGACTTGATCAAGTTCCTGGATAATCAACTCTTTCAAATGCATCTTGATTGATTCTTTGTGCAGCTTTGACCTTAGCTTGACAGTGTATATCTTGTCTGAGATGAAGATTTGATATGTTTACCCACTATCTGAATATTGCTAAAAATCCAGAATCGCACACATTGAGGGAAGTTTGGCAGGGATGCAGATCGCACTAGACAAAACAACTTCTAGTCGTTAGCATCAAATTATCAAATAATTTATTGAAAATATCATGCTCAGTCTAAGTGAAATTCATCCTCTCTCGGAATTCCAGCGGGGTGCTAAAGCCTTCATCGCAAGACTTAAAGAAACGAAAGCACCAATGGTTCTTACTGTTAATGGCAAAGCTGCTGCAGTTGTTCAAGATGCGGAAAGCTATCAGCAACTTCTGGATAGGATTGAGTTATTAGAGTCTATTGTAGGCATCCGCAAGAGTATTGAAGAGTTTGATAGAGGAGAAGGCATGCCTTTAAAGGAAGCATTTCAGCAGCTTCAGGAAAAATATGGTCTACCAGATTGAAATCTCTCCTACCGCAGTAGCAGATATAGAAAGTATTTTTCTGTGGATAAAGGAGGACTCATCAGAACGAGCTTATCGCTGGGTAAGAGGATGTTATGAAATTATGTTGACGCTGGAAAATTTTCCGAGGCGTTGCTCACTGGCTCTTGAAAGTAAGTATATGGGCATTGAGGTGCGTCAACTTCTCTATAAAAAGCAATTCTATATTTTATTCACGGTGAGTGAGGCGCTAGAAGAACAGCCAGGAATTGTGCGCGTTCATCGTGTTCGCCGTGGTTCCCAACAGAGGCTCAAAAGCCTAGATCAACTCTTAGGTGATGATCCAAAAATGTAAAGTACCTTTATCAAGCTATTGATATGGAGTGAGTTGTGGGTTAGTCCACAAAATTTGCAGTAAGTTGATTAACTACTCTCTAGAGAATCTCGGATACTCATTAAAGAGTCTTTTCCCCTTACCTATGTACCCTACAGCCACCTCCACAAAGCTTATTCCCTGTTCCCTTTGCCGCAAAATATAATGCCCTAACAGATATGTGTGTTGATGCACTTCCATGAAAAAAAGATTTAGCGAAATTGTTGAAGAACTGGGCAATATAGCTTTACAGTCCAATAGCTTAACCTCTAATCAAAATTGTGACCCGGAAATTAAAGGGGTTGCACCCATCGAAGAAGCTACTAACGACACCATCAGCTACATTGAGGGGGCAAAGTTTGCCGCTATGGTTGGTCAAACGGCGGCTAGTGCCTTAATCTTACCGATGGATGAAGCATTGCAAACTCAGGCCACAGCACGAGGTATTGCTTGGATTGGCGCACCGGAACCACGCTTACTCTTTGCCCAAGTAATTGCCCTTTTCTATCAACCTTGGCAACCAGCAGCAGCTATTCACCCCACTGCCGTGATTGCCCCCGATGTTCAGTTAGGAGAGGATGTCTATATTGGGGCCCATGCGGTGATTGAGGGGGGTGTAAAAATTGGTAACGGTGTTTGTATTCATGCCAACGTGGTGATTTACCCAGAAGTAGAAATAGGCGATCGCACCATCTTACACGCCAACTGTAGCATCCAGGAGCGTAGCCTCATTGGTGCAGATTGCGTAATTCACTGCGGTGCTGTCATTGGTTCAGAAGGTTTTGGCTTCGTCCCCACCCCCACTGGCTGGTTCAAAATGGAACAGTCTGGTCGCACAGTCCTAGAAGATGGGGTCGAAGTTGGTTGTAATAGTACTATTGACCGTCCAGCAGTAGGGGAAACGCGAGTTGGTCGTAACACCAAAATAGATAATCTTGTACAAATTGGCCACGGTTGCCAAGTAGGGGAAAACTGTGCTTTAGCGGCCCAAGTGGGACTAGCAGGCGGCGTTAAAGTAGGTAATCAAGTATTACTGGCAGGTCAAGTAGGAGTTGGTAATCAGGCAAAAATTGGCAACGGTGCGATCGCCACAGCCAAAGCAGGTGTCCACAATGACGTTCAACCAGGGTCAATTGTCAGTGGTTACCCAGCAGTTGCCCACAAAATCTATCTCAAAGCATCTGCAATTTATCAACGTTTGCCAGAGATGTATCAAACATTCAGGCTAGTTAAGAGACAGCTGGGGATGGAGAGGGAGTCAGGAGTCGGGAGTCGGGAGTCGGGAGAGATGGGGGAGTAGGAGAAGATGAGGGAGTAGGGGGAGCATTTTCATCAATGAATCTGTGAAAATTTCTTCCTTGTCCACCTTGTCTTCCTTCAAACTTCTAATTGTTTATCCTTGTACTGATTGCAATTCATCCAGGCGTGTCAGCACTTCTTGAGAGTGAATTACTGGTCTGACACCGATAAATATTTCTCGCAAGATGCCTTCTGGATCGATAAGATAGGTGTGACGCAGGGAGACAAAACCCATCCAAGAACCATAAGCTTTACTAACTGAACCATCGGTATCAGCTAACAGGGGAAATTTTAGACCTTCTGAATCGCAGAATTCAGCGTGGGAGTCTACATCGTCAGCACTGACACCGATAACCTGGGCATTTTTCTCTATATATTTAGGTAAATCCTGCTGAAAACGTTGGGCTTCTAGGGTACAGCCGGGGGTAAAGTCTTGGGGATAGAAGTAGAGAATAACCCATTGACCTCGGTAATCTGAGAGAGATACTTCCCCGTCGCCTGTGTTGGTAGGTAATGTGAATTCTGGGGCTGGTTGATTCAAGGCTGGTTGTGGCCCACCCAAAGCATAGGCATCAGCGCTAAAGTTTAACCAAGCGAAGCAGAAAAGTAAGCCGGCAAAAAGAGTACTGAGAAAAGTACGACGGGAAATCATAGTGCAAAACTGAAAACTTGACTTTACACAAGTTTACAATTCTTGGGGACAAGAGAAGGCAGAGGGCAGACTCAATGAAAAAAATTCACCGCCATGAATGAAAGTGGTATTTCCTATTCCCGACTCCCGACTCCCGACTCCCGACTCCCCACTTACAGTAGATGAATCAAGAATTTTCGGACTAGGATCGGAGGAGATAATTTTTAGGGTGATGAGGAATGGATTATAAAAAACTCGGTGAGAGCGACTTAATGGTATCAGAAATCTGCCTAGGCACTATGACCTATGGCCAGCAGAATACCATAGAGGAAGCTCGGCAACAATTAGACTATGCTGTGGACCAAGGTGTCAACTTTATTGACACAGCAGAAATGTATCCAGTGCCAGGAAAGGCGGAAACTCAGGGTAAAACGGAGGAATATGTTGGTGAGTGGTTAGTTAAACAGCAACGAGATAAAGTTATTATTGCCACTAAGATAGCAGGCCCTAGTCCTAGGTTTTCTTGGATTCGCGGCGAGAACAACCGGATTGATCGGCAAAATATCGAGCAGGCTGTTGAAGATAGCCTTAAGCGCCTAAAAACTGACTATATTGACCTCTACCAAATCCATTGGCCCGACAGATATGTACCTCTTTTTGGCGCACCAGATTATGACCCTAGCCAAGAAAGAGAAACTGTACCAATTGCTGACCAGTTGGCGGTATTTGCTGAGCTAATTAAAGCTGGTAAAATCCGTTATCTAGGTTTAAGTAATGAGACGGCTTGGGGGGTGTGTGAGTTTTCTCATTTAGCTAAACAGTTGGGATTACCGAAGGTGGTATCTATTCAAAATGCCTTTAGTTTAACTAATCGGGTGTTTCATACTAGTCTGGCTGAAGCTTGCCGCTTTCACAATCTAGGATTGTTGGCTTACAGTCCTTTGGCCTTTGGTCTTTTAACAGGAAAATATCTTGAGGGAATACCAGAAAATTCTCGACTGGCTTTATTTCAAGGATTTGGCGGACGTTACCAAAAAACTAATGTAACTGAGGCGATTAAAGCTTATGTAGAAATTGCCCACAAATATAAGATGAGTCCTGTACAGTTGGCTTTAGCATTTGTGCGATCGCGTTGGTTTGTTAGCAGCACGATTATTGGCGCTACAACCATGGAACAGCTACAAGAGAACCTTAGCAGTACGGAAATTAAGTTAGACCAAGACATCATAAAAGAGATAGACACTGTTCATAGTCAGTATCCTAATCCCACACCCTAATTATTCCGGATTGTCAAGGCTAGAATTTGAATATTAAATACTGTTGTCAGCAGGGCCCATTAATAATAGTAAGCAAAAATAGTAGTGAGCCAAAATAATTGAAACAACTTCAAATGCAAAAATGGGAATATCTAACTTTCCAAGCTTATATTACAAAGCTGGGCTATCTTCGGGTAATGGTGGAATCAGAAGACCCTAAGTTTGCCAAAGATCTAAGGGGTAAAGGGGGAAACGAAATTTTAGATTACTTAGGTAGCCAGGGTTGGGAACTGACAAATGTTATTAACGGTCATGATCCTTCCTCTTTAATTTTTTTCTTCAAACGTCCCCAGATTTAAAGTTAAGGATGAAGAAACTAAGAGACTAAAAATCAAACAAATTAACCCACTTGCGCAGGGGGGCTGGGGGAGGCGCACCGTCACCCAGGGGGGGTTTGGGGGGTGGCATCCCCCAAGCATGGTTTTACTAATACAAAATAAGAGTAAAGGTTTAAGATTCTGACAAAAGAAAGGCAGAGAGAGGGCAGTTTGCAGAACTTTGCCCAGCAGACGCTATGCAATATCGCTTCAGATAGACATGATATTAGCCAAAGAAAAAATACATAAGTGCATTTTTTTTGTCCATTATCTTTTGGCTGAACCCTAGTCAGATAAGAAGGAAATTGGGGAAGATAGAAAGGTCATGAGGCAAGACTTTGGTCTTTGCTGAAGTAGGTGTTGGCAACTTCACTTAAATACGGTGTTAATTTTTCCTAGACCATGACCTTTCTTTTAAATTCCCATAATTTGTTTGACTACTTAAGTCAGCATGGACTCTGTAACCAATCTGAACAACCCCTTAGTAAGGTTGAATCGCTAGCTGCTAAGAACTTTAACTTACTAGTTACTTTTCCCGATGGTCGCAAGCTGCTAGTTAAGCAGGAACGACATAACCCAGAAGGTAAAACGGCTGGTGAGTTTTTGAGTGAATACCGGATTCAAGAATTATTACAAAAATTCCCTGAACTGGATAATTTACGTCCTTTACTACCAGAAATACTTCATTTTGATGCGGAAAATTCCCTGATAGCTTTTCGCTATTTAGATAATTATCGTGATTTAATGGATGTCTATGTTAAAGAGAAAAACTTTGCCAGTACTATTGCTGCTGACCTTGGGACTCTCCTCGGAACTATCCATCGTCAAACTTTTAACCGTCAAGATTATCAAGAATTCTTGGCTAGTAATTCCTCTAAATTAGGTAGCAACCAAGTACCTAATTTAATTCAAGGATTAGAAAGAATTGGGCCAGAAATATTTGGTCAGGTTCCGGCTGATGGCTTGAAATTCTTTGCTCTTTATCAGCGTTACGATAGTTTAGGACAAGCAATCGCTGAACTAGGGGAAGCTTTTACTCCTTGTTGTTTAACCCACAATGACCTCAAGCTTAATAATATTCTCCTGCACAATAATTGGGAGCAAACGAACGAAAGTATTGTAAGACTGATTGACTGGGAACGTTCTGCTTGGGGAGACCCGGCTTTTGATTTAGGTACTCTAATTGGCAGTTATTTACAAATTTGGCTAGGTAGTTTAGTTATTAGTCAGTCTTTGAGTATTGAAGAATCTCTGCGTTTGGCGATGATACCTTTGGAACAGCTTCAGCCTTCTATTGCTGCTCTTGCTTTAGCTTATCTGGAAAGTTTTCCTAAAATCTTAGAACATCATCCTGATTTTTGGCAGCGAGTGGTGCAATTTACAGGTCTAGCTTTAATTTTACAGATTCAGGCAATGATTCAATACCAAAAATCTTTTGGTAATTCTGGAATTGCCATGCTTCAGGTAGCCAAGACTTTATTGTGTCGTCCGCAACAGGCTATGCTAACAGTTTTTGGTTCTGCTGCTAACCAACTCTCTTCAATTCATTCTACTGTCGCTTAAGATTTTTAATAGCATTATGCAATTACTCAATTCTCCACCATCTCAGTCGTTAGTTTCCGCAACTGAGAGTTTACTTGCCACCTTACAAGATATTACTGATAACATTGAGATTGAAAATTTTTCTATTCATCATCCTCATTACAAACCCTTGGAACCACCAGCTGAGGCTATTGAGCGTTTTCAGCAAATGTCAGAGGAAGTGCAGCACAAATATTTAAGTTTGCAACTGCGTAATTTTCTCTATGGTATTTACTACAATGGCTCTTTGCGTACTACCTTAGCACCAGAAGCAGTAACACAGGATTTACCTCTAGACTTAGAGAATAATACTTTTCTAGGTCTAGACTTAAAATTCTATGAGCGATTACATGAAAGTAATAGGGGCAATGGTTCTTTTGATCCAGGCTGGTCTCTTGTAAAAGAGGAAAGTGATGGTAGTTTAATGGTAACTAAAGGAGGTTTGAAGCTACATATTGAACGAGAAAAGCATCTACAATCAGCTGAAAAATCTGCCAATGTCGGAGATAAAGTAGCAATTCGCCTGCCTAAGAATCGGGTACAAAATGGTTTCTATGTAGCGGTTGGTAATGCCGAGTCAAATCATGCTACATCTTCAGCAAATGCTCAGGTGCTAGTACGAGTCTATTTTAATTTGACACCTGATGGTGCAGTTGTGGTGATGGATAGGCTAACTCAGCAGCTGAATGAAAAAGCTATTCCTTTTAGTTTTAAGGTATTGTATCACCCAGATTACTACGAACGTTATGACTCTGGTGTACTTTATTTTGATCAAAGTGAGTATGAGGCAATTAGCCAAGTTTTACAAACTATCTACGCTGAGAATCAATCATATTTTCGACCAGAAATTCCTCTATTTACTAAGCAGCTAGTACCAGGGTTGGGATTAGCTGAAGAACCAGACCAAAAATTTGCCCTTCAAGAAAGCTTCGGTATGAACCGTTGCCAGATTGTTGCCAATGGTTTGTTGGCAGCTTGGCATCAGGGAGATAATTCCCCAGAAAGTCGGATGAAGTTGATTTTAGAGCAATTCTCTTCACTAGGAATCGACTTAGAACGTGTTCATCTCAACGCTAAATCTAAAGATATTTACAAATTGTGGAATTTAGATAGTTGATTATCTTCTCTGAAGGCTCATCTGTCGGGAACAAGTCAATCATTGAGCTATTTTTTATCTTGATTGAGTGGCTATTATCTTAGAGATAAAACCGAGTTTCTGACGTAAGTGTTATCTTTATGTCTTTTACACTTGTTCACAGTTGCAGACAGTAGCCCCTTGAATAATTAGTATTTAAGAATGAATCATAAATCTTACTGATTCAGTAACATTCATTGGAGAAAGAAACAAATGTCTAAAATTAAAATTCATGATCTCAGGCCAACTGGTGCTGATTTATTTGATGATTCTGAGAGTTTTCTCAATGAGTTGAGTAATGATGAACTAAATCAAGCTGTAGGTGGATTAGTTCTTAGTCCTGTTCCAACTAGACCTTTCCCAACAGTAACTAGACCTTTCCCAACAGTAACTAGACCTTTCTCAACAGTAATTGGACCTGTCCCAACAATAACTGGACCATGGAGTCCTGTAATTCTCTAAGCTAGTTGGTAGAAAGACCTTCACTTTTGAACTTTCACTCTCAAGAGTGAAGGTCTTCGCAGGAAATATGACCTCAAATAGTTATAGTGGAGTGAGTAAATGTCTAATAATACTGTTTTTAAAAGTACACAAGAGATTGCAGAAAACATAACTCCGGATTTAAAAAATAATTTGCGAGAGCAAGAAGATATCTCTTGTGTTCTGTATCCACGATTAGCTTGTAAAGTTAATTACTACCAAGAACAGCTGATTTTTTCTCAGGATGGTAGAGAGTTTGTCTGGCAAGTTAAAGGTTTTCCGGAAAAAATCTTACAAAAACTGTTTCTGAAGATGGATGGAACTAACAACTGGAAAGAATTACAAGAAAAGTTCTTTCCAAACCATCCTCAAGTACTTATTAGCCTGCTACAAAACTTAGATAAACAAGAATTCCTGGATGATGCTACTCCCTTGAGTCTAAACTCAGGTATTGATACTTGGCTGGAATTAGAAGATTTTACCCATCAACTGCTTGAGATAACTGACCAGTCAACAGCTGATTTATCACCAAAAGTTCTGTACGGTTTTGCCATTGAAAATTACCATCTCTTTAGTCATAAGGCAGATTTTGATACCCCTGTTCTGAGTTGGCAAAGTTCTAACAAAGTTAAACAATTATTAGATGATTTGTATCACCAAGAATCTGGGCAATATAAGTTGTTACTAGCTGCCTTAGATAGTATTAACTTAAGTGGGGAAGAACTTACCCAGACTATGCCATTGCCAGAAACAATGGCAATCTACAATGGTTTAGCTTATTGGGCAAACTTTGACCCTCTCTTTTTTGTGATGATTAGGGGTGTGTTTGCAGAGCAAATACTCAAGGATTTTGAGTTATATCTAAAAAACTGTATTTCGGCTGGAATGAACTCTTCTTTCATTGAGCAAATTCAACAACTGATTAATCTTAAGAAAGAAAGTCAAGAAAAAAATATATTTCACAGTGTCTGGCAAGAAATTCCTCATCTTGAACCGACAACGCAAGAACGGTTTAAGAGTCAAATTTATCTGTTTGTAGAAATGTATAGCAATTTCTTAAATTCTATCAAGGGTTATTACTCTTCTACCGACAACTTAGGAAGACTAGTCTCAGCAATTTAAGCAAGTGAGTTGGTTATGTTATTAACACCAGTTAAATATAAACAGCCTGTATTTAAGAATGGAGTATTTATTCAGTTCAAAGATAATGCCATTGAAATTCACTACCAGGATTGTGCCTGTTCTCTGGCTATAGAAGCAGAATACCAGCCAGAAACTACGCAGCTTTTAAGGCTGTTGCAAATTGGCGGTATAAATATGGAGCAACTGGCTACAGCTTGTCCAGGTTTGACAGAGGAAATTCCCGATTTACTAACTGAATTTGACAGTCGCGGTTTACTAAGAGAAACTCAGGAAAAAACAACTTCTGTAGGTGTAACTGGAGAACAGTTTTTCCGAGAACTACAACGATTTCTTAATCGCCGCAAGGGCCAATTTCCTGTTTCTCCTTACCTGATTTGTATCGTTACTCTTTAACGCAAAACTGCGTTGATGTTTGCTTAATGGGTCTACAAAAACGTGAAGAGGTTGATGCAGCGATCGCAGGTATCCAACAGGGTCAATTAACTGCTGAAGAATTGGACTATCTCAATCTTTATGGTGACTTACATCGCCACCAGTTGAACTTTACAGATATTCCTTCAGAAAAATTACTATATCGCTCAAGATAGAACTATGCCAGAAACTTTAGAAAAACTAGCCCTACCAACAATTTCGCCAGTGACAGACGCAGACATTGTTGCTTACCTCCGTTATTCTTGCCAAATAGGCAAAATTGCTACTTTAGCTGAACAGGATGCATTGATTTTAAGTTTTTGTGAACAGCTAGGAATTCAAGTTACTGACGAAGAATTACAAGCAGCAGGAGATGACTTTCGTCAACAGCACAAATTACTAAGTGCCTCTGAAACCCTAGAGTGGTTAAAGCAGCAGCGAGTTAGAGCAGAAGATTGGTCACAAGGAATTAAGGTATCACTACTTAGACAAAAACTGAAAGAACATTTGTATGGAGAGGTGGTTGATAGTCATTATATTAGTAACCGTGACGATTATCGGCGAGTTGCTCTTTCTCAAATACTCGTGCGTGACCTAACAGAAGCTCAAAGGCTAGTCAAAATGCTGCGAGAAGAAAAAGCTTCTTTCCCTGCTTTAGCTTTAGAGTATTCCCAAGGGAAGCAATCTAGGGAAAATGGAGGCTTTGTTGGTGTTCAATTTTTGGTAAAACTGCTGCCGGAAATTACTCAGGCTATTGACACAGCTAAAGAAGGGGAAATAATTGACCCAGTTCACACGAAGTTTGGCTATCACGTTCTCAGAGTTGAAAAGTGGTTCCCCACTAAACTAAATGAAACGGCAAGGGAGGAAATTTTAGAGTCAGCATTTAAAGTTTGGCTTGAACAAAATGGCAATACATAAACCTAATTTAAACTGAATTTATTAGCCAAGCTCAATTAGGTTTCAGATCGTAAATTCCAATATTAGACATAGTATTTGCTGCTTGTGTGAACTATCTCTATTACTAAATTACAGGATTTGAATAAATAAACCGGATTCAGTATAGATAAAAGATGACAAAATAAAGGCATTAATGACTTCAATATTTTTAAAGAAAATATTTAAATAAACGTCTCAACCAAAAACAATTTATAACCACCTGCATTTAATAAATGAGTTTTAGACATTAGTGATTTAGTTTATTCTTTTTTTGTGTGTTTTTAGTAAAAGCATGAGAAATTAAGCTGAAAATCCAGCGTAATTGAAACAGTCACACTGTTTTTGATAACCTAAATTAAATTGCAGAATAAAAAAGCCTTCTAGAGCTTTATAGAAGGCTTTACAAAAAGTGATTTTGAGAAGTTGGATTACGATTTGAGAAAAAAAACTTAAGTCACTCGGCTAGTTAATTCAAGCTTACTCACTACTTCAATGTGTTCCATTTGCCTTTTTATCCATTCTTCAAACAAAGTAGAAAGAATTTGATAACGCAATTTACCATCTAATTCCGGTTGAATAATCTCCTCAACTAAAATCAAGTGTGCCCCTAGAGAAGTCACAACCGGCTTGAGCAACTCGGTTGGCTTAGCCGTAAAAACAGCAGCAGAAATCTCCGGTTTCAATTGCTGGCGATAGACAATACCTCGATACCCACCAGCACGGCGTAACTCAATCTCCTGAATGTATTGATGTGCTACCTCATAGAAACTCATCTCACCTTCTTCAATGGCATAGAAGAGTTCCATTGCTAAGTCCTCATCATCTAGTACTATCTCATAGAGAACCGCACCAGCATAATTAAGCTGGTTTTCAAAGAAATAGGGTTCAACCTTATCTGCAAAAAGATGATTAGCTAGCTTGCTAGAGATGAGGTTAATTTGAATAATTTCTTCTAAGTCATCTACAGATAAACAATGTTTTTCGAGCCATGACCAAGTATCCTCGGCACTCTGAAGCTGATTGATAAAACGAAATTGATCTGCTGCTTTCTGTAATTCTTCTTTTTCTACTTCAATTCCTAATTCAGCTGCCTTGGCTATCACCACTTTATTAGCAATGATCATCTCAGTCAGTTCTGGTACTTTACAAGCCAGTTTAACTTGGTGAAGAATATCTTGATTGATAATAGTTATAGCCTGTGACATCATTTTACTCCTTTTGATTTTCAAAAATTCAATTTCTCTCAATGTTGGGCTAAGGTGTATACACAAATTTTCCTCGCCCCCTAAATCCCCAAATTCTGGGGGACTTTGAAACATTGAAAGTTCTTGTTTCCCCCAAAGTTGGGGGGCTAAATGCCACGATATTGAGGTTGACCGAGAAATGTGTGTACACGGTAGCCCAAAGTTGGGGGTTTGGGGGACTAAATGCAGGAGTTTAAGGGATTTATGCAAAAGGTCTGATAAATTAAAGCTCTAGACCTCCTTGCTGTAACTTCTTGAATGGGTCAAGAATAAAATCAATAAGACGACGCTGACGCACAATTACTTCTGCTGTAGCAGTATCTCCAGGGCGAAGAGGAATACATTCAGATGACTTAGGAATACAATCTTGCTCAAGTTCAATTTTCAAATCATAAGTAGCAACCTGACCTTGTACAGTTTCTTTTACCTTAGAAGTAGGTGAAATATCTTTTAACTTGCCTTCAATCACTCCATAATCCTGGAAAGGATAGGCATCAAATTTAATTTTTACTGCCATTCCTTCCCGTAAAGAACCACTTTCAGTATTTGATATTCCTTTGGTAGCTGCTTTCCTGCTCTTCTAGACGCAGTTTAGCCTGTTCAAAGTCAGATTGAGCTTGCTCCCAAATTCTTTGTTTTTCTTGGGCTAAATCTTCTCGTCCCATTACCTCTATTTCTGCTACTATGCCCTCCTCAAAAGCTGTACGATAGCGTTGAACTAGGGTTTGAGAATTTGCCAAGCGACTCTCAGCTAGTTGATAGGCTTTTTGGCTATGGATAAGAGATTCTCTGGCCTGATTTAATTGAGCTTCTTTTTCCTCTTGTTGTAGGCGGTAAGAATTTTGGAGAGAGACAACTTGCTGTCTCACTTGTTCTACTTGAGATTGTTTTTCTAATTCTTGTGCCTGATTTTGTTGTTGCTGGGTACTCAGAGCAATTTCCAATTGGCTTTTGATTAAATTTAACTGGTGTAACCGGTCTTTTTGACCTGCCAGTTTCTCCTTAACTTGCTGAATATCGTTGCTCACTAACTCAGATTCAAGTTCTACTAAACTTTGCCCAGCTTCTACTTTTTCACCAGCTTTTACATTGAGTTTAGCAATGGTTCCAGTAACAGCTGCATCAAGCTTAAAGGTTTTACCATTCGGTTCTAGTCTACCTTGGGCAATACCTGTTTCATCTACTTTAGATAGAATTGCCCAAGGTAAGATAATTCCTAAAAATACCACCAAAAAGTAGAGTAACCCCCTTGTCCATACTTGGGGTAAGGCATCAAGTAATTCCTTAGTAGCATCAGACCAATCATCACTAGTAGGTTGTTGATTGTTAACCTGAGTCGGACTAATTGGCTCAGCTAATTTTTCCTCTTTAACTTCTGTGATTTGTGCTTGTTTAGGAACATGGGAATTAAGTATGTTAGGCATATGACATTGTGTTTGAGCCAATTTACTACATTAAAATTAAGCTGTTTTCTTGACCGTCAATTTTCCATTCTCAATTTACCTCGTCACATTTAACTGTTGCTGATTGAGATAGAAATAATGTCCCCGCTTTGCCATTAATTGCTCGTGAGTTCCACTCTCAACTAATACTCCCCGATCTAGTACTAAAATCACATCTGCTTGGCGCACCGTAGAAAGGCGATGAGCAATTACTAAAGTGGTACGATTCTTGAGAATAGTTTGGAGGTTATTTTGAATAATCCGCTCTGATTCTGCATCTAAATGAGAAGTCGCTTCATCCAAGACTAGTAAGGGAGGATTACCTAACAAAGTGCGCGCGATCGCTAAACGTTGTCTTTGTCCCCCAGATAACATTCCTCCCCCTTCTCCTACTTGGGTTTCATAACCCATTGGCAGCTTTTTAATAAACTCATCAGCACCTGCTAGCTGCGCTGCTTCCATAACTTCTGCCAGGGTTGCTTCTGGGTGAGCTAAACTAATATTTTCCCGAATCGTACCACCAAATAGAAAGGTATCTTGGTCAACTACACCAATTTGCTTGCGCAGAGAATGTAAGGACAAACTAGTACAGCGTGGCTTAAATAGCGCACCCATTAAACAGCTAAAACCTTACCCTTGTAAGTCCACTTAAATGGCTTCGCCATAGTTAGATTAAAGTAGTTAATAAAATCCCCAATTCGTGTTTTCAGGTCAAAGGTACTAATAAAGTTTCCCCGCTTGAGCAGTTTACGTACAAGAATGCTGAACCAGATTTCAATTTGATTTAACCAAGAGGAATGTTTCGGGGTGTAGTGAAAAACAATTCTATGTGTTGAGTCACTGAGAAATGCCGCTCGTGTTTTCATCGATTGAAGTATTCCAGATTTACCTTTAACACCTAAATCAATATCTAAACCTTCTTTTTCGGCAACGATGCGAACTAAAGTTTCGGACTGATGGGTATTGAGGCAATCCATTATTAAATTCCATTTCTTGGCATCGGGGTCACTTTCGATGAGTTTACGAATGTTTTGGGCAAAGTCTTGTTCGTTTCTCGAATCACCACAAGTTGGATGTATAACTTGACCTGTTACAACGTCAAAATTAGCAATTAATGTCTGTGTTCCGTGACGGATATACTCAAATTCTCGCCGTCTCACTTTTCCTGGTCGTAATGGTAAATCTTTCTCTTTGCGCTCGATTGCTTGAATTCCCGTCATTTCATCAATACACACTGTTCGTTCCCCATCATCGCCACGTTCAATTGCACTGATGTACAGATTAGATATATTTTCAACTTTGCTATCAAATTCGCTATCGAGAGGGGGGGGTTAACCAGTAACGGCTCTGGTGTGGCTTGATTTGAGCTTCTTCTAACAACCGTCCCACATGACGTGGAGATATACTATCAACAATACCTTGTTTTTCTATTTCTTCTGCTAATTCTCTTGCCGTCCAATCACTTATGGGTCGTCCGTAATCTTCTGGGGAAGAGCAAGCAAGTGCAAATAATTCTACTACTTGCTCCATACTAAATTTTGCTGGTGCACCACTGCGCTCACCGTCTTGCAATCGCTCAATTACTGGTACTGAACGCTCATTCAATTCCAACCAACGATTCCGCCATCTACGAGCCATGTATCTGCTGATCTTAAGTTCTCGTCCAATTTCACGATTATTATTACCTTTGTCCGCCAGCAAGATTATTTTGGCTCGCAGTACTATTTGTTGTGGTGCACTAGGTCTATTGATTAATTTTTCCAGTTCTTGGCGATCGCACTCAATCAAGTTTAATGATTTTGGAGCTAATCGTGCCATGTCCTAGTTCCTTTTACGTGCCCTGACTACCTTTGATTAGTATCTCATAATATGGGTACTTTATTTTCGCCGCATTGTACTAGTAATATCCTGACCATCAATTAATACCCTACCTTCTGTAGGATGATACAGTGCCAAAATTAACTTAGAAATAGTAGTTTTCCCTGAACCACTACGTCCCACTAAAGCCACCATTTGACCCGATTTGACTGTACGCACACCAGAAAGAGCTTGAATCAGGTAACTACTCTCAGTAGCAATTGAGGCAAAGATTTCTCTGGAAATTTTTTGTAAGAAGGGTGTAGCAATCAAAGCTAGCAGAAAAAAGGGTGGTACAATTACTAATACCAGCAGAGCCATTTTCCAGCTATACCAAAACATCAAGCCTAGATAGATAAACACCGTCAATAAATCTAGAATGATGGATAGAGCCTCACCAGTCAGAAAACGCTGAATCTTGCTATTTTCCTGCACACGAGAGATAATATCTCCCACATAACGCGACTCAAAGAAATCCAAAGGTAAACGCAAGGTATGGCGGATAAAACCAACAATTAGAGCAACGTCTACTCAATTAGCAGTATGATCCAAAAGATACTGCCGTAGACCAGTCATAGCTACTCGAAATAGACCGAAAATTAGTAGACCAAAACCCACCGCTGTCAAAGTCAGAGTACTACGCTGCACCACGACTCGGTCTAAAATCAGTTGAGTAAATAGAGGTGTAATTAAACCAAAAATCTGAATAAAGAGGGAAGCAATAAATACTTCTAGTAGTACTAAACTATGGGGTTTGACTAACTCCAAAAACTGCCAGAAAGGAGTAGTACTATTTTCAGTATCTTGTAAAAGTGCTGTTGGTTGTAACAGCAAAGCATAACCTGTCCAACCTGCCTTAAATTCAGCATGACTAAGACTTTGCTGACCAATTGCTGGGTCAGCAACAATTACTCGCGAAGGCGTAACCTCATAAACCACGATGTAGTGCTTTCCTTCCCAGTGGACAATGGCTGGTAGCTTTTGTTTTCCTAATTGATCGAGACTAGCTTTAACAGGTCGAGTGCTAAAACCAATACTCTCAGCAGCTGCCGATAATCCTCGTAAAGAGGCACCATGACGGTCAACATTAGCAATATCCCGCAAACGATTAACACTAAAGCGTTTACCCCAATATCTGGCCACCATTACTAAACAAGCAGCACCACAGTCAGAAGCACTTTGTTGAGCAAAAAAAGGATAACGTCGAATCACCTTTTGCCAAAAATGACCCACTCGTTGGCGTGGGTGAGGAAAGTAAGCTTTATTAATTTTAGGTTGATTTTTATCCTTGGTAACTAACTGAGGAGATGAGGATATATTTTCTACTTCCTCCTTTTCTTCTTCCTGACTATTGGACTCAACTAGTAAAGAATTTTGTTTTTTTGCCTGCTGATGAAAATGCTCAAGAATTTCTGGATGTCTATTAATTAGAGCAAATAGTAACTTAGGGTCTAAATAGGCAACTTGAAGATGGAGTGAGGCTCGCGCGCAGTAGGATTCAAAAGGTTCTTCAGGAAAGAAAGTACATTCACCCAAAGAACTTCCAGCTTCAAGAGTAGTAATTAAATCCCCTGCCTGATATTGAATTCTAAATTCTAAATTCTAAATTCTAAATTATTGAACAGTTAGCAGTTATTACCTACTGCTGTTGAGTAACCAAAGTCCCAAGGAATCCGTTGCAGGAACAGAATCTAAATTTCTAATGGCAATATGGTCATTAAGACTAGGTTGAGATAGATTTGCTTCTTTATTATTAGCTTTTGGTCGAGTAGACAATCCCATTTCTTTGAGTAGGCGGTGAATATGACGCGCCGTTACCTCAATACCAAATTCTTTAGCCAAATGCTTACTCAACCAGTTAGCCGTCCAACGTCGAAAAGAATAGCCAAACTCCTTGGGACTCTGGCTAGCTAGTTCTCGTAAACGTTTGAGGTATTGTTCATTGACAACTTTCGGTCTACCCAGAGGTTGTTCTTCCCATTGATGAGCATTACCCGCTTTTGCCATGAGAATCCAATATCTCGCCGTTCCATGACAACAACCTACAGTTTGGCAAATTTTTACTTGAGATTTACCCTCATCTGCCAAAAGCATAATTTCAATACGCTGGCGATATTGTTCAGCAAAATCATCTTGTTGCAGACTTTTTTGTAGCAATTTGCGCTGAAAGGGTGTTAACAGCTGACAAGTCTTACTTTCTTCAGAATTAGGAGAGATAGGTAAAGTTCTAGGTGGCTGCATATCAATCCATTTCAACTCAATAGTTTGGTTAAAAACACCCCGATTGATTCTAGCCGTGCACACTGAATAAAAAGAGTGAATAAGGGTTTAGCTTGGCAGGTAAATTCCTTACCTTGCTAACCCACACTATACTTCTCAGAATTAAAACTGACTTTTATGCAACATTTCGTCTTTTCTTCACAATACTTTATGCTCTGTCCAAAAAATATTAATGGAAAATGGTTAATCTATATCAACCCATCACCCCTTTTATACAAATCTTCAATCATTTCCTGGGAAACTGCTGCTACTGGTGCGTCAAACAAAATCTTTCCTTCTCGCAAACCAATCAAGCGTTCACAGTGAGAAAAAGCAAACTCAATTGAATGCAAACTAACCACTAAAGTCTTCCCTCCCCTTTGACTAATATCCCTTAACAAATCCATAATTTCTCGACTTAGTTCAGGGTCGAGACTCGAAATCGGTTCATCTGCTAGAATTACCAGGGGATTTTGCACCAATACCCGTGCCAAAGCGACTCGTTGCTGTTGTCCACCAGAAAGTTGGTCTGTCCTCATATAAAGCTTTTCCGCAATCCCCACTCGTGCTAAAGCTTTAGTCGCTTTTTCTACTTCCAAGGGCCAAATTAAGGAGAAAGCGGCTTTAAAAAATGACCAATGTCCTAAATGTCCAGCGTTAACGTTGTGAATTACCCGCAGGTTATCTACTAAATGAAACTGCTGATACACCGTGCCTATTTTCCGTTGCACTTGGCGCAACCTGGGGGTAGAAAGAGCAGAGACATTGCGTCCTAACAGCCAAACTTCCCCCTGACTAGGGAGCAAAGTACCGTTGAGGAGTCGTAGCAACGTACTTTTGCCTGCACCACTAGAACCAACTAAGGCCACTCGCTCTCCTGGATAAATTTGCAGGTTAATATCAACTAAGGCAGGAAAGGATGCAAATTTATGGCTAACTTGTTTTAGCTCAAGGACTGGTGCAACATCACTCATTTTATTTTGCCAATCTTCCTACCAACCTCCTCAATTTGAGTATAGTTAGCATTTTGGGTAGGGATAAACTTATCAGCACCAAATAGTTCTAAAATCTCTTTTTGTTCCGGGTTATTCGGGTCTAGCTTCATCAGTGCTGCCTGTACTTTCTCCGGAAAATCTTCTCCGTAGCGCTCTTTAACCTCTGGATTAATTACCCAATGATAATCATAATAAGCTGGTGTGCGCCAAATTACCTGAACTTTCTCTAGGTCTACTTCGCCTTCTTCTAGGCGAGATTGCCATACTTGTTCATTTAAAGCTCCAGCTTGATAGGTGCCAGCTTCTACTAGTTGAATTGTTTTATCGTGGGAACCTGAAAAGCCAACTTCTCCTTTAAAGTCTTCTATTTTTACTCCTTCCTGTTCCAAGAAATACTGAGGCATTAAACGTCCAGAAGTTGATGATTCACTACCGAAAGTAAAGGTACTTCCTTTTAATTTTTCTAGGCCTTGAGCCTCCTTAATTGCTTCAATTCCACTGCTTTTATTAGCAATGAAGACACTATGAAATTGCTCATCAATGTCCCGTTGTGCGATCGCTTCTGCACCTGGTACTTGCAATCTGGCTTGAACACCCGTTAGTCCGCCAAACCAAACCATGTCTAAGTCACCAACCCGGAAGGCGGTAACGGCAGCAGTATAGTCAGTAACTGGTTTGTATTCTACAGGAACATTTAGTTCTGCTTCTAGATACTCAGCTAGTTTGCTGTAAAGTCGCTGCAACTTTTCTGGGTCTTGGTCGGGTATTGCTCCTGTGGTGAAGGGTTCGACCTTACCCTCAGGAGAAGAGGAAGATTCCGAAGTAGGGGAGCAAGCGACTGTAGGTAATAACAGCAGTAGTAATAATCCTGAGAAGAGAAGTTTTTTCATGCCTGAGTGGAGTAATTGGTAGATATCGTGTTTCTCTTTCTTGATGAGGTACAAATCTATGGGATAAGAGGGAACAGGGAACTCTTAACTAGGTTTGCTTCACTTTGCCCAGCAGACGCCACGCAGCGTCGCTACCGCTTACGCTAAGGTGCGCCTTTCAGTATTGGCTACTAGGGCATACAGCTAAGAAAAAACAAATGTACCTCACTAAGATGAGAATTGCTATAAGGTCGCAAGGTTAGGTTAAATTATTCTTGCTAACAGGTTAGTCTACACCTGATTGAGATTGAGGACTAGTACTCGCTTAATTAACAGAATTTTTATGCAAATGTCCAACTTAGATAATCAACCACAGATAAAGTCTAGGGAAAAGGAAGCGATTAATGCTTAGTGATGAATGGTACCAATGGGTTATCGAAAATAAATTGCGTAATATTCCAGCTGATACCCTCATTCAAACCATGGTTGATAAGGGTATAGATTTACATCTAGCTACCGCAGCAGTTAATAATACCGACTCCGAACCTTTAATAGAGAAAGATTATCTCCGCTTAGGTCACAAACTCACATCTCTTGTCGAGATTTACCAAAAACTAGCTGAATTATCTGCCAACTTTGGCAAGATAGAACGTAGGCAAAAACTGTCTCGACAAGAATTTCTGGAAAATTACTATGCCACAAACACGCCAGTTATCATCACAGAGATGATGGACGATTGGCAAGCTATGACTTTGTGGTCAGCCGATTATTTAAAAAGTAACTATGGTCAAGCAGAAGTAGAAATTCAGGTCAATCGCAATTCAGACCCAGAGTATGAAATCAACTCTAATCATCATAAAAAGATAGTACAGCTTAGGGACTATGTTGACCTAATACTTCGTAGTAGGGGAACCAATGACTATTACATGGTTGCTAATAACGGCAACTTGGAGCGGGAAGAACTGAAAGGTTTACTCAATGAAATTAAGCCGCTTCCTGAATTTCTAGATAAATTCAATACTAGGGGTAGAGTCTTTTTCTGGTTTGGCCCTGCTGGAACTATTACCCCGTTACATCATGACCCCCTTAATTTAATCATGGCTCATGTCTCTGGTCATAAGCGCTGGCGGCTCATTTCACCTAACCAAACACCATTAGTTTATAATCACGTCGGTGTTTTTAGTCAGGTAGATTTAGAAAACCCCGACTATGATAAATATCCTCTCTTTAAAAATGTCAAGGTTTTAGAAGTAGTTCTCGAACCGGGAGAAATGATTTTTGTACCAGTTGGTTGGTGGCATCAAGTTAAGGCACTAGATATTAGTATTGCTGTGTCCTTTACTAATTTTGTTTTTCCTAATCAGTTTAATTATCAAGACTCATAAGCTAGTGAGCAGAAAACTGCTTACAGTCAGCCCCATAGAAAAATTCTTGGGAACCATCAGGGTAATATCTGGCACACCAGCCATCTCTTATTTTCCAACGACGGTAAACATCGCCAGCAGTTAGCCAAAGCATTAGCCCCAAAGCTGGAGCCAGGATAACTAGTTTCCACGAAAATCTCGGCAATTGCTGATTCACTTGAGAACTGCCCTTGGAAAGCTTATGTTTAGTAATTACAGTGTTCCCAAGGCGAATCAGGAAGGAAAATTGAGAATTGAGAATAGTTAATTACTTTTCTTGATGAATAGAATCGCTTTCTTCCCATTCCCTTACGGTTTCTTCAGAACCAGACAGTGGCTTAATTACTCGTGCGATCGCTTGCTGGACAAACTCCTTGATAAACTCATCTCGGCGACTCAGTTGAAACTGCTTTTGTACTACCTCAGTAATGCCTCCATCACCCCAATCTTGGTCGTGACGGAAGTATTCAATAAAGCTTTTACCAGCAATTCGGGTAAGATAGGCGGCGGTGACACCCTGAATTGCTTTTCCGGCTAGGAAGGTAGCAAAATGCAGCTGTAAGGCTGTAGAGATAAGCCGAATTGCTCCCTGGACAATACCTAAACTCGCTAGAGTTTTACCTAGGGAGAGGGCTAGTTCTCTACCCCGTTCCATATTCAACTCACAGCCGTAGATTCTGCCGATTTCTACTACCATTTGGGCATTAACTGCCGCAGTTGCCAATAAATCTACTACTGGTAAAGGTGTAACAGCAATCACCCCTGCACCAATCCACTGAAAGCGTTCCACCACCTTTTCTGCTTGCCGTTTGCGCTGACTGTCAATAATGCCCCGTGCTTCTTCTCCGAGTCGTTGAGATTGCATTAGTATGTTATCTGCCACTAAATCCTCTCCCTCGGAACGCAAGACGGCAGCAAGGCGACGGATTAAGGGCATCACCTCTGGTTCAGACTGGAAGATATCCCCATTTTCTAATTTGACAGCTTGGGGAGAAGCTGCGATCGCCACTATATCTGAAGCAGCAATAAAGCCTCGTACCCGGTGTCGCAAGCGAGCTAAAATCTTTTCTTCGTCAGCTTCACGATAAAGGTCAATTTTGTTGAGGATTAGTAAGGAACGCTTGCCAATCTGCGCTAAGCGTTGCAATGGCTCATATTCTGATTGCCGCAAGTCATTATCTACGACAAATAACAATAAATCAGCTTCCGTTGCCAATTGTCGCGCTAATTGTTCCCGTTCTGTACCTGCTACCCCCGCCTCTAAAATTCCTGGTGTGTCTGTAATCAGAATCCGGCGATTTAAGCCCTTTAACCTCATGGCATAGGTTTCCCCGGTATCTGTGGTACCCATCGGGGCGGCAACTTTACCTATTACCCGTCCAATTAGGGCATTAACTAGGGACGTTTTACCCGCTGAACCTGTACCAAACACCACCACCATTATTTCTCCCCGCGAGAGATTAGCTTCAATCTCTTGTGATTTGCTTAATAATGCTTGCTGTGCCACCTCGTCTTGAATTTGCTTCACCTGCTGTCGTACTGCTTTGAGACTTTCTGAGGCTGCCTCAGTTTTTTCTTCAGGTATCTTTGGTAGGCGACGCTGAGATGATGTTCCCTGGGAACTGCCAAACAAGCCAAGGTAATAGACTAGAGCAAAAATCAGCACCCCTAGGAGGATAATTAGTAAAAGAACCAGTAAATTTGCTAACCAAGGAGCTGTAAAGGAAATTTGCCAATACAGCTGATAGAGTGAGCTGATTAGCCAAAGCATTAGCCCCAGAATTAAGCTGAGGCCAATAATTAGGGGTAACAGGCGTGAGAGGCGCATTTACTCAAGGGCTAGGGGAACGCTGAAGTTGGAGTCCTTACTTTTTAGTTTTAGCTTACGGTAGCACTTGTAGTATTCTCTGCTATTAGCTAGAGGGAGGAGTTACCCATCTTGTGAGAAATTTAATCTTAGTTAACCTGAATCAAAACTGAGTAAATAACAATGACACTGTTTAACCAAATCCTTAACGCCATTGACAATCCTGATCGGCTAGCTAATGCTGGTCAATTAGCTAATATTCTGGGTACTGTTAACCAGTTGAGCAATAATTCCCAGGCTGATACCTCGACAATCCAAACCCTGATGTCGGTAGTTGGCAAATATGCTCGTCCTGCCTTGCAAGCCAAGCGAGACAATGAGGGCGAAGAGCAAGCTCAATCTTTTGTCAATCAATTCAGTGGCACTCAGCCAAACAATCAAGCTGTAAATTTGCTCTTTAATAATCCTCAAATACAGCAACTGATAGAAGAAGCGGAACGAAGGACAGGGCTAGGTGCTGGCACAATTCAAAGCCTGTTACCTACCCTGGTACCTCTAGTCTTGAATTTATTGCAAACTGGTGCTAGCACACAGAATTCCCAAGGGTCAAATTCTGTGCTCAATGCTTTTCTCGACTCCGATGGGGATGGTGATATTGACATTAATGACGCGATGAAGATGGCAGGACGTTTTCTTAACCCTTAGAGGCGGGAGGAGCAAGGGAAGCAGGGGTGATGGAGTAATGGAGTAATGGAGTAATGGGATGATGGAGTGATGGGGTAGCTTAATGCAGTCCAGTGTTGTTACTCCTCACCTCCTCACCTCCTCACCTCCTCACCTCCTCACCTCCTCACCTCCTCACCTCCTCACCTCCTCACCTCCCTATTCCCCGTTCCCCGTTCCCACCAATTCAAGAAGATGTGCGAACAACATTGGCGAGTAACTTAACCAGATAGGACAATTCCCTCTTGTTAAAAGCTTTGACTAGTGCCTTAGCTGCGGCTTTAGGTTCTAGGGTAATGGTTATCTGTTTAGGACTCGCATCAGTAGCTGAGGCACTGCCAGTTGAACGAGTACCTGCCAGTTGACGTAAAGTGGGAGATGGAGCGATCGCGCTACTATTGCCCTTTAGCATTTGATCACTAGCTTGCTTGAGTTCTTTAATTACTGACGGTGCTAAGCTCTGGTAAGAATTCTGTCGATTAGCGATCGCCCGATAAGAAACTGTCACAAGTTCTTTCCAAGGTTGATTACCTGCTCCCACCTGAGCTAAGCGCTTGCAGTATTTCTGGAGGTTTTGACGGCTCTGGGGTGTATCTTGTTGTTTAAATAGCTGCAACATCTGTCTAAGAATTTCTGTCACCTGAGAGCCAAACTTGGCTGAAGTTGTACTCTGAGTTGACGCTACTTTGGCAGCTGCTGGAGGGGTACTTACCTGAGTCGGTGGCTTGCCACCACTTGCTAGATGATCAAGATAACTCTGTAGTTGGGCGAAATTTGGCTCTGCTGTTTGCAAAGCTCTAGCCGCATCTTCCTCTCGCAAACCAAATGGTCCTTGAAGTTTGTCAATTAAGTCCCTCAGGGTGTCATAGCCCTGTAAAAACAAGTTTTCCAGTTTTTGGTCAACTGTAATTTTACTGTCTTTGAGAACTTTGAACGCATCCTCCAACCTGTGGGCTGTCTTTTGAATGCTACTAAAGCCCAACATTGCCCCACCCCCCTTAACGGAATGGGCAGCGCGAAACATCTCGTCAAGCATCTCTGGCTCATCGACAACTGAGCGCAAATTTAATAGCCCTTTTTCAATGGTGTCAAGGTGTTCTTTCGCTTCCTCAATGAAATAGCCTAAAATCCTTTGCTGATTTCCCGATTCCAAGGCAGGTTTCCTCAATCAAATTGGTTGGCTATACTCAGGCTAGCAACGGCTAAGCCGGTTGAGATGGGCACAGAATCGTCTCCAGCGTTGGCCTTGCCGAGTCTGGCAGTACTAACTTTTTCTTTATCTTAGAGTAGCCGAAACTGGGTCAAGAGGGGAGTAGCGCTATTGACTTCTTACAAGGGTTGTAAGGTTTCGGCTGTAAGAGCAGCAGTAGAAAAAAGCCCTCAGAACCTGAACGGAGCATGATTCTGTCTAAAGAGCTGAGGGCTGTTGAAGTGCATTTATATCTCTATTTTCCCCCCAAACTCTTATTGGATCAGGACAGTTTGCACTAATACAGTTTATATCTTAATAATTCTTTGCATTCTCTTCCCTGAGCAAAACGCCCGGTAAATCTGTAATTTTAGGGTGGGCGAGAGCAACCTAAATATAAGTAGGTTGGTATTAATATTGTTTGTTCATTGATGAATATTGTGGGGGCTATAAAGAGTTATTTCCGAAGTCTATTAGGAAAATCATTTGAGCATAAAACTGTTAGTCTCTCATTGCAAAAACAGATTTAGGCAGAAGGTCTAATGTCTAATGCCAAAGTTTAGATTAACACATTAAGATAAAAAATTAGATAGCAATTCAACAACAATCCAGCAAACCTATAATTAGGTAAAAATATTCTTACTAAGAAGACTAACAGTTGTAACCCTGGCTAGGAGTAAGCACTGTGACCAAACACAAGCAGGAAGCAAGACCAATTGGTGTAGAATTATTTGCAGGCGCAGGGGGTCTAACTCTTGGTTTTGAGCAAGCAGGGTTCGATGTACTGGCATCTGTAGAATTAGACCCTATCCACTGTGCTACTCACGAATTTAATTTCCCCTTTTGGTCTATTATTTGTCAAAATATTGCTAACACGACAGGAGAGGAAATTAGACAACTATCTGCTATTGGTAATCGTGAGATTGACGTGGTATTTGGTGGTCCTCCTTGCCAAGGTTTCTCCATGATGGGCAAACACCTCCTTGATGACCCTAGAAATTCTCTCGTCTTTCACTTCATCCGTTTGGTAGCAGAGTTACAGCCCAAACTATTTGTAATGGAAAATGTGCCAGGTATCGCGAGGGGAAAACACAAAAAAACTATTAAAGAAGTTATTCGTAAATTCAAGAAAAATGGCTATGATGTATTAGGAAAATATCAAGTGCTTAATGCCGCTCAATACGGAGTACCCCAAGAACGAAAAAGACTGTTCTTACTTGGATGCAGAAAAGGACTTTCTTTGCCTAAATATCCGCAACCAATTACTACACCATTATCTTTAAATGGTTCTAGGTTAACTAATTTATCGGAACTACCAAGTTGCCCTAGAGTTTGGGATGCTATCAGAGATTTACCTGAAGTGGAAAAGTATCCAGAATTATGGACAAGAGACTGGGTCAGAGCTGAATACGGCGTACCAAGTGATTACGGTAGTCAGCTTCATGGTCTTTATTCTCCCCAAGATAATTACTCCTATGAGCGTGAATATGATCGTCAAATTCTCACTTCTAGTTTGCTAACTAAACATAATCCCCAAACTACGAAAAGATTTGAGGAAACTTTACCCGGAAAGATAGAGAAAATTAGTCGCTTTCTGAGGCTTGATCCTGAAGGTATTTGCAATACCTTGAGAGCTGGAACCGCTAGTAATAGAGGTGCTTTTACTTCCCCTAGACCTATTCACCCTTTTACACCGAGATGTATCACTATTCGGGAAGCAGCACGGTTACATTCCTATCCTGATTGGTTCAGATTTCATGTGACTAAATGGCATGGATTTAGACAGATCGGAAACTCCGTGCCACCATTTTTAGCCAAGGCAGTTGCAGAGGAGATAATTCAGGTTTTGGGTGTTATTCCTGCCAAACCTAAAGAGAGGCAGAAGTTAGGAGAGGAAAAGTTGCTCAAATTTAATATGTCTCAAGCTGCCAAATTGTACAATGTTGATGTCCATGCAATAGAACCGAGAAAGAGAAGTTCAAAAAAAGATGACTGAGTACATTAGGGAACTGCGTGAAAATAAAGTGCCGGTTAAATAGGACACTACAGCAACATCCCATAAGCTGATGTGTATTTAAATTGGGTATTCCCCGTTGCCCGTTCCCTTTTCCCTGTTCCCTTTTAGAGAATTTAGTATTCCAATCTAAATGCCGAACAGCTTATAGGCATATGCGCAGAGCATTTCCAGAATGGCTTTAAAGTTTCTAGTTCAAAAGATAAAGAAATATACCCTTTTGGATTATATAGCACTACGCGTTAAAGTTAGGACGTTTTTACATCTTGAAACCCAATCACAGCTTACTGTTGCCTGTTGCCTATTGCCTGTTCCCTAGCGCGTAGCGCTATAGTGCTAAACAAACATCTTTCCCTT
>JBAUJE010000383.1:0-5071 GCA_049683475.1 Coleofasciculaceae cyanobacterium | reverse complement strand
CTTCCCAAACCCGTGCTTCTGTCCGGGCTTGGGAAGGTCGCAACGGGAAGGTTCAAAACAATCAGGATTGTTTGCCCTTATTTGGCGAGACATCCGGCGTTGTAGTCTGGCTATTTCGTCAGACTTGTCAGCAATCTCGTTGCACAAAGGCTTGAGGAATGCCATGTCTTTACTTACGACAGCAATAGTTGACGGACCAATATCTGCACCTACCAGGTTGTCGCCAATCTCGTTCTTCTTTTTCTGAAAAGGTTTGCCTTCGTTGATTAGCTGAACATAGAAACGATTATTTCCGTTGAGCTTTCGACGCACCAGGCGAACATACTTAACGGGGCTGTTGAGTCCGTGAAGAATTACAGGGTCGTTCAAGGTCAAGTAGGGGGCTAAATTTAGTCCCTTCCAGAGAAAGGTGTCATTCTGCCACTTCATGGGGGAACGCTTTGACTTACCTTCCAGGGAATCGATCTGATTGATGCCTTTGAATCGGACTCGTTTTGAGCGTCCAAGTACTACATTTCGAGCGGCACGAAACGCACGAGTACCGAGTTTCTGAGCAGTGTCTGCGTCAATGTGTCCCCCTATCCAACCTGAGCCACCATTGCGAATCTTAATGGCATAGCCTTGAATTGCGTAGTCGCTAAACTCGTATGCATCCCAGGCAGTCTTGAAGGCATCACTGCGCGCCTTATTTGGTTTGCTATTGACCATCCTAGGAAGAGACTTTGCCTGCCCGAATAGCTTGGATTGCCTTACCAATCTAACTCGACGTATTGCTTCACCTAGACAGGCGTTGTAGAGTTGACGACCTGCCTCTAGCCGTGACAATAACACCCGTTCCTCGGATGGGTTAACCACCAAAGGGATATCAGTGATAAAACTAGGTGTTGACTTGCGTGGCACAGTGATAGATTGAAAGAGTCTATCTAACATTAACACGAATGGGACAAAGAAACTATAAAAGCAATAAAAACATAGTATTTAGCTGCAAATATCATGTTGTGTTTTGTCCAAAATATCGTCGCCCAGTTCTAATAGACGGTGTTGGTGAGCGATTCAAGCAAATTACAATGGAACTAGCAAGAGAACTTGACTTTGACATCGTCGAACAAGAGGTCATGCCTGACCATGTCCATCTGCTCATCGACTGCGACCCGCAGTTTGGTATCCACCGGATTGTTAAGCAGCTAAAAGGTCGGTCATCTAGGCTTTTGCGAAGCGAGTTCCCTTGGCTTAAGCGACGACTGCCTAGCCTTTGGACAAACAGTTATTTTGTTACCACGGTTGGAGGTGCGCCTATCAACATCGTCAAGCAATACATTGAAAATCAAAAATGGGTTGCAGACAACAAATGACTCGCTCTTACGCTCGGCTGTTTATGTAAGGGGGGTGGTCGTTCCTCCCCATGTCTAAAGCCAGAGGCTCCCCGACCACCCCCCGATGCCTTCCCCCAATTCTCGGTGGGGAATTTCTAACTGAGTGTACTGCACATCAATAGGGATTAATGGAGATAAAAGTTACTCAATGCCCTCGGAAATTTCCACCCTAAACCCTACCCTCCATAGCAGTCTCGAGCAACAGATCAATCAATTCTAGTGAATATCCATTTTGGGGAATACTCAAGCTACTTAGCCATAGCTAAGACAGCATTTTGTCCGCCAAATCCAAAACTGAAACAAAGCAGGTGCCTAACCTGAGCTTGACGGGGTGTAGTAACTAAGTCCAAATTAAACTCCGTTTCCCTCAGCCCCACACAAGGGGGCAACAGTTGATGCTTTAAGGCCATCATACTAAAGACGGCACCTATAGCTCCGGAGGCTCCTAGGGTGTGTCCTGTTGCTCCCTTTGTAGAACTAACCGGTACTCCTTGAGTAAACAGCTTCTGTATCAGCTGAGCTTCGTTATCGTCGTTGAGCTTGGTGCTAGTACCATGGGCATGAATATAGTCAATATCGGCGTGATGTAGCTTAGAGCGCTCTAAACATTGCTTGACTGCCATGGCCGCACTGTGGTGATCTCGATTAGGAGTACTTACGTGATAAGCGTCGCAAGTTAGACCAAATCCCAATAGTTGTCCGTAAACTGATGCACCTCTAGCCAGGGCTGACTCAGCTGACTCTAAAACTAAAATCGCCGCTCCTTCCCCCAAAACCAGACCTTCACGCTGCCGATCAAAGGGATAAGCACCAGTTTTTGCCAGGACACCGATTTTATCAAACCCTGCCAAAGTGAGTTGAGTAATTGGTGCTTCTACAGCACCGGCAATTACTCGCTGACATTGACCAGTCTTGATTAGTTCAAATCCTTGAGCGATTGCCCAGATACCAGTGGCACAAGCTGCCATCGGTGCTAAGACAGGTCCATTTGACTTTACCTGACGAGCAGCTGTAATGGCAGCTTGATGGGGAAGCGTTTCCAACCAACCCCCTAAACTTGTCTCTTGATCAGGGAGTGACGGGGTGAGGAGGTTAATTTTTCTCCCCTGCTCCTTTGCTCCCTCCCTTAATACCCCTGCCAGGTACTCCCAAGCTGCCTGACAGCCGCGACTAGAACCAACCACCACACCACAATTTGGTGCTTGTGTTGCTAAACCAGCGTCCTGAACAGCATCTGAGACAGCTAGTTGGGTTAGTTTTTCTAGAGAGGTTGTTCCACCAATTAAGCCTAGAGGTAGAGATGGTAAATCAGCAAAAGGTTTGTGTTGCCTAATAGCTGATTTGCCATCGATCAGACTTCTCCAGCTAGATTCTAAACTACCTAAAGCTGAGACAAGACCGAGGCCAGTAACAACCACCTTCAGTGACATGCTTCTACACCAGCTATTACTTCGGACATGGACTGATAGAATCTCGGTCTGGTGTAGTGCTTCCTACGAAGAAGCACACCACTAGGCTTGACTGTCTGTCTATTCCTTAAGGTTTTCTATACCCTGAGTTACTTCAGCTGACTCAATGCGATCGCCTTGTTGGATTTTATCTACAATATCCATACCCTCAGTAACGTAGCCAAAAACGGCATAGTCACCATCTAGGAATGGCTGAGGGGCTAGAGTTATGTAGAATTGTGAAGAAGCTGAATCAGGAATGGGTGAGCGAGCCATTGCCACAGCACCACGGGTATGCCGAAGCTGAGGTGGAGCCGATATACCTGCCTGCTTAAAAGTTTTACTGTAGATTGGTTCGTCGGCACCTTGTGGTTTAATCTCTAGTTGAACGTAACGAGTTTGGGCCGTATCCGGATCTACGAAACTACCTGTTCCCAGACGTTCTACGGGAAAGTTAGGGTCTTTTCCTTGAGGATCACCGCCTTGAGCCACGAAATCTGGTACTACTCGATGAAACACTAGTCCATCGTAGAAGCCCCGCTCAACAAGGTCAACGAAATTTCCTGCGGTAATTGGAGCATCATCGCCATTCACCTCAATTTTGATTGGTGAATCTTTTACTGTTAATACTACAGTTGCTTTCCCCTCTAACCTTGGCAGGTTTGCTTTTTCAGGATTGCTAGTTTGTTGTACTTGGGGTTGAGATTCTGTTTGAGCGGCTGAAGGCTCTGTCGAGTCTAGAGAGGCTGCTTGTTGTGTGCCACATCCTCCCAAGACCAAACTCGCAACGATTAGGAGCATGGATAACCATTGCCGAATATTTATCTGCATGTTCAATTAACCTTTTGGTAGCTTTAGCTACTGAATTATCATAAGCAGAAATTAAATTGCTTATTCTTATTGCTACTTACAAGCCTTCAAGAGGAACCTCTAGAAAACGAGCTAGCTCTGCTCCTTGATTTTCCAGTTCAGAAAGAGAAAGGGGTTGACCAACACGAGTCAGAGGTACTTCCCGGCGATCTTTAACCCGAAGATACAAAGCGCGGCTGGGATTAAGACCTTCCTTGATTTGTACTCTAATTGATTGAACATCCTGTAAACGACACCTGAACTCAATGGTGCGATTTTTACCAGGAAAACCCTGGCGAAAAATCTTAACCATGCCAGTCTCTTTATTAAACTCATTGTAGCCGCCACCAACATCCCAAAGGATAACCAGCCAGAGGTAGAGTGCCAACGCTAGAGCAGCAAAACCGTAGAATCCCATGGCTACACCTTGAGGGATAAAGACGAGACTGGTTGTATCACCAACTGGAAGCAGATTAACTTTTAGGTAACTAGATATACCTGCCAACAAAAATCCCGTACCCCCCAAGGATACAATTGTTGCCCACCAATAGTTACTGAATCGGCGAGAGCCTAAAACAGGCTTATGGATGATGTCGCTATCTGTTTGGGTTATCGATACTGTCATGAAACGCTCTTACCCACTCAATATTTGATTTTAATTAACTGCTCCTCCCACCAATCACTAGGCTCTTGCCAAGGAAGCCCTGGCTAGGACTAGCTTTGTTATTTTACCGTGTTGTGTTTTCTACTGCCTCGCCAACTTCTCCTCGAAAGAAAGTTTTGGTATGTTGCTTTCAAGCCTCACCCTAGAGCTGTCAAATTTTTGATGGAAAAAGAGCTGCTTGTCCAAAAATTATGAGGAAATATATGTCAATTTGTAAAATATCTGATATTGATTATTATTGTATGTAACGAGAAATAGCCCTACCTTACATTAAGGTTAACCGGCATAATTTCGTCAAAATGTGATAGTTTAAGAAACATTAAGTGACTGCTAGCTACTATATAGCTCGTAGTTAGGGGTGCTTAGCACATCCTTTGAGAGAAGAATCAGCAGAGACTGAATCTAAATCTCGAAAATTCCTAGCTTGTAGCTGTGGAAATGTTAAGAACCAACGCGACAGCGTAAAAATTAGAATCCTTGCAAATCACTCAATATTAAGGTAAGAGGATTTGAAATTATGACTATAGCCGTAGGACGCGCGCCAAGTCAGAGAGGATGGTTCGACGTCCTTGATGACTGGCTAAAGCGCGACCGTTTTGTCTTCGTCGGTTGGTCCGGCATCTTGCTCTTCCCCTGCGCCTACCTGGCAATTGGGGCTTGGCTGACCGGCACCACCTTCGTTAGTTCTTGGTACACCCACGGACTAGCCTCCTCCTACTTGGAAGGCTGCAACTTCC
>JBAUJE010000382.1:0-8426 GCA_049683475.1 Coleofasciculaceae cyanobacterium | reverse complement strand
GTTCGCACTCACCAATGCCCGAAGTGTAACTGTGTCTTAGACCGCGACGAGAATGCTGGTCGCAACATTTTGAATCGGGCATTAAGCGAGGTGGGACTCATCTTGTCAAGCCAGTGCGGTCTTGGGGGCTCCCCAAGTCGAGCTTCTGGCGCTGCGCGTGGAGGCTGCGGCGATAGCCAGCCTGAGAAGCGCGAACTTTTAAAAGAAGATTGGGTTCAACTCTCTCTCCTTTAGAAGCCCCTTCCATAATCTATGATTTGGGAGGGGAGTATGTCACTTTCCACTACGCCCTAACCTGACTACGTCTGACTTGCTCTAATAATTGTTCTTGGCTAGAGGCTGGTTTGAGACAGCGGAGTTCTTGGCAAACTAAACCTACGGCATCTTCAGGTAGGTTACTGTCTAACTTAAAGGCACTAGTTGGTAAGTACTGCTTAGTAAGAGATACTATTAACTCTGAATCAGAACGAATTAAAGTACAGTTGCGGTACCAATCTAAGGCAGTAAATAAGCTGGGAGCTGCTTGAGGAGACTGGTTGAGAATGCTGCTAAAAGCTTGTAAAGATTGCTCTGCTCGGTTGAGGTATTGCAGGTCATTACTGAGCAAAGTTAAACGAACCAGATTAGCGATCGCAACCCCATTGGCAGATGGTGTGGCATTATCAGCATAGCTGCGTTCTCGCACTAATAACTCACCACCACTGTCATTAGCCGCGTTGTAGTAACCTCCTAGTTCTATACTCCAGAGAAGTTCATCAAACTCCTCTTGTATCTTGATTGCTTTCTCTAACCAGTGGTCACCAGCTTCTACTACCCCTGACAAACTAGCTTGATGTAAATCCAGTAATGCTTTGATAAACAGGGCATAATCTTCCGACTGAGCAAACACTGCTGGCTTACCATCATAGTTGAGTCGGTGAAAGCGACCTTCTCGCCATTGATTATCCAGAATAAATTGAGCTGCTTTTGTTGCTAGTTGCCAGTATTCTTCTTGACCGAAAACTGTACAAGCTCGTGCCAGACCAGAAATCATTAAGCTATTCCAAGCTACAATCATTTTTGTGTCTGTGACTGGTGGAATTCGACCAGGCCAGTTATCGCTTTTTGCTTGGTGATTGTTAAGAGCTGGTGGAAAAGTTTCTAAGTTGTCAGGTTTTGAGCCATAACGAGCCTCAAATAGTTTAGCTAGGGCAGTTTCTACGGTTTCGCTTAGCTGCTCAGAGTTATGGCGCTGTAGCACATTTTGACCTTCAAAATTGCCCTGGACTGTGATGGTAAATTGCTCCTCAATTTCTGCCAACTCCGACGATGTAAGTAGTTGTTCCAGTTCTTGATATTTCCAGACGTAAAAAGCTCCTTCCTCTGGTTCATCAGCAGTTGGAGTTGTAAAATTGTCGGCATCTTGGGCAGCGTAAAAGAAACCATGAGAAGAGGTCATCTCTCGCTTAAGCCACTGTACCGTACCTGCGATCGCTCTGCTAATTGCTGCTTTCTCAATACCTGCACTCCACAAATCAGCCAGATACTCGACAATTTGTCCATTGTCATAGAGCATCTTTTCAAAGTGGGGTACTGTCCAAGTCGGATCAACGGTGTAGCGGTGAAAACCTCCAGCAACATGATCATAAATGCCTCCTGTTACTAAATCTAATCCTCGTTGAACAGAAGCTTGCTGGGCATTGTAATTGGAGGCAAAGTCAAACCTGCTACCCCTTAGTACAAAAGAAGCATAGGGAATCATCGGGAAACTTGGCCCAGGGGTTACAGCACTAACTACACGAGTATTGGCTTCTATACCACCCCTGAGTAAATTATCACCTAACTGAGTTGGGCCTGGTAGAATTGCTGAGAGTTGGAGATTTTCGACAATCTCTTCCTTGAAGCTTTGCAGCTTACCCTTTTCTAGATCGTAGAAGCGACGAATTGCCTGTAGCACCTGAAAAAATCCAGGTCGTCCGTAGAGGGGTTCTAAGGGAAAGTAGGTGCCTCCGTAGAAGGGAACCCGCTCATCGGGAGTTAGGAAGACATTCATTGGCCAGCCACCTTGACCAGTCATCATCTGCAATGCCTGCATGTAAATGCTATCAATGTCCGGTCTTTCTTCTCGATCTACTTTGATTGGCAAGAAGTTATCGTTAATGTACTGGGCGATTTCTTGATTAGAAAATGCCTCCCCTTCCATGACGGTACACCAGTGGCAGCTAGAGTATCCAACGGACAGGAAAATTGGTTTATTGTCTGCTTTTGCCTTTTCCAAAGCTTGGTCACACCACGGCCACCAATCTATGGGGTTTTCCGCGTGCTTACGCAGGTAAAGGCTTTGAGATTGAGCAAGGCGGTTGGTCATGGTAGATGGATGAAATCTATAGATGCTCTATTTTGTTCAGCTTTAATCCCTAGGAACTGCTTACTGTAGCTTAAGAGTCAGTGTCCAAAGGGATAGCGACACAGTCTCGCGGGTTCAACACCTCTTAGACTACCAAATTCTTTACGTGTCACTCTTAATTCTTTCCATAAGTCGGCAGTATTGATCAAGATGCTGCTCTCCTTTATGTGACCTTTGTCATTATTTTCAATGACTTAAGGTTATGGAAATGGAGCTATCGCCTCAGCTACTTTAGTCAAGTGAAATGTAATTTCATTCATTGGGGTGAACCAGCTAGATGAAGTTTAACCTCAGCTTGAAGTCATATCATTAAGTTAGAAGCCCTAAAAAAGGAGCAACCTATGCAACTGCCCATGTTTGGCAAAGTAAAAAAAAACAGCCCTTGGGGCATAGGACTTGTAGCTGTTGGCTTGTTGGGAACTGCCACTACTACTTATGTACTGCTTCAGGAACGTAGTCCTAAGCTGGATATTACCTCTCAAACAGTAACAGTCACCACTCAAGACTTAGCTATTCAGATTAAAGGTAATGGCGTTGTCCAGGCAGTGCGAAAAATTAATCTTAGCCCCAAACAAGCAGGTCGAATCGCCCAGTTGTACGTAGACGAAGGTGACCAAATGGAAAAGGGTCAACTAGTGGCGCGTATGGAAAGTGAGGAGTTTCAAGCCCAGGTAAATCAGTATAAAGCATTAGTAGCAAGTACTGAGGCCGAACTTTCCCAAAAGCTTGCTGGTGTACGTTCAGAGGAAATTGCCGAAGCCCAAGCTAAAGTCAGTGCAGCCCAAGCTAACGTTAATGAAGCCCAGGCTAGGTTGAATCGCGCTACAGAAGAACTTCAGCGTAACCAGATGATAGCTAAAGAAGGAGCTATTTCTAGTAATGCCCTTGGAGAATATTTAAATAAAGAACGCGAAGCAAGAGCTAATTTAGAAGCCCAAAAAGCCCAACTAAGACAACAAAAGGAAAACTTAGCAAGACTCCGCAATGGTACACGCCCAGAAGAAATTGCTCAAGCAGAAGCTGCTGTTGCCCAGACCAAAGCCCAATTAAAGTATTACCAAACCCAGCTAGATAGTACCCTCATCAGCGCTCCCTTTCATGGCATTATTACCAGGCGTTTTGCTCAAGAAGGAGACTTTGTTACCCCTACAACTTCTGCGTCTTCTAGTGATGGTGCAACCTCAGCTTCTATTGCTGAACTCTCAAGTGGTTTAGAAATAGAGGGGAAAGTGCCAGAAGCCAGTATTGCCAGTATTAAACCTGACCAACTGGTAAAGATTCGTACAGATGCCTACCCTGATGAAAAATTTGAAGGGCGAGTTCGCTTAATTTCCCCTCGAGCTTTACAAGAAAATAATGTTACTTCCTTCCGCGTCAAAGTAGCACTAGAAACTGGTCAAGACCAACTCAAAGCCGGTATGAACGTTAAATTGACCTTCCTAGGTAAAGAAATTGAAAATGCCTTAGTAGTACCCCTTGCTGCTGTCATCACCAAAAAAGACGGTCAAACAGGCGTTCTTGTCCCAGATGAAAAAAATAAAGCCGAATTCCGCCCGGTTACTCTAGGTGCCAACTCAGACAGTAAAAGCCAAATTTTGGAAGGAGTCTCCCAGGGTGAACGCATCTTTATGGAACCCCCAGCCGACCAAAAAATAGAAGGTGTTGATACAGTCGTTGGCTTTTAAGTAGTTGGACAAAATTAAATTTATTTGTGAAGGCAAGGGAACGGGGAACAGGGAATAGAAATGAAGATGTGTAATTAATTCCGTCTCAGTACTGAACAGTTATCTAGTTATCCGGTTATCTGATTAGGAGGTGAAGTGGCAATTGAAAAGAGGAAATTACCAAGATTCTCCCCCATTACCCCACTATATCTATGGATATTTTAGAAAGTGTCAAAATGGCAGTTACAACTCTAACTGCCAACAAGCTACGTAGTAGCCTTACCATGTTGGGCATAATTATCGGCAACGCTTCGGTTATTGCCATGATTAGCATTGGTCAAGGGGCGCAAAACTTTATGGTAGATAAGCTAGAGTCTTTTGGTGCTAATCGTTTAGTAATTTTAACTACTCCTGAAGACACTGAAGGTTTAGCTGAACAAGAACGCAATCTCGTCCTATCCGATGCTGAGGCAATTAAAGCTCAAGTTCCAGCTGTGACGGAAGTTTCACCAATGATTGATTCTCGACTTTCCATTACCTATCGTAACAGGAGACTTTTTACTGGCGTTTATGGCGCGACACCAGAGTTAACTTCTGTGCTGAATATTCCCGTATCTAGGGGACGTTTTTTTGATAAATCTCAACAACAACAAAATTCTCAGGTGGTGGCCCTAGGTTCAGATGCTGCTCTTAAGCTGTTTGATACGGAAAATCCCGTTGGTAAGGAGGTATTAATCAATAACTTATCCTTTCAGGTGATTGGCGTGATGCAAGCTAAAGGTTCTCTGGCTGGAGAAAACCCCGATGAGTTTGTCTACATACCCATCACCACCATGGCTAATCAGGTAGTAGGAAGAAGATCAGCATATGGTATTCCTGTTGATTATATTCAGGTGACAGCGAAGGATCAGAACAATATTCGAGCAGCCGCCTTTCAGATTAATAATGTCCTCACCCAGTTACATGGCAAGAAGGATTTTACAGTAGTTGCTAGTAAGTCTTTTCTGGATTTAATTAGTCAAATTACTGGGGCGATGAGTATCATGTTGGGAGCGATCGCCGGTATCTCTCTAGTAGTTGGGGGTATTGGTATCATGAATATTATGCTTGTCTCCGTGACTGAACGTACCCCAGAAATCGGACTACGCAAGGCAATTGGTGCTACCCAACGAGATATTTTGGCTCAGTTCTTAATTGAGGCGGTAATTTTGTCTGTGGCTGGTGGCTTGGTTGGCACTGGTATTGGTGTCGGTGGCAGTATGCTCATTGGTGCCCTGACTCCTCTTAAGCCTGGGGTTCCGTTCGTGGCGATCGCTTTTGCTGTTGGTATCTCTGGTAGTATCGGTCTATTCTTTGGGGTCTTTCCTGCGCGACAGGCGGCTAAACTTGACCCGATAGTTGCTCTTAGAAGTGCTTAGAATCTATCTAGAAAATTGGTTGGAAAATAGATAAAACGGCAGATTAGACTTCAATGGTACATCACTCCTCACTTAATCCAACCGGCAACGGTACACCCTACAACCCAGTTCACAAGCCTGTAATTGTGCGCCTGGAAGAAATTTCTAAGATTTATGGTACAGGTAACACTGAGGTAAAAGCCCTTGCAGATGTCAGTCTGACGGTTGAGCAGGGGGAGTATTGCTCCATTATGGGCGCATCTGGTTCTGGTAAGTCTACAGCCATGAATATTATTGGCTGTCTTGATAGACCAACGATGGGAAAATATTATCTAGATGCTGTTGATGTCTCTGGTTTAACTGATGCTGACTTAGCCAGGATTCGTAATCTTAAAATCGGCTTTGTCTTCCAACAATTTCATCTTTTATCTCAACTGACGGCGCTAGAAAATGTTATGTTGCCAATGATTTATGCTGGTGTTCCCATCAGGGAAAGACGTGAACGTGCATCCGTTGCTCTTGGGCGAGTGGGTTTGGCAAACCGCATTAATAATAAGCCAACCCAACTATCGGGAGGACAGCAACAGCGGGTGGCGATCGCTCGTGCTATTGTTAATAGACCTGTCTTACTGTTAGCAGATGAGCCGACAGGTGCTTTAGATTCTCACACCACAGCTGAAGTGATGGATATCTTTACAGAACTCAATGCCAGCGGCATTACGGTAGTAATGGTGACTCACGAACCGGAGGTTGCACGCTTAACTAAGCGCATTGTACTCTTCCGTGATGGCGAGGTGCTGCATTCCCATTTAGCTCCAGAGGAAATGACTCAAGGGGCACTTTTTTAGCAATTAATATTAATGAAGAAGGGAACAGGGAACAGGGAATAGTGATGAACAAACAGTTAATGTTTAGTTACTGAACTTTGCATAAAGTGTTGTATTAATACAATTAGGGTTTCCACTACGGAATCTTTTTGATTAGCATTTAATGTTACGATAGGCGGTTTTATTTTCTTGTCTACGAAACCCAGTGCGATCGCCACATTTTCTTTTGACCAAGCTCCCTGGCAATCCATATGGGTCAAACCAATCACCATGGGTATTTTTACGCGCTGTTCCATAAAAGCTAGCATGCGGCGGCAAGCGCGAAAATCGCTAGGGCGATGGGCATCTACAAGTAGTACATAGGCATGGGCTTTACGAATCAGAATATCCCACATGAAATCAAAGCGAGATTGTCCGGGAGTACCATATAGGTGTAGTGCCATCCCCGGAGCAAACTGCAAGCGTCCAAAGTCCATAGCAACGGTCGTTTTTTTCTTGAGTTGGGCTACTTCATCTGTTGCTTGACGATCCGTGTCTACGGCAGTAATCTCACTGACAGAACGAATAAAAGTTGATTTACCAGCCCCCACCGTACCAGTAACAACCAAACGCATAATTTCCACTATGACTTGCTGCTCCTTAAGAATCCCAGCAAGTTTTGCATAAATGAACTACTGAGGTCTTGTCCGCTTTTTTCCTCAGATTGACCGCCTCCAGTCGTAATTGGTTGTAGTAATTCTTCTTCTAAACTTGTGGTACTAGGGGGAGATATCATTGGTACTTCTGCAACTAAACCCACACTAATCAGTCGAAAGGCAGTTTGTCGAATTATCTCCATGGGTTGTTTGAGCTCACTAGCTATTACACTTAAGGAGATTGACCCATTTGATAACTGCCAAACCCTACTTTCGAGAGAATCTAGCCGTAGCTGACGCTTACCTATCACCACTCTCGATAGCGCTGAAGTTGTATCTGGAAGCTTATCAGATAGGGGCATCCAGTCCCGCAAGACTCGTAGACCCATCAAGGTAGCCTCAGTAGCTGAAAGGCTTAAACCGGTCATTTCTGTAGTTGGCAATGTGGTTTTAGAATTAAATTTAAACCGAGCTTCCTTGAGTCGGAACAAACCACAAACTTGTTTAATTACCTGATAATGAAATAAAAGTCTGAGCTGCTCTGGTTGCAGGAAACCCTGAGTTTTTAAGAACAGACCGAGAGGCATATTTGCCGGACAGCGATTAACCTGCTCCCGCAATGCCTCTGGGCTAATCCAGCCGCGACTACAGATCATTAAAAACAAGCATTGATGATCCAGACGATTGGTAACGGCGACAATACGACCTTGGTGTAGTAGAGTATGCCGAATTCTTTTGCCTTGGTTGGAGTTCCCCGTTTGGAATTGGAGAGTAAGTAATCCAGTTTTACTTCCCTGGTCAAGAAATTGAAACAGTTCTGGTAGAGAGAACTCTGATAAGCAGCTAGTAATTGCCATTACTTTTTCACTAATTTCTCAAAAAATAGCCGAAAGTGGATCAGCATTCATTTAAAATCCTCATTATATTTTGCGATATAAAGTGAAGAAATATCAAGTTTTTGTTACTTTTCTTACAGCCTGCAATTTTACCTATAATTAATTTAAAATTATGTCTACTGTCCTAAGGTGTATCTATCTTAGCCAAAACCAGTCTTGGTGGTTCTGGGCGAGTCCAGTCCAACATTTATCTTTAGAGTTAAGACAAGAGAGAAGGAGAAGTTAATTATTTTTAATTTTTCTCAAACTTCCCCATCTCCCTCCTAGACCTGGATTTTAGCTGTTCATCTCCACAAAAGCTATTGACAAGGCTCAAGACCATAACCATGCCAATTTTCAGGAATCAGCCTCATTCTACTAGGCTCCTGATATTTTTTGAATTGGCTCTAAAGCTGCTTTTAATTCTGGCAGTACACGTTTAATTTCTAGCATCAGTACTCCCTGTTTGGCTGCTTTACTAGCTAAAACGAGCAAGACGGCATACTCACCGCAGTTGGTAAGGATACCATAGCCTCGGTCCCCCTCAACATAGATACGGTCAAGAAAACCCCTTGACAATTCAGAACCAATACGCTCTCCCAGAGAAAGCATAGCCGCTGACATCGCTGATACTCGTTCTTC
>JBAUJE010000381.1:0-11016 GCA_049683475.1 Coleofasciculaceae cyanobacterium | reverse complement strand
GAGATCCTAATGTACGAGCAGAAGCCGCTAATTCGCTCTCTATGTATGGGGAGGAGGCTGTACTTCATTTAGTCAAAACTTTTCAGCAGGATCAGCACTGGCTTGTACGCCGTAGCATCCTTGCTGTTTTGGTCGAAATGCAAAATCCACAGGCAGTTTTTGATGTTTGTATTGTTGCTCTATCAGGAGAAGATCTAACAGTGCAAGAAGCTGGAATTGATGGATTAGCGGTACTAGCTAATTCTTCTAAACAGGCTGAAGCTCTAGAACAGCTGATAAAACTGCTCAATTCAGAGGAATGGCGTATTAGAATGCAAGTTGCCTCTGCTTTAAAAAGATTTGATCAACCCCAAGCTAAAAAGGCAATTAGCAGCTTACGAAAGGATGAAGACCATCGAGTTGTTGCAGCAGCACTAGAGGCATCGCTTTAAACCTTTCAACAAAGCTTTGGCTTTATTAAGTTTTGTTGCTTTATTTCTCATAAATGAGACTGAGGTACTCATTATCCATTATGTTCAAATTCGTCTTGTCAGACGACAAGCGATGTTTTTTTCCTGATTTAAGGAGAGTTAAATGCTTGACGCTTTTTCTAGAGCTGTAGTCTCAGCAGACACCAGCACATCAGTTCTCAGTGGTGATGGAATTGCAGAACTCAAAAAGTTCATTGCTGAAGGCAATAAGCGTTTAGACGCTGTTAACGCAATTGCCAGCAATGCTAGCTGCATCGTTTCTGATGCCGTAGCTGGAATGATCTGCGAAAACCAAGGTTTAATCCAAGCCGGTGGTAACTGCTATCCTAACCGTCGTATGGCTGCTTGTCTGCGTGATGGTGAAATCGTCCTGCGCTACATCACCTACGCTTTACTATCTGGTGATGCTTCTGTATTAGATGATCGTTGCCTCAATGGTTTAAAAGAAACCTATTCTGCTCTAGGCGTACCTACAGGCTCTACTGTGCGTGCCGTTCAGATCATGAAGGCTAGTTCCTTAGCTCACATCAACAATACCAACAGTGAGAAAATGGGTGGCAAGCGTTTCCGCAAGATGGAAATGGCTGATGGTGACTGCTCTGCTATCACTTCTGAAGCAGGTAGCTACTTTGACCGCGTAGCCTCTGCTCTGAGCTAGTTCTCACTCAAAAAAAAATACATAGATATTCTCAAAAGATTTATCTGGAGATTTAAGCATGAAATCAGTTGTTACCACCGTAATTTCTGCTGCTGATGCAGCAGGACGTTTCCCAAGCAGTTCTGACCTAGAGTCAGTTCAAGGTAGTATCCAGCGAGCCAGTGCTCGTATGGAAGCTGCTGAAAAGCTAGCTGGTAATCTTGATGCAGTTGCCAAAGAAGCTTATGATGCTGCCATCAAGAAATACCCTTACCTCAACGACGAAGGCGAAGCTAATTCTACTCAGACCTTCAAGGATAAGTGCATGCGTGATGTCAAGCACTACATGCGCCTAGTGCAGTACAGCTTGGTTGTTGGCGGTACTGGTCCTCTCGATGAGTGGGGTATTGCTGGTCAGCGTGAAGTATATCGTTCTTTGAACCTACCAACCGCTCCTTACGTTGAAGCATTAAAGTTTGCTCGCAATCGTGGTTGCGCTCCTCGTGACATGTCTGCTCAAGCTCTAGTTGAGTACAATTCTCTCCTAGATTACTTAATCAACTCCCTATCTTAGTTGAATTGCATGATGATCAGACTTGTAATCTCCTAATCAGGGTAGGATTACTCCTCTAAAAGCCTGGGGACTCTTGGCAGGCTACTTGATCTATACGAGATTGAGTTGTAGCCAAGAATCCTCAGGTTTATGATTAGTAAATATGGATAAACGCTTTTTTAATCTCTTCAATCTCACAGAAGACCAAGCTATTGCCCTTTTAGATACGCCCCAAACCCAAATTAGTGAAGATGATTCTCGCTACATAGCGGCTTCTCATCTGGTAAATTTCCCAACTGAGCGCTCGATCAATGCTTTAATTAGAGCCATTGAGAAAACAGACTCCTCCCTTGATAACCGTATTGTGCGACGAAAGTCATTGGAGACACTAGGGCGACTGCAAGCAGAGCAAGCCTTGCCGATCATTAGAACCTGTCTGATAGATGAAGACTGCTACACAGTTGAAAATGCTGTTTGGGCAATTGGCGAGATTGGTACTAAAAATGCAAGCATTCTCGAAGAGGTTGCCCAATTGCTCGACAAGCCAGGACAAGCTTATCGGGTAATTATCCATACCCTGGCAAAGTTAGAGTACAAGGCTGCACTGGAAAAGATTCGCACTTTTGTCAATGCAGACGATCAACTTACAGCGAGTGCTGCTATCTCTGCTGTTTGCCGTTTCACCGGGGACTACACCCTGATGGAGAAGGTAGTGGCACTTTTGCAACATCCGAAAGTATTTACGCGTCGGTTATCTATTCAGGATTTAATTGATACTAAGTATTACCAGGCAATTCCCAATATTGCTAGCTGTCCAGTATCCGTTGTCTTTCGTCTAAGGGCAATTCGGATCTTGACAAAAATGGGAATTGAGAAGGGAGAAATCAGCTTTGAAGCAATTCAACCTTATTTAGAGCAAACATTGCGTGATCATCCAGGCGATCTGGATTTAGCACACTCTGATCATCAGCCCCCAAGCTTACAGCGTTTAGTAAAGGACTTGTACGATACTGACTTTCGGCGATGTTATCTAGCAAGTAAAATTATACTTGAACATTATTCAGACACCGCGCCTACAGAACTCTTTACCACCTATGAACAAGAAGCCCACAACGACTACGGTGCTCACTTCCATGTAATGAAGCTGTTCGGTTGGCTTAAACATCTTCCTGCTTACGATTTGTTAGTTGAAGCATTGCATAATCGTCAACCACAGTACCAGAAATCCCGTGCAGCAGCGGCGATCGCTTTAGGTGAACTAGGCGACCAACGAGCTATTCGTGAACTAAAAACTAGCCTGGAAACCAAAATCTGGGATTTGAAGTATGCGGCTTTGATGGCGTTGGAGAAACTGGGTGATACTAGCTCTCTAGAAATTGCAGCTAACGATCAGGATTGGTTGATTCAGCAAAAGGTAAAAAAAGGCAAAATTCTTTCTTAACTCTCATGAGCCAAGACCAACTTTTTCAACAACTGAAACATCCCAACCCTCACTTGCGAACAAGAGCGATGCTAGAACTTGCCGAAAGTCGGGATGAGACAACGATTCCTCGCCTAATGGATATTTTGTCAGAGGAAGATGTAGTTTATCGACGAGCGGCGGTCAAAGCTTTGGCTGTGATTGGTTCAGATGCCATCCCTTCCGTTGTAGAGTCATTGCTCAACAGTGAAAATGTAACAGTTCGAGGTAGTTGTGCCAAGGCTTTAGCCCAGATTGCTGTTAACTATCCAGAAACTCCCTTCCCAGCAGAAGGCTTGCAAGGATTAAAAACAGCCGTTAATGATCCTAACCCTGTGGTTCACATTGCTTCTGTAATGGCCCTAGGGGAAATGGGTACGCCTGCTTTTGATATTTTGGCCGAGGCTCTGCAAACAACAGATAATATTGCGGTGCAAGTAGCCGCGGCTAGTGCGATCGCCTCCATTGGTGACGAAAGAGCGGTAGAACTACTTACGGCTTTGACTCAAGATGAAGAAGTTGACTCCTATGTGCGTGAATCAGCAGTAAGTGCTTTATCCCGCTTAGAACTAATTAATAACCCCAACTGAACTGACGCTATAGTTCCACTCGTCAGTTAATCCTCATCGTCCAACTGCCGCTCAAGTTGTGAAATTGCTAGTTTGATTATCTTTTGAACTTGTTCAGTCGATTCGTAGGCTAAGGCAGATTGTAGGGGTTCTATAGCGGTGCGATCGCCAATCTTCATCAAAGCTAAGGCTGCTGACTTGCGGCTTTCCCAGCTTTCATGATCTAGTAAGTCAACTAGATGAGGAACTGCTGGCTGATGGGCAAGATTTCCTAAAACAGCAGCTGCTTCGCAGCGTACTATTTCGGCAGAGTCGGTGAGAGCATTAATTAGGATAGTACAAGCTCCTCCTTCCGGCTTTTCTTGAGCAACTTTTGTCAAGGCTGCGATCACAGCAGCACGAACTTCGTTAGAATCGGACGAAAGTGCTTTGTATAAATATTCCTCAGCCTCTGAACCGATAAAGGCTAATGCCCATGCCACATGCCCTTTAATACTTTCTGAGTGTTCTGGTGATTCTAAGATCTTCAATAACTCTGGCACAGCAGCTTCACCTGTCCTAGCAAGTGCCCCTGCTGCCGAACCTGTAACCACTGTATCTTCATCAGTCAAAAGGGCATGAACCAAGTCAGGAATGGCAATGGGGTCAGCGATTAGGGTTAGGGTTTTGGCCGCTGCTCGCCGCACCACCACATTGGTGTGATGAGCTAGAGCTTCCACTAAAAAAGGAGTTGTTGGCTCACCAATTTCACCAAGGGTTTCAGCTGCTCTCAGACGGGTCATGCCCCGTGTATCTCCTAGACACTCAACTAGTTGTTTGAGGAGTTGCTGGTCATTGGAATTAAAGGTATCCAGTGTGATTTGCTCATTGACCCTATCAAGCAAATTATCAGTTTTTGCTTGAGCCACAAGCAAATGGTCATCCCCAGATTGTGCTTCGGAGTGGAGCGCTTTACTCATTTCCCTGTTACCAATGACATCAATAATAATCTAGTTACCACTCGTCAAAGTAGCATGCTGTTCCCGGAGAGCTTGGAGGGTAGCATCAATTTTGGTAAGTTCAGGCTCCAATTGAGCAAGGGCCGTTTTCCTCAAGGTTTTAACTCGCTTTGCCATTGCCAGGGTATCGTTGACCAGACGTTCCCTATATTGTTCTAGTTCTGCAACTACCTCTGCTACTTCTTGAGCAGTTGCTTGTTGATTTGTCTTGGGTTCTAAAGCTTCAGCCATGCCTGTTGTGTCCTAAACAAGTTTTTGTATTTGTCTATGTCAAATCTTCTCAGATATCCTCACTCAAGGTAAACCTTTTGGGGAGAAATTATCAGGATTTAAATATATTTCTAATCTGTTACAGATTATTAAATACCCCCATTAAATCGTGTGCGAAAACTACCGTGTTTAAACCAGTACTGTTTCAGAGTGTGATGGGGAGTATGTAGACTTGCTTTAGCCTGATAGAGAAAAACTTGACGATGGTTTCCCATCCAAATTTTATTAATCGGTTCAACTGAAATTAAAGTGCCTCCCAAAGCAGCAACACAGTTAGAGAAACGCTCAACAGCACTATAGTCAACTGTTTCAAAAATAAAAAAATTACCTGAACAAATCAAATGACGGCTCCGAATCCAGCATCGCATCTTTTTCTGAGCTTCTGGGGGCAGCATTTTGGCTTCAACCTGTTCCAGTCTCGTTAAAGTCGCACTAGAGGAAGGCTGGGACTTCATGAGCAAAACTCTCCCGTTTTTCAAACTGCAATGGTCCGAAGGTAGATCCCCAAACCTGTTCGTGTGTATTGATATCCATACCCCTATCGAGACTTACCCAGGTATGTTCTGTCACTTCTACATCACTGACTAGATAAGTCTGACAACCATTGCGATCAATTAAGCACAGGTTACCAGGCTCAACATACCCTCGAAACATTTCACCATCTCGCTCGAAAATCATAGAGCAGTGATACCGTCTTTCGATGCAGTTGGGAGTAATGGTCTTAAGGATATCTAATTCTCTAGCAGCACCTGCATAGAGAAATGAATCTTTCAATCCGTAATTCTCAATATATATTTGATTGCCTCTTTCGACTAATCGATGTACTCCTTGTCGGTAGGGACTCCAAAGATCATAGTCATAAACTTGCTCAGAATAAAAGCCAATTCCAGAGAAAAAATCGAAGGCTAGGGGGCGAAAGAAAACGTGAATATGAGCGTAATGTTTAGGGTTCTCAGCCGATTGTTTTGAGTTACTAAAGTCTCCTGCCATCCAACGTGACAGGGTAATTAAATCACTCCTTTTCTCTTCTATGTCATTGCCTAGATTTGTCATTACTCAAATAGTGGCAAAAGCGCTAAAAAATAAACTTAAGGCAAAAAAGATTCAACTTTTGCTATTTTAATTGTCTGACAAAGAACGAATTTCTGAGGAAAATGAGGCAGTGAGAACGCCTGTTCCGCCACTAGTTTTGATTAGGGAAACACGGCACCGAACATCAGGGTTAACAAACCAGATTTTTTCTTCTGCTGCTGCCCGATCATATTTTGTGACTAAGACAAAGGTATTGTCTTCGGTTATGTAATAGTCGCCTACAGCAGCCATCGTTTCTGCATAGCCTTGATCACGCAAGAGCTTACCACGATTCAGAGCAACTGGGTCGGGAACGGGAATTAGAACGCAACTCCCTTTAAGGACTTCCTCTTCATCCCAATCAGATTCACCTTCCCAGGCCATACGAAAGGGAGAAACTATCTCCTTGAGAGAAACATCATAGGATTTACACAGCTCAATAACTGCTGGTTCTTCTGGGGAAAGAGCAACAATGTCAATGACCGATTGTATAGCTTCAAAGTGGCTAAAAGCTAGATGATGAGCACTACGCTGCGATCGCCACCGCCCGATTGAGCGCTCAACAAACTGAGTAATATCCATTGCAGAACTGGCTTGAAAGGTTAAGGGTCTTGCATAAATAACTTAACTCTTTTAAAAGTTACAGAAGAAAGTTAAAAGACGCTACATCAACCTTGAAGTTATCCTAATCTGAGTATTCTTTATCTTTGGTTTGTTAAAAAGCAGGGTGAGCAATGCCCACCCTAGGAAAATCGAGAAATTAAATCTCTTTAATGCTGACAATTTTGCCAGAGCTACGGTGAATTTGCTGGATTTGTGGGGTCATCTTGCTAGCTGGAACGATGTATTCGGTGTTGCTGACACGCCGAGGCCGATCAAATTTCGCCCCAGCTACCAGAATCTTAAAGCGCTTCTCACTACCGGAGCCAGTCACTGTAGCAGACGATGGCTTGATGGAGTTACCGCTATTGGTAGCAACAGAATAGACTAACTGCGAAGCCTTAACTGCACTATCAATTTGAGCAGGGCCGCGATCAAGGGCAAACATGCGGTTGTAGCCTACCTGTTTCATATTGCTAGCACTGCTCTTACCACGATAGTAAGGCACAACGTTTTCACCAAAAGCCAATTGATACTCGTCACTGTCAATGTAGGAATCAATTTCAGCATCGTAGCCTTCTGCCACACAGCGGACTATATGCTCAGAAACCTCCCTCTGATCTTGGGGGGCACGACCTAACAAGTGCAAGAAGTTTAGCTCAACGAAACGATAAGGCGCGCAAGACTCAAAGTAGCGAGTGTAATAGAAATCAGATTTGGCGACAGCACGGACAAACTCACGCACGGTGATGGAGCGATCGCACAACTGCGACTCAGCTGTGACTAGCCGCTCACTTTCCATAACATGAGGATTACCTAAAACCTGTTTGTAAACAGCTCTGATGATGATTTGAATTTCTTCCAATCCACTGCTTGGCCAAAGTTCTAAAATCGTGGTGGATGCCATGGACATTCGTCTCCTGCGTATAAAGGCTTTAATTGTTTGGTTTAATTAAGTTGATAAAAGGGAATTGGTAACTAGCAACAGCTAATCAATTTTTTTTGTTACTGATTACTCATCACTGATTACCAATCACCAATCAGTTGCTAGGTATTTTCGTCTATCGACTAGACAGGGGTAATACTGGCAATAACGCCGCCCTGCTTATGGATGCGTTGGTACTCCTGTGATAGCTTGTCGAAGGGAACCAAATAGACTTGGTTACTACGGCGGAACTTGGAAATCCGGTTGACTCTATTAGAACCGTAGCCAGTAACCTCGATGCGGTAAACCTTTCCATCGGCACTTGCACCCACTCCTTGACGCGTGCGAGCCCCCACTGGTGGATTGCTGAAAGTTGCACCACTGCTAGCAGGAGAAATCACTGGAGTTGGGATGGATTGAATGACTAAGGAATTGAGTTTGGGACTCTTACCTGCCAAGTCACCCTTAAGAGAACTGCTAGAGGCACCCCGCACCAGTTTAAAGGTATGGGTAAACTGCACCATGTTCTGACAGGCTTCTGTTTTGTAACCTCGGATATAGGGCACTAAGTTTTCACCGAAGGTAGTCTGGTATTCGTCGCTGTCAAGGTATGAGTCGATGTCAGCTTCAAACCCTTCGTTATCGAGAATGGTACTGTGCATCCGCATTTCTTCAAGATCGCGTGGAGGACGACCTAGCAGATGTCTGAAGTTCAATTCAGTTGCTCGATAGCGGGGGACATTCTCAAAGAAGCGTGAACGGTACAGTGCAGATTTTGCTACTGCACGGACAAATTCACGAACGCTATATTCGCCTCGCTTAAATTGAGATTCTGGCACAGCGAGTCGTTCGCTCTCCATCACATAGGCATTGCCCAAAACTTGCCTGTAGACTGCCCGAATAATCGATTCTGCTTCTTCTTTCGCAAGACCGGGCACCCATTCAATAGGAGGGGTTTCATCGAATAAGCTAACCCCCAACCTTGAAGCTGGTCCAAAAGGCATTTAATGATATCTCCTGGTTAACGACAGAATTTAAGAAAGTTGTGTCAAGAGGTGACAATTAAGACAATTTACCTAAGCAAATTAGACCACTGAATTGATTTTTCAGTGCTACGAACAGAAGCCTTGCAAAAGTAAGTTAAACTCTTGAGGATAAAGCCTTTGATAGTTTTCTTGGCTTTGTTAAGATCAATCTTCTTACAACTGTGTAACTCTGATTATCAAGATTTATGAATCTCAATATTTCTCTCTTGGTTTAACTAAATTTCTCTCTTGGTTTAACTAAATCTTTCCCAAGAGCGAACGACCTTTAAGATTGTTCGCTCTTGGAGCAACGGTGGTTCATACCAATGTGCAGATTAGAATGCACTTAATCTTTTGTAAAGATTATGACCTTAAATCTGGTAGTTGTCTAGTTATTTGTAACGGATTGTTAATGTAAATTTACAAAATATTTAATTTTTACCAAGCGCTCAACCCAATCACCGACCAAAACACTAGAAGAGTCAGATTAAAGACTTTCCAAGCTATCGCGCGTTGTTCTCCGAGTATATACGTTCCAAGTATCTAACTCTTGGGGTGGGTGAGTGAGTAAACGCATTCGGTTTTCTTCGCTCAATCCTTGAACCTGGCTAAAATCAGCGCCAGCAATGCTTTCTAAACTCTCAAACTCTACCCCAGTCAGATCAGCTGCCCGTAAGTCTACAGCTTCTAGATTGGCACCGTTTAACCGGGCATTGCGTAAATAACTACCGGCCAAAAAAGCTCTCCGCAAATCAGCGCAGCTTAAGCGGGCACCTTGTAAATTGGCTCTTGTCAAGTCAGCGCCGGTAAGATAAGTTCCCAGCAAGTTGGCTCTTTGCAAGTCAGCATTGCGTAAATCGGCTGTATTAAGACTAGCCCCATTAAGATTAGCCCCTGGTCCAATTGCCCCTGAGCTTTTGTAGGAAAAGCCATCAGGGAAACGAGTCTTGCTATCGTACCGACAAGATTGCAGTTTAGCTTCGACCAAATTAGCTCCCGTCAAGTCTGCCCCACTTAAATCAGCGCGGTTTAAATAAGCTCCCTGTAAATTAGCTCCCGTCAAGTCTGCCCCACTTAAATCGGCTCCTCGTAAATCAGCCTCCCGAAGCTTTACTCGACTGAGATTAGTTTGGCTGAGATTGGCTCCAATCAATGTGGCTTTAATGAGATTGGCTCCTTGAAGCTCAAGACCGCTTAAATTAACCCGGTACAAGTCTTCTTCCCTCAGAGCCAAACCTGCTTGAAAAGCAGCTAAAACTTCTTGGCCTGTTTTCAACATCTAGTTATCTCTAATGTATTAGGTAATTGAAATTAGAGGGAACAGGGAATAGGCAACAGGCAACAGTAATCCGTCTCTTTGTCTCCCCCATCACCTTCATCTTCCCGACTCCTGACTCCCCATTTGGTGGTATTGTACCGTGATAAATCTACAATCAGTTGCGGGTGCTTCACTGCTATGCCCCATCTTGAATTAAGGAGAATTTATGCCCTTTGCACCACCTCTAACTATGATGGACTTTTTCCTTAAGAGTGAAGGGATTTGGTTTACTCAGCGCACGGTTCATCACTTTGACTTGGTAGCAGATGAGTCGGGAGAATCAAATCTTTATGTAGATGTAGTTGCCCAAGATGACCCACGAGTTAAAACTATTTGTCAGCAGCACAATATTGACCTCCGTAGGGCAGTAGGGGGTGCTAGCTTTATGTGGCAAGCAAATCGGGATGGCCAAGAACTAAATCCAGATAACGCAGCGGTATTGGTTGATGTCCCAGATGATGAAACCAGCCAATCAGGTAAACTCCTGCGGAATCAGGGTTATGTCGAAAAAATTCCTGTAATTAGTCGTTACTGGTTTGGTCAGGATGGTATTCTTACCATTGACACTGAATATGAAAACAATCAAGGACAAGAGCGCTGCTGGTTTATCAACGATGATTTTCGGGTGCGCGTTAGCACTGTCCGCATGAATAAAGGTATTTATTTAATGACTTATTGCTCTGAGAGGCGCTGTCTGACTCCAGACAGGCTGACTCAGATGGTTGAAAAAAATAAGTCTAGAGCATCGTCATGAGCTACCTGATTGTCAGGCAATTGTGAGTATCTAAGAACTTGGATCAGTTTGTTTCAACTGAAATGTTAAGAATTTTATCTTTCTATAGATTCGTATCCTAAGGAGGACATTTTCTCATATTCTCTAATAAATCAATATCATTTATGAATCCGATACATGTATAAGCCTTTTCTTGAGCATCTAGAACAATCGTTGTTTCAAAAATTTGATTTACAAAGCCTTCCAATCCCCGCCGGTTTAGAGTATCAGGTAAGCGATCGCGGTAGAAACCCAGCAACAATTCGTAGTTGGTGCTATCAATCTCGGGAGCTTAGGAAAGTGCGCTATACCTACATTGACGCAGGCTCAAGTGCTCAAATCCTCAATA
>JBAUJE010000380.1:0-4634 GCA_049683475.1 Coleofasciculaceae cyanobacterium | reverse complement strand
AGATTATCCTGATGCCACCTTATTAGAGTTATGCTAATTGTTTTTACAAAAAACTGGTAATTGGGTGAGTAAAACAGCGATGTGTCGCTATTTACAAATCATGGAAAATGAGCAATTGTTAATTCAGCCAAACATCTCCCCCTGCTCCCCCTGCTCCCTCATCTCCCCATTTCCCCCATCTCCCCACTTCCCTCCATAGAAGTTCGACTTTCCGTTGACTTACTAGGTGGAATACGCTCAATGGCAATCAGGGCTTCCGTCACTGACTTAACGAGGGGGGCTGCTACTGTAGAACCAAATACTTTACCCTTTGGCTCATCCACTACTGCTAAAACGACGTAGCGGGGGGATTCCACGGGAAAAACACCGACAAAGCTAGTTATTTTGGCATTGCTATAGTAGCCCCCTGTGGGACTTGCTTTCTGAGCCGTTCCTGTTTTACCAGCAATCCGATAACCGGGAATTTGGGCATTTTTTCCCGAACCTTGACTAACTACAGTCTCCATCATCTCTAACACCATTTGGGTGGTTGTGGGGGAGAAGATTTGTTGTGGTTCACTCAGACGAGGTTGCCAATACATTTGGCCCCTGGTATCATACATTCCTTGGACGGCATGGGGACTTACTAATTTGCCTCCATTCGCAAGAGCAGCATACATACGAGCCAGCTGCATAGGTGTCATAGAGAAACCTTGACCGAAGGAAGCTGTTGCCGGCTCAATTTGTGAAGCTTGAAATTCCTGCCGACTTTTCATCTGCCCTGCTGTACCAAAGGGTAGGTCAGTTTCCAACTTTTCTCCTAAACCAAGCTTTTCTAGCCAGTCATGGTAAAGCTCTGGCTTCATTTGTTGGATAATTCGCACCATGCCAACATTACTGGAATGTTGTAAGACTTTGGACACGCTGATCATGCCACGAGCGCCTACAGTCTCAAAGTCGTGGTTGGCAATTGACCACTTACCTATTTTAATTTGACCTGTATCGTTAAATTGGCTATCCGGTTGAATGGCTCCTGTTTCTATAGCTATAGCAACGTTGAGAGGCTTAAAAGTTGAACCTGGTTCGTACAGATCTGCTACAGCCCAATTTTTGAAAAGACTAACATCAAATTGAGAGTACGTATTGGGATTGTAGGTTGGCTCAGAGACGAGTGCTAACAGTGAACCATCTAGTGCATTCATAACAATGACTGTTCCTCGTTCTGCCTTAAACTGCTCAATTGTTTGTTCAACAGCAAAGCGAACGGCCCTTTGCAGGCGGCTATCGATGGTTAGTTGCAACCGTAACTCATCGAAGTGTAGAAATCCTTCCGGAAGCTGACCAGGCATCAGGGCACCGTTACCGGCGCGACTGAGTTGAATGGTGCGTACAGCCCTTTCTAGTAATTTCTCTTGGGAATATTCCAGCCCTGCCTGACCACGATGATCTAAATCAACATAACCGACAACATCTGAGGCTAAATCCTGTTGAGGATAAAAGCGGGAGTAATGTTGAATCAACTCTAAACCATCTGCTTTTAGCCTAGCAATTTGGTCTGCTACATCTTCTTTGAGAGCAGAACTTAGCCTAATGCCAGTTTTTTCTTTCTGAAAAAGTTTTTCTAATTCATCGGGGGTTTTGTTCAGAATTGGAGCAACTAAGGCAGCTATTTCTGGTTGGGATTTCTTAAATAGCTTCGGATGTGCGTACAGGGTATAGACACGCTGGTCAACTGCTAAAACATTGCCGTTGCGGTCAACAATAGGACGGCGGGGGACAAAGGGACGCAAATATCCCATCTGTTGCTGCCTTGCTTTCTCTTCTAGCTCTGGAGAAAGTACCACTTGCAATCTGTACAGATTTAGTAATAGCCCCATACTGCCGGTTATGAGGATGCCCCAAACAATTAGCAGTCTAGAGCGAAGAGCTTTGGTAACTCCCTTTAGCTCTCGATTAGGAAGTTGTGGTTGAGATTTTTCTTTCTTTAAGCTGGAATTGTTGACACTCAAATTCCTGGTTTTAAGGGATTTTTGTTTGGGCAAGTTTTTGTCTCCCTACCAACCGTACATTAGTCATTCTAGTAGCCTAATGGTATTCTGGCTGCTGGCTCTGGTTTAGCTTCATGCTTAGGTGTATTCTGAACCTGATTTTCTTCTAGTCGTGGTAAAAAAATTGTCTGAGCAGGGCTAGGAACAACCATACCTGTTGCTGGACTTTCAGCTTGTTGAGCTAATTGGTCTTTTAGCACTTCATTGGTTTTAGTTATATGTCGCTCGTCACGCTGTAGACTTTCCAGTTTTTGATACTCTTTTGCCCATTGCTGCTGAGAATAGACTGTCCAAGAATAGACTGCAAGGGTTGCTCCTACTAATAGCAAAGTAACGCAGTCTGAGCTGCGTTTACAGAAAATGAGTGAGCGCAGCCAAATTGGCACAAGCTGGGACGAGGGATTAAGCTTAGCAACCTTTTCTGCTGAGTTGAGAGGCAGCATTCTGGTTTTGGTTGATTTTCCTGCTACCTGGGAGCTATTTAATCTTGAGCCCTTGGCTTGTCTTTTCGGGCGAGGTCGCTGATTTTTAATAACTGAGCGAGGAACAGCATTCATAAGCAGTTAGCATATAACATTTAAAGTCTATGGCGTGAACTAGATAGCTCAGTTTTGATAGCCTTACGCTCATAGCATAAACTGTGGAGGTTTTCCATACCTCTTGATAGGTGAGGCAATACCGACACGCCAGTTCACAGACATCTAAGGATAACTCATCAAGTTAAGAGAAACCAGTAGAGCAAAAAATGGCACAAGGTAAATTTCTGCTTCTCTTTCTAGGACTCAGTTTTACGGTAACCCTACCAGGTCTTTGCCTACCACCACTAGAGGATCTGCCAGAAGAAGTACTCAGGATGGAAATTATCACCGAGGCAAGATCACCAATCGATGGTAAACCCATGACAGCAGCAGAATATGCTCAAATACAGGCTCAGCTCAAGGAGCGAAATACACCGCCGGCACTTGATCGAGATATTCAGGAAGTTATATTCTTACTACGCTTGCGCCAGTTTTTGCGGATAATCACTCCATTATAGTAAATTAGCGCAGCTCTATAACGTTTGGAAATGAAGTGTCAATTGTGAATGGGAAATTGCTAGTAGAAAATAGAAAATTGTTAATTAAACCAAACTTCTCCCCATCTCACCTGTCCCCGCCAGTCCACTAAAAATCTCCCCACATTCTGTTACTGTTTACCAAAAATGTGTACAAAAAAGGCAAATCATATATAAATATTAAAGTTACTGCAATATTAATTTAAAAAAAGAGGTAGATAGCTTGATGTCCCCAACAATTACCACTGAACAAATTGACCGGATTATTTGGAATCAGCATAACGACCCTTTTGAAGTATTAGGTCCCCATCGATTTGAGCAGAATGGTAAAACTAGCTGGGTTGTCCGGGCCTATCTACCAACTGCAGAGGCAGCTTGGGTAGTTTGCCCTCAAGAAAGGGAAGAACACCAGATGCAATCGGTACACCACCCTCATTTTTTTGAAGCCAAAATAGAGACATCCGAACTAGCAAATTACCAGCTACGAGTTAAAGAAGGAGAACATGAGCGTGTACTCTACGATCCTTATGCTTTCCGCAGTCCTCTTTTAACAGATTTTGACCTACATTTATTTGCCGAAGGCAATCATCACCGTATTTATGAGAAGCTTGGTGCTCACCTAACGGAAATCAAAGGTGTTCAGGGAGTCTATTTTGCCATCTGGGCACCTAATGCCCGTAATGTCTCCATTTTGGGTGATTTTAACTACTGGGATGGGCGCAAGCACCAAATGCGTAAGGGTCAAACGGGTGTTTGGGATCTCTTTATTCCGGAACTAGGGATTGGGGAACATTATAAATACGAAGTCAAAAATTATGATGGGCACATTTACGAAAAATCAGACCCCTATGGTTTTCGTCAGGAAGTTCGCCCCAAGACAGCTTCTATCGTTGCTGATTTAGACTCTTACACTTGGCATGATGCCGAATGGATGGAACGTAGGCGTAATACTGATGCCCTGAGTCAGCCAATTTCTGTCTATGAGGTTCACCTAGGTTCTTGGCTACATGCTTCTTCTGCAGAACCTGCTTTGGATAAAGACGGCAATCCTGAACCTGTGGCGCAGGTTTCAGAACTGAAACCTGGAGCACGTTTCCTGACTTATCGGGAGTTGGCACAGAAGCTGATTCCTTATGTCAAAGAATTAGGATTTACCCACATTGAACTTTTACCTATAGCAGAACATCCTTTTGATGGTTCTTGGGGTTATCAGGTTACTGGTTATTATGCCTGTACCTCTCGCTTCGGAAAGCCAGAGGATTTCATGTACTTTGTTGACCAGTGCCATGAGCATGGTATTGGGGTAATCCTTGACTGGGTGCCTGGTCACTTCCCTAAAGATGGTCACGGTTTGGCTTTCTTTGATGGCACTCACCTCTATGAGCATGCTGATCCCCGCAAGGGTGAGCATAAGGAGTGGGGAACGCTGGTATTTAACTACAACCGCAATGAAGTCCGTAACTTCTTAGTTGCTAACGCTTTGTTCTGGTTTGATAAGTACCATATCGATGGCATGCGGGTGGATGCAGTGGCCTCCATGCTCTACCTTGACT
>JBAUJE010000379.1:0-2678 GCA_049683475.1 Coleofasciculaceae cyanobacterium | reverse complement strand
GTCGAAACCCGACGAGTTTATAGCTACCTTCTGTACCATTTAAACCCTCCCGTCCACAGGTGGCTCAAACCCCGATGCTATCGTTATCTTTGAGTGTACCAAATAGACTATAGTTTTAATGATACATTATTCGGTTTTTCCTGGTGTCATCTCGGTTTCTCACATCGGAACAACAACATAGTTACGGGCGTTATGTTGATGAGCCAACTTCGATTCAATTAGGTCGTTTCTTCCATCTTGATGATGCAGCCAAGCAATTTGTCCAGAAACGTCGTGGTGATTACAATCGACTGGGTTTTGCTATCCAGCTATGTACAGTTCGTTTTCTGGGAACGTTTTTAATTAATCCCATTGAGGTTCCTCAAGGGGTAGTTAACTATTTAGCATCTCAATTAGAGATAGCAGACATGGGGTGTTTGCCAAATTATCTATCTCGTCCAACAACTCATTGGGTACATGCTCAAGCCATTAAAAAACATTACGGTTATCGAGATTTTAGTGAGCAGCCTGGACATTGGCGTTTAGTGAGGTGGTTAGATCAAAGGGCTTGGATAGGTGGAGAAAGTTCTTCCGTGATGTTTGATTTAACCACCGCTAGATTAGTCGAACAGAAAATTTTACTACCAGGGGTAACGGTATTATCTCGACTGATATCAGCAGTTAGAGAAAGAGTAGCTAACCGCACTTGGAAAACTCTCTCAAAACTCCCTAATTCAAAGCAAATAGAAAATCTAGAAGCTTTGATTGTTATTGGAGAAAAAGTCAGAGCTACTCCCCTAGAACAATTGAGAAAATCGCCGACCAGGAAAAGTGCGCCCAGCTTAGTTAATGCCTTAAATCGCCTAGTTACAATTCGCGCTTTGGGTATCAATCAATTAGATGTAGGGAAGATTCCACCCATTCGCTTCAAGGCTCTTTCTAAAACTGCTTTTACCCTGAGAGCGCAAGCCATAGCTAGAATGTCTACCGAAAGAAGAATTGCCACATTGGTAGCTTGGGCTTATGTCATGGAGTCCATTGCTATTGACGATGTTCTAGATGTTCTGAATTTATTGGTCAAAGATATTTTGGCTAAATCTCAAAAAGATGGAAAGAAAAATCGTCTAAGAACTCTCAAAGATTTAGATGCTGCTGCAAAGCAGCTCGTCAAAGCCTGTAGAGTTATCCTCAATCCTGCTACAGAAGATATTCAAATTAGAGAAGAGGTTTGGCAGCGATTAACCCCAGAACAATTAAGTTCAGCTATTGCTGATGTCGAAGATATAGCTCGTCCTCCAGAAGATAATTATTATGAGGAGTTGTTGAAGCAATGGCGTTCCGTTCGTCGTTTCTTGCCTAAATTACTCTCAATCATTGATTTTGAAGGGTCACAAGCTGGTCAAAAAATCCTTGAAGCATGGCAGTTTCTCCAATCTATTGAAGGTCAAAGAAACCCCAAAATGGATGCTGCACCTCTGAAGATAGTTGATAAAAAATGGGCTGTTTGGGTAATTGATGAGCATGGCAGTATTGACCGTAGAGCCTATACTTTCTGCATTTTGGGACAGCTATTAGAAGGGTTACGTCGTCGGGATCTATTTGTTGCCAAGGGAGAACGATGGAGTAATCCCCGTGCCAAGCTCCTTAAAGGAGACGCATGGGAATCAGCCAGAATATCAGTTTGTCGGACTTTAGAACTCAACTCCAAACCAGAACCAGAACTGAAAGTATTACAGGAGCAATTAAACCAAGCCTATACCAAAACGGCTGAGAACCTACCACAAAACTCAGAAGTCAGAATTGAGGTGGATAAAAAAGGCAAGGAAAGCCTTACTATCAGCAATCTGGATAAATTAGATGACCCAGAAAGTTATCTAAAACTCAAAGACAAAGTAGAGTCATTATTACCCCAGGTTGAGCTTCCCGAAGTCTTGCTAGAAATCAATGCTAAGACTGGGTTTATGGACGAATTTACCCATCTTAACGAAAGCTTTGTTAAGGTTAAAGACCTCTCAACTACTATCTGTGCGATACTTATTGCTCAAGGATGTAACATTGGACTATCGCCCTTGGTGAGAAAGAGAATTCCTGCACTTACCAGAGGACGTTTATCCTGGGTTGAACAGAATTATTTTCGCCCTGATACTATCACCAAAGCTAATGCCAGGTTAGTTGATGCCCAGACTAAAATTCCCATTGTCAAAAGTTGGGGTGGTGGTGAAGTGGCTTCTGCTGATGGAATGCGCTTTGTTGTTCCTGTGCAGACTCTCAATGCAGGGGCAAATAGTAAATACTTCAATCGCGGTCGGGGAGTCACCTACTATAACTACACTTCTAACCAATTTACTGGCTTTCATGGTTTAGTTGTTCCTGGGACTTTGAGGGATTCGTTAGTTGTCTTGGTAGGTTTGTTGGAACAGCAAACCAGCCTGCGTCCCAAAGAATTAATGACTGATACTTCTGGCTACAGCGATGTGATATTTGGCTTGTTTTGGCTGTTGGGTTATCAGTTTTCACCTCGATTAGCAGATGCGGGTTCGGCTCGTTTCTGGAGGCTTGATTCGGAAGCTGATTATGGACTGTTGGATAACTTGGCGCGACACACAGCGAAAACTGAATTAATCAAGCAGAATTGGGATGATATGCTCAGGGTAGCTGGTTCTTTAAAACTAGGTACAGTAAGTGCTTTGGAGATTATG
>JBAUJE010000378.1:0-7532 GCA_049683475.1 Coleofasciculaceae cyanobacterium | reverse complement strand
TCACCTCTTCACCCCCTCACCTCTTCACCCCCTCACCTCCTCACCCCCTCATCCCCTCACCTCCTCACCCCCTCACCTCCTCATCCCCTCACCTCCTCACCCCCTCACCTCCTCACCTCCTTCTCTTCCCACTTCTAAAGTAGGTATATTGTTCTACCGTGCCCATTACTTGGCCGGAAATACGGCACCAATTGATTCTCTCTGTCAGGCTTTAGCTACACGAGGGGTAGAACCTCTACCTGTGTTTGTCTCTTCCCTTCGTGAACCAGATGTACAAGCTGAACTTTTGTCTTATTTCCAGTCGCCGGATAATTCAGAGATGGGAGTTTTGCTCAATACCACCAGTTTCTCCCTTGCCAAAATGGATACGGAAACACCTCAGTTAGAGTTATGGCAAAGTCTAGATGTGCCAGTGTTGCAGGTTATTTTTAGTGGTGGTACTAAGGAACAGTGGGGTGAGCAATTTCAAGGCTTAACGCCACGGGACACCGCGATGAATGTGGCGCTACCGGAGGTGGATGGACGAATTATTAGCCGTGCTGTCTCATTTAAGTCAGTGCAAACTTGGCACCCGCAGCTAGAAACCGATGTAGTGGTTTATGAACCAGTGCGCGATCGCATTGAGTTTGTGGCTGATTTAGCGGTCAACTGGCTGAAATTACGGCAAACTCCTCCTCAACAGCGCAAAATTGCTCTAATTTTGGCAAATTACCCCAATCGTGATGGACGTATAGCTAATGGGGTGGGACTCGACACCCCCGCTAGTTGTGTAGAGATTCTTAAGGAGTTACAGCAGGCTGGTTATTACCTTGAGGATTTACCAGAAACGGGAGATGAACTAATTAAAAGGTTAACTACTGGGGTAACCAATGACCCAGAAGCAAGAGAATTGCGTGCAGTGCGACAGCAGTTATCCCGGCAAGAATATCAAGCATATTTTGCTACTTTGCCTCAACAGGTGCAAGAGGGAATTAGTAAGCGTTGGGGTGAAGGGATGGGGGAGATGGGGGAGATGGGGAAGATGGGGAAGATGGGGGAGATTAACAATTTTCAATTCCCCATTCCCGGAATTTTGTTGGGTAATGTCTTTGTGGGGATTCAGCCGTCGCGGGGGTATGATCTTGACCCGGCTTTGAATTATCATGCTCCGGATTTAGAACCGACTCATGCTTACTTAGCTTTTTATTATTGGCTGCGGCAACATTTTGCAGCGGAGGCGGTGGTGCATGTGGGGAAGCATGGGAATTTGGAGTGGCTACCGGGTAAGAGTTTGGCACTCTCTGCTAGTTGCTATCCGGAGGTAGCTTTGGGGCCAATGCCTCATCTTTATCCTTTTATTGTCAATGATCCTGGTGAGGGTTCTCAAGCTAAGCGTCGTTCCCAAGGGGTAATTATCGACCATCTGACACCACCAATGACTCGCGCTGAACTATACGGTTCTTTGCAGCAGTTGGAAGGATTAATGGATGAGTATTATGAGGCTCAAAGTTTAGACCCCTCAAGATTACCAGTTATTAGCGATCGCATTATTCAATTAGTTGTTCAGGAAAACCTGCACCAGGATTTAGGAATTGAGCTAAACGACATCCAAAATGCAACGTCGGAAATTCAAAATCGCCTTGATGGCTATCTTTGTGAATTAAAGGAAGCTCAAATTCGCGATGGTCTACATATTTTTGGTAGTTGTCCTGAAGGAAATCAGTTGCGGGATTTAATTGTAGCGATCGCTCGTCATCCTGGTTATAACCGTCTTGGTTTAACTCGTGCTTTAGCGAAAGATAAAGGGTGGCAGTTTGATCCCCTCACTATTGATTTAGGAACTCCGATTTCAGATGAACAATTAGAGGTTAGGGGCAATAATTTGATTGCTGGTGACCTAGTCGAGGAATTGGAAAAGCAAGCAGCAGCATTAATTGAAAAATTAATCTCAAATCCTCAACTACCAATTATCAATTTCCTGGTAGGAAGAGCAACAGAAAAGGAATTAGATTGGATTGCCCATCGTCTTTTACCCAATCTGTACCAAACTAAACAGGAACTCAACCAGCTGTTACGAGGTCTAGACGGTCGCTATGTTCCCAGTGGCCCTGCTGGCGCACCAACTAGAGGTCGTCCGGAAGTCTTACCCACGGGTCGCAATTTTTATTCTGTTGATATTCGCGCTATTCCCACAGAAACGGCTTGGGATGTTGGTCGCAAAGCGGCGGAAGCTTTAATTGAACTTTATACTCAAGAGCATGGCGAGTACCCTAAAACCCTCGGTCTTTCGGTCTGGGGTACTTCTACTATGCGTACAGGTGGAGATGATCTGGCTCAAGCACTGGCTTTATTGGGAGTTCAACCAGTTTGGGATGGTTCTTCTCGTCGGGTTGTAGACTTTGAAATTCTCTCTCTGTCTGCTTTGGGTCGTCCTCGCGTCGATGTGACCCTGCGGATATCGGGCTTTTTTAGAGATGCCTTCCCTAATCTAATAGACTTATTTTACAACGCAGTGGTCGCAGTGGCAAGCCTAGATGAACCAGCAGAGCAAAACCCTCTATCGGCAGGGGTGAAACGAGAAACAGAGTCTTGGCAGAAGGCTGGGTTAAGTCTAGAGCAAGCCCAGGAGCGATCGCTTCACCGCATTTTTGGCTCAAAACCGGGGGCTTATGGTGCTGGCTTACAAGGTTTAATTGAAGCCCAAAACTGGACGGATGAACAAGACCTAGCCCGTGCTTACATTAATTGGAGTAGCTACGCTTACACCAGTAATGGCTTGGGTCAGGCAGCGGCAGAAGCTTTTGAGCAGCGTTTGGGGCAGATGCAAGTTGTTTTACACAACCAGGATAACCGAGAACACGATTTACTCGATTCTGATGATTATTATCAGTTTCAGGGGGGTTTAACTGTAGCAGTACGAGCTGTGACGGGTGAGAATCCCCAAACTTATTTTGGTGATAATTCTTTGCCGGAAAAACCCAAAGTGCGACAGTTGCGAACCGAAATTGCGCGGGTCTATCGTTCTCGTGTGGTTAATCCGAAGTGGATTGCTGGGGTGATGCGCCATGGCTACAAAGGGGCGTTTGAAATGGCAGCAACGGTAGATTATTTATTTGCCTACGATGCCACAACTAATTGTGTGGAAGATTATATGTATCAAGGAGTTGCCGAGGCTTATCTGTTGAAACCAGAGGTGCAAGAATTTACCCAGCAGAAAAACCCTTGGGCCCTGCGAGACATGGCAGAACGGCTACTAGAAGCGCACCAACGTTCTTTATGGCAGTCGGCGAAAAAAGAAACATTAGAAGAGTTGAGAGCGATCCTGCTGCAAGCTGAGGCCGTAATTGAGGGAAATACGATGGAAAATTTAGAATTTAAAATTTAGAATTTAGAATTTAGAATTTAGAATTTATTTTGCCTCTCCTAGACTGGTTATAGTAAAGGATTTTAGGATTTATCTTATGCTAATTTATCACAACTACCCTAGGAGAGCCTTTTTTTCTACATTCTAAATTCTACATTCTACATTCCCCAATAACCTATGCCAGATTCTCAGAATTATCAGCCTGATTGGTCTGCTTACTACCAAGCTGTAGATGGTCGTCCACCTCGAAACACTCTCCTAGAAGCTTTAGAGCGTTTTGAGGCAGGGAATTATCTTGGTCAGTCTCGTTTGGCTGTTGACCTAGGCTGTGGGGAAGGTCGCGATACGATAGAACTACTAAGGAGAGGTTGGCGGGTACTAGGAATTGATGCTCAAGAAGAGGCAATTTCCCGTTTGCTCAGTCGTCGTGACCTTAACAGCGAGTGTCTGGAAACTAGAGTCAGTCGCTTTGAGGAGTTAACTTTGCCAAAGTCGGTAGATTTAATTAATGCCAGTTTTTCATTACCATTTTGTCCGCCAGAGCATTTTCCTGGTTTATGGGAGAAGATTGTGGCTTCTTTGTCTTCTGGTGGTCGCTTCTCTGGTCAATTATTTGGCGATCGCGACTCTTGGGCAATTTATACTTCCATGAATCATCATACCATTGAGCAAATAAAGGACTTGCTACAACCTTTTGAGCTTGAGGTATTTGAGGAAGAAGACCATCCTGGTAAGACTGCTTTGGGTGAACAGAAACACTGGCATATTTTCCAGATTGTTGCTCGTAAGCGCTGAAATGTCTGAGAGCTTGTTAAGCATTTTTCGCTTTTGCGCCGGTACTTGAGCGATCCAGTCCCTGTTTAACCCAATTGAGGCACTCTTGCTCAGATGCAAATATTTTGGGGGCGGCGATATTATTTAAGTTATCTTGCTTATAGTGATCATAGAAATATTTTCCTGATTCTTCATGGACAATAATCAGGTTGTGGCAATAGGTATAGCGACGCTTAAAAACATCGGCACTATTGACTACATCTGAGTTTTCGTCCAAAAATTCTTTGGCAATGTCGATGATGATATCGAGCTTGTTAGAACAGATGCCAGCGGGATTTTCTATTTTATGAAACTTCCCTTTATGACCTAATTCAGATAACAATTTATAGGAATAGATAGATTTACTATCTATCATTGCAAAGACAAAAGGAATAATTAAATGTCCTTGATAAGAAGATGATTTTTCGTAAATTAATCTGCTCATCTTAAATTCCCCTGATAATTTGTGGGTAGTCTTTTTTTAGAAAAAGCTGCTTAGTTACTCTAAAGTTATTTTAACATTATTTAATGTTACTAAATCTGAGTATTGCCAGATTGAAAGTAAAGAGATGATTGGTACAGTACTTGCTCTTGATGAGTTTCTATGGTGCAATCGGACAGAGGATAAGCAACGCAAGTGACAGTGTATCCAGCCTCTATTTCTGATTGTTGCAGAAACTTTTGCTCACTTTGGTCAACCTCACCACTGACGACTTTGGCAACACAGGAAGAGCAGTTTCCTTCACGGCAGCTAGCTGGTAAGCGAATACCAGCCTCTTCAGCCATATCCAGGATGTATTGCCCATTTGGTACTTCGATAGTCTGGTCGAGATTAACTGTCGGGTTGACCAGTCGAACTTGATAAACTGCCATCTATTGATTCTAAAAAAGTGTTATCCTCTTTACTTCCTAATATGCCAGTTAGAGGTAGCACTCGTAGCCCCCTAACCAAAATAATGAAATAAAAATTAAAAGTAAGAATTGACAGGAAGAGAGAACCATCTGAGGTCTTAAAGGCTTAAGCTCATTTCCCATGATATCTATGAATCTAGCCAGGACTTTTTCGCAAGAATTTTTATCAAGTCAAGGGATAGCCTCTATTGATAGACAAAGCTGTTTCCTTACCCGAGTTCCTCCCCCAGGCCAAGAAACAGCTTTGCTGCTCACGCCAGCAGCACCTAGTCATTAATAAAGCCATCAGGCATCATTGTAGGTAGCAATAATCTAAAGTGTGAGGTGCAGCAGCATGAAAAGAATACTCGTCATTGAAGACGACCTGGAGATCCAGGAAGGATTGCAAGATCTCTTGGAGGCTGAGGGCTACGATGTAATGATTGCCGGTGATGGTTCTCTAGGAGCTAACTTTGCTATGCACTTCAATCCAGATTTGATTTTATGCGATATATCTATGCCTGGGTTCGACGGCTGGCAAGTCCTGGGATTGATTAAAAAGTTTAAGGTTGCAGCACCTCTAATCTTTTTAACAGCACAGGCTACCCCAGATGATATCCAAAAGGGCATAGAAATGGGAGCAAGTGCTTATTTGACTAAACCCTATTTAAGAGAAGAGTTGTTGGAGGTCATTTCACGTTTACTTGTTTGAACCCCCTACGAAAATTTGAGATGAACAAGTGTGCACTCTCAAGGGCGTATCTGCCAACTCCTCAAGAGGACAATTAGTTTCTATGAAAAGTTAAGGTTTGCATTGAGCCTGTTAATCTCCCTAAAATATTAAATGTTTGTTAATTATTTTTAAGGTAACCAAAAATCGGGTAGTAAATTTTTTCCCCAAACACGCATTGTTTTGTTGATCTTGCGAGCCAACCGAATATGAGGCTCATCTGCCTCAACTGGTATGATCTCAGCCTTACGACCTTGACCTAAGTATTCAATTACGAGATTGGCTGCTTCTAAACCTGTAACGTAAGCCTTCTCCTGTGACCAAGAACCGTGGCGATTGATAACCCAATCACCGCTCAAAAAGACATTTCTATAAGTTGTCTTGGCTGACAACAGATATTGATAACTACCTGGCGCAAAGTGGGTTACGCCTTCTGACACTCGAATAACGCTACTGTCAATAACTGTTGTATCTCTTATAGCTGGCACACAAGTAGCTAAGTCACGTTGAACAGTTGAGACAATCTCCTCATCAGTTAGAGGAAGCAACTGATTGGCGTGGTAAAAGTCAGCTTCAATCACGCTACCTGGCTGATCGCGGTACTCATCATGCAAGGCATTTAGGTCAAAGAAAGTCCAGCCGGTAGTGGGATGAAAGCCAAAACAGGCATTAGAGGGATGTTTAATAGAAATTTTACGGTCAAACCACAGCCGTGTTGCTAAGACATCGATTCCTCGCAAATTAGTCAGATTAAGGAATTCCTTGCGGCTTCGCAGCGTTGGACTACTACTAACTATTTTTTTCATCCCTTCAACACTGACGGCAAAGATAACAGCATCGCTGTGAAAAACCTCATCTTCAGCAACAACACCTGTTGCCCTGCCGTTGTCATCAAGGATAATATCTTTAACTCGTCGCTCTGTGAGTACCCTTCCTCCAGCCTTCTCGATGCGCTCAACCCAAGGCTTAAAAATCATCTCTCCCACCGTACCCCGGCACCAAACCACATCAAAGTTGGCTTGATGAGCCAAAATAAAGTAGTAAAGCATTCCCAAGGCAGCTGCTGCTGAACACTGTTCTCCTGGTGCAAATAAACCGACTTGTAACATCGGCTCAAAAGACTCACGGTAGAGTTGAGCTGAAACACCAAAGTCTTTAAACAGTTCACGAGCTGTTACTTTGTCGTAGCGAAGCCACGCTTGATGGGAATTATCAAAATCAATTAGCGCGTAGAGAAGGGGAAGAGCAGAAAGGCGATCGCTCAGTGGTAAGCGTTTAAACTTAGGGTAGAGAAAGGTTCCCAGAGGAGTAGGTAAGGGGAACATGTCCTGGAAAATGGGCGACTCAACTTCCTCTCCTGCAGGTGAATATTGGGAAGAACGAGTGAAAGGGGTAAAAGGATTTAGTCCCAGTTCTCGCACTAGGGAGAAAATGTTTTGGTAGGGATACCAGAAGCCATGAATACCCCCCTCGACAGAATTTCCCTGGGGCGTTTTCCAACCTGAGACTAAGCCACCGGGTACTGGGGCCGCTTCTAAGAGCGTGACCTGATAGTCTTGTTTAGCTAAGTGATAGGCTGCTGCTAATCCAGCCCAACCAGCACCGACAACAGTTACTTGTTTTTGTTCTGACGATTCTGACATCCTTTTCCTCACGATTCTCTTCTTTCAGGATGCCACGTTTGGGAGCAGGGAGATGAGGGAGATGGGGGAGATGGGGGAGATGAGGGAGATGGGGGAGATGGGGGAGATGAGG
>JBAUJE010000377.1:0-32683 GCA_049683475.1 Coleofasciculaceae cyanobacterium | reverse complement strand
CATTAAAGGCTCTTGATCGAGCGATCGCCTTTTCACAAGGGGAGTTCTCCCTGGTGTTAGTGCGCTGTAACTATAAAAGCCTCTCGGAGCAAATGTTGCAAAGGCTGCGAGGACTTGCTCAAGACAGATACCAATTTCGTGAGTTAGTTATACCTCCTAACGCCACCACCTTGTTCACAACCCTGCAAAGCTACGGACATGGTAAGGGGTGTACAGCTACGAATAGGAACCATCCTGCTTTAGTAATTTTAGGCTTGGAGTCTGTCGCTGCTATCGAGGACTTGTTGAGTTCTAGCAACCAAGTTCGGGATGAATTTCGCAAGCGTATGCCCTTTCCCTTAGTTTTGTTCCTCAACGATCAATTGCTGCATAAGCTAGTACAGTTTGCCCCCGACTTTGCTAGTTGGGCCGCTACACCCATTAAATTTGAAATTTCTACAGAAGAGTTAATTGCTTTTCTACAACAAAAAGCAGACTCCCTCTTGAACAGAGTCTTGAGGAGTGGTAGTAAATATGCACCTTGGCGTATTTCTCAGGAGAAGTCACTCCCAATAAAACAAGTTTCACAACCAAACCTAAAAGGGCTATTTCCCGCTCCCGACTCCCCACTCCGTTCGACTAAGCGAAGCCGAAGTCCGACTCCCGACTCCCCCCTTACTTGGGCAATGGGTTGCCGTTCTCGCTTAGAACTCAACGCGGCCATGAGAGATTTGCGCTCTCGTCAACAGGTAATTGAGCCACAGCTAGAAGCTAGTCTGAAATTTGTTCTAGGTCAATATGAATATGCTAGCGACTTGCTTGAGGGGGCACTGGAACTTTATCAAGATAGCCTGAGTTTTTGGCAGGTTCGGGATAATTGGCAATGGCGGGCAGTTTTGCTCTTTCACATAGGTTTATGCTATTGTAGAAAGGCTGACTTGCATAGATCCAGCCGAGAAAAACGCCACAACTGGGAAAGAGCAATCCCCTATCTTGAGCAATGTCTTAACGTATTTACCCAAGCAGGGCGTAAGGACTTAGTAGCTCAGTTTATCACTCAACTGGCTCAGGTCAAACAATGCTTAGGAAGTTGGAACTCCCTAGGAATAATTAGCAAACAGTCCCTAGACTTACATCAAACTTATGGTTCTCGGCTGCAACTGGCTCAAGATTATGGCTGGTTAGCAGAGGTGGCACTTGAGCACTCCCATTGGACTCAAGCTGTTGAGCTTGCTCAACAAGCACTTTCCATCCTGACAGAAGAGTTAGAACAGGCCAGTCAGCATTCAGGTACATACCCCTTGTTACTTTCTCAACTTTACCAACTGTTTGTAGTGAAATGTCAGTGGCAATTAGGTAAGTTGCCAGAAGCCCTCAGTAGTTTAGAATTGGCTAGCCAGGAACTGAGTGAAGCCATAGAGTTAAGTGAGCATCGTTACGAACCACAGCGCTACCTTTACTTACTCCAACAATTAAGCAAACTCTACTTTGAGCAAGGTAGATACCTAGAAGCGTTTCGGATTAAGCAAGAAAAACGAGCAATTGAGCAGCGTTATGGCTTGCGAGCTTTTATTGGTGCTTCGCGCCTACAACCCCAGAGGCTAGTTACTAACCCCCATTTGGCAACCCAGGAACAGCCAGAGATGGTAGCTAGGGAAGTAGCTGCATCAGGACGACAGCGGGATGTTAATAACTGAATTGGAAGGATCAGCCGCGCCGATTACAAACTGACAGTTATTCATGGCCCTTCTGGGGTGGGGAAAAGTTCCCTTGTCTGTGCTGGATTAGTACCAGCGCTGAAAGGCTTTGCCTTTGGCGATCGCATAGCTGTACCTATAGTGGTGCAAGCTTACAGAGATTGGCTTAGAGCAATAGAGCAAGCTGTGATTCAGGGACAAGAACTTGATTCTTTCTCTGATGCTAACCTTGGGCAGTCGGAAAAAACCCTTAATTGTGATTTAGATAACCAAGACAGTGCGGGGAAAATTAAAGAAATCCTCGACAAGTTGAAAGCAAATGCTCAAGGTAATTTGCTAACTGTTCTAATTTTCGACCAGTTTGAGGAATTTTTCTTTGTTTGTGCTGACCCAGCCCAGAGATTACTATTTTATAAATTTTTGCGAGATTGTCTCAACTTACCTTTTGTCAAAGTAATTATTTCTCTTCGGGAAGATTATTTACACAACTTACTAGAAATGGAGAAAGCAAATCTAGAGATTATTGACAATAATATTCTTGACAAAAAGATTCGCTATCCTTTAGGCAACTTCTCCGTAGAGGAAGCCCGTTCTGTTATTGAGAGTCTGACAGAAAGTTATCATGTCGGTTTAGAAAAGGCTTTAATTAATCAATTAGTCAAGGACTTAGCCGGTGAGCAAGGAGAAGTTCGTCCTATTGAGTTGCAAGTGGTAGGAGCGCAACTACAAATGGAAAACGTCACTACTCTAGCTCAGTATCAGCAACATGGCCCGAAGGAAAAACTAGTAGAGCAATACTTAGAAGCAGTCGTCAAAGATTGTGGCTTAGAGAATGAACAGACAGCTTGGCGAGTTTTGTATTTGCTTACCGACGAAAATCATAATCGTCTGCTGAAAACTCGTGGCGAGTTAGTTAAATCCATTCAAGAACCAGAAAAACTCGATTTAATTCTAGAAATTCTTGAAAAGTCTGGCTTGGTCTTTTTAATACCAGAGTCCCCCGCTAGTCGCTATCAATTAGTTCATGACTATCTAGTTGATTTCATCTGCCAGAAAGAGCAGATAAACATTAAAGCTGAATTAGATGAGTTACGCCAAAAAGATAAACAAAGTCAAGATACAATTGAGAATCTACAAGCTCAACTAAGGGAAAAAGAGTTACGGGCAAGGTTGGCAAAAGCAACAACCCAACCCAGAAGCACCGAGGAATTTAATTTAGCCCTCAAGAAAGATCGTTGGGACATGCACTTGGTAGGAGTAGTACTAGCAGTACTCGACTTTATCAATACTTATAACTATTTATCTTGATTGATAGCCTAAAATAGATGTAAATATAGCGTTTCTCATACTTGTGAGGTACAAGGCTGTTGGCTTTAATGCAGAATGCAGAAGTGGGTTTACTCCACCCAGATAGAGAACTGCTATATCAGAAAATACCTTAAGTAAGACAACTTACACCACTTTTTAGATGTTTACAGAAATTCAATTGCCAAGTTTCTGCCTTGGCAAACAGGAGCTAAAAACCTGGTCTGTGTCTTTAAAGTCTGCTCTGAGAAGGAGTGGACAATGCTGGACTTATTGAAAAATTTATTCTTTCCAGAAAGGTTTATCCCTCACGGACACTGTTACCTCTGGCAAACTAATTTAGTTGGGTTGCATATCCTTTCCGATGCACTGATTGCGATCGCTTACTACTCCATTCCCATTGGACTGGTGTATTTTATTGAACAACGCGAGGATGTGCCATTTAAATGGATATTTGGCCTATTTAGCATATTTATTATTGCTTGTGGCACTACCCATTTAATGGCAATTTGGACACTCTGGTATCCGGCTTACTGGGTTTCGGGGTTGATTAAGGCAGGAACAGCACTAATTTCTTGTTACACAGCCTTGGCTTTAATTCCAATCTTGCCTCAAGCTTTATCTTTGCCCAGTCCAGGGCAATTAAAGGCAATCAATGAGGACTTGCAGAAACAAATTGCTACTACTAAGCAAACAGAAAGAGAACTTCAAGCAGCTAAAGAAGCCGCCGATGCTGCTAATCGAGCCAAAAGCGAATTTCTAGCTAACATGAGTCACGAAATTCGCACCCCCATGAACGCGATTCTCGGCTTTACCCAAATAATGCAACGCAGTAGCACCTTCCCCAAAGAATATCGCAATAATCTACAAATTATTTACTGCAGTAGTGAACACCTCCTCACTCTGATTAACCAAATTTTAGACATATCCAAAATTGAAGCAGGACGTACAACTCTTAACGAAACCTCTTTTGACCTTTATGGCTTGCTTGAAGATGTTGAAACGATGTTCCAATTTCAGGCGAAGGCTCAAGGATTGCAGTTACTCTTTAATTACCCTAGTAATCTTCCTCAATACGTGCAAACTGACGAAGTCAAACTCCGCCAAGTTTTGATTAACCTACTTTCTAACGCCCTAAAGTTTACTAAAGAAGGGGGGGTAGGAGTGCGAGTGTCATGTCTTGAAGAAGGTAGAAAAGACAATTCGGGAGTCGGGAGTCGGGAGTCGGGAGTCGGGAGGAGAATGACAACCGAAAATGGGGATGAGTTACCAAGTTCTATAACCATCCATTTTGAAATTGAAGACACAGGTGCAGGAATTGCCCCTGAAGAATTAGAAACAGTTTTTGAGATTTTCAGCCAAACCCAAACAGGTAAACAATCCCAGGAAGGAACAGGCTTAGGATTGTCCATTAGCCGTCATTTTATCCAACTCATGGGGGGAGATATAACCGTTAACTCTCAAGTAGGGCAGGGTACAACCTTCAAATTTGATATTACCGTTAATCGGGCTGAGGCGAATCAAGTCCAAACTCAACAACCCACACAGCGAGTGATTGCTCTTGAACCGAACCAACCCACCTATCGAATTTTAATTGTCGATGATCACCCTGATAATCGCCAACTGTTAATCCAACTACTCAATTCCCTAGGATTTGAACTGAAGGAAGCAACTAATGGAATGGAGGCTATTGAAATTTGGCAGAGTTGGCAACCTCACTTAATTTTTATGGATATGCGGATGCCTGTGATGGATGGCTATGAGGCTACCAAACAGATCAAAGCTACTGCTAAAGGTCAAGCTACTACTATAGTTGCTGTTACTGCCAGTAGTCTCAATTTAGACAAGGAAACCTTTCTCGGTAGGGGGTGTGATGATTTTATCCGTAAACCGTTCCGCGACCTAGAAGTTTTTCATGCCATCCATAATCATCTTGGGGTGCGCTGTATCTATGAGCAGGACATCACAACATCAACCTCCCCCAAGCCAACAGAGGTAAGTGCGATAACGCCAGAATCCCTCGCCATCTTACCTGTTGATTGGTTACATGAATTCCGTCAAGCCACGGCAGAGTGCGATCTTGAGTGGATGCAAAACCTAATTGAGCAAATTCGCCAACCCCATGAATCTCTTGCCAATGCCCTTACTGATTTAACCAGTGCTTTTAAGTTTGAGCAACTCATCGCTTTGATGGCTGTTGATGGGTGAGCGAAAAAAAGCGTGGGGGGAGAAGCTGGTTAGCGGCTAATAATGCATTAACTAAGCAAGCCAATTAAAATGCTGACAAGTATTTCTAACTCTTCGGGAACGCGATACAGCTTGAGATCTTGAATAATTTCTCGTGATTGTCTGCGAAATTCACCAAAGCGCCAATCATTCCCGGTAGTAACCGCACCATAAAGAACTGGGGTATCCGAGTTTATCCATTGATCCAAAGCAATCAGTTCAACAGCTAGTTGGGTAAAACCATTATCAAGATTATCTCGCTTTGCTTCAATCACCAGCAAATCTTGGAAGTAATAATCTAATGTACCCTTGAGCCAGTTATTAACATTAACGGGATATTCAACGCGGACTCGCTTGTGAGTTTGACGGCAAACTTGTCTAATGATGGGGGCAATCAAAAATTCTCGTCGTGCTTGTTCGCTAGTAATACTTACGTATTGAATGCCGTCTAAAATTTGCTGATGGAGTTCGTTAAGGTCTGTAATTTCTCGCTCTGTTTTGGGAAGATTTAATAACGCCCGATTATACCCACAATCCAAATCTGCCAAAATATCTTCAATATCATAAGCAAGCTCAAAGTATTTGGCAAAGGTATAACTCTCATCTGAACGAAGAATTTTGGGGCGGTTCATGGTAATTTACTGATGCTCAGCAAGCATTTGCCATTTAGTTAAAAATAGTAAGCTCACCTAATAAAAACAACTACAGTTGCTATTTCAAAGATTACCAGGTTTCAGCCAACTAAATAAATCTCTAACACTTAACTTTAAGTCAGCAATAAATTCTGGAGTTGGCAGTAACTGTTCCGATTCTTGCAAAAATAGTGGTTGTTGACCAGTAGGATAAGCAAGCACAGATTTCTCTGCCGGATCGATTAGCCAACCCATTTGGCAACCGGCATTAAGACAATGCAAGATATTACTTGTTACTTTCGTTTGGTTTTGATCTGGAGATAAAATCTCAATTGTCCAATCTGGATGAGCAGAGAAAACATTAGCAATATCACCTTCCTCATCTAAGGGAATGCGATGCCAAGTAAAAACAGCAATGTCTGGGATGATAGAACGCCCACTAAATGTACACCGCAGTTCTGGGAATGCCCAAGCAATACGTTGGGGCTTGACCACAGTATTAACATTTGTAACCAGTTCTCCCTGAATTGTGCTGTGCTTTCCTTGGGGCATGGGTTTTTGGATGACTTGACCATTGATATATTCGCTAGCAGGCTCGGTTTCTGGTAATTGCAAAAACTCTGCTAGGGTTAATGGTTTAGTCGGGACTTGAACCATAGTTTTCAGCTTTGATGTCGAATATATTTATTTTCTCAGGCTTCTACCGATGGTAGCGGCGGGAGTATGTCAATTGTAGGTTATTGGTATGATAATAGTTGCCGCTTCAAAGATTACCAGGTTTCAGCCAACTAAATAACTCCCCAACACTTAACTTTAAGTCGGCAATAAATTCTGGAATTGGCAGTAACTGCTCTGGTTCTTGCAAAAATATTGGTTGTTGACCAGTAGGATAAGCAAGCACAGATTTCTCTGCCGGATCGATTAGCCAACCCATCTGGCAACCCGCATTAAGACAATGCAAGATATTACTTGTTACTTTCGTTTGGTTTTGACTTGGAGATAAAATCTCAATTGTCCAATCCGGATGAGCAGATAAAACATTGGCAATATCACCTTCCTCATCCAAGGGAATGCGATTCCAAGTAAAAACAGCAATGTCTGGGATGATAGAACGCCCACTAAATGTACACCGCAGTTCTGGAAGGGCTAAGGCTATTTGGGGCTTTTCAGCAATGTCATTAACTACTGCTACTAACCGACCTTGCAATTTGCTGTGCTTTCCTTGGGGCATGGGTTTTTGGATGACTTGACCATTGATATATTCGCTAGCAGGCTCAGTTTCTGGTAATTGCAAAAACTCTGTTAGGGTTAATGGTTTAGTAGGAACTTGAACCATAGTTTTAACCTTTGATATCGTTACCTTCGATTTTACCGTTTAGCTAGCTATATAGAAATCAAATCTTTCTTCTAGGAATCACATATCTCATGCCACCTTTAGCACCAACGGCATCACCTTGGTAACGAGGAATAATATGAATATTAGTATGTCCCATCTTTTGACCAGCCTCTCTATTAACATTGATGCCGACATTAAATCCGTCAGGATAAAATTCTTTATTCAAAATTTCTTGCACCTTATTAGCCATAAACCAGCAGGCTGATTGCTCTTTAAAAGGTAGTTCAAAGTAATTAGCAACATGACGCTTTGGTACTACTAGTACATGGCCTTTACTCAAGGGATAACCGTCAAATATAGCATAAGCTGTTGCTGACTCAGTTAGTAAAGATAACTTTTTGTGAGGATTACAGAATATGCATCCTTGATGGGAATTTATTTGAAAATTATAATGAGCATATTCATATATTTCGCAATACTCATCCGAGTAAACTGATTCAAAGGGTAGTTTAACGATGCACTGATAGGTTTGTTTCTTGTGTACAAAGTGTTCTCTAAATCCTTCCTTTTTGATATCTCTTCTAACTGCATAGTAAGCTTTGCCACCTGGTTTTAGCAGACGTGAGACTTCCATTAGTACGTTGGCTTGTTCTTCTGAGAACAAAACGTTTAAAACGTAAAAGCAAATTACGGTGTCAAATTTTTCATGAGGGTATATTGGAAGGTAATGAGGGTCATATCCTTTAATATCTAAGCCTTTTTGTCGTAATAATTTTACATCATTACCCAAGCCACATCCGAAATCTAGTATTTTCCCTTTAAGCAGTTTCTTCTCTAATAATAAACGTGCGGGAAATGACAAGTAAGTTCGTTCTATCGCTGTGCAGTAACTAAATTGGTTTTTTAGCTTTTGCATGAGAATAAAAAGGAGTTTTCTTAATTTAATAGCATAGGATATTTGGCTATTTAATCCTTCAGTACATTTGCTGAATTAAGAAAAAAAAGTTGTTATTTTTTCAGTAATGCTACCCAAAAGAGTTGACTTAAGCGAAAAATAGTTATTTATGGCAAAAATCGTAAGCTTGGAGAGACTTCCCCCACACCCTAAACCTTACCTTTTACGAAAAGTCGCCTCTGAAATACTTACTTTCTGGAGAGCAGACTAGGATCTGTGTAGAGATATAAAACGGAAGACTGCTAGAGGTAAGTGCGTGGCAAAATACACAAAAGCAAAACTACTTGCTGCAACCGTACTCAAGGTTACCCTTTTGTGCCTTTCTCTATGCTTGCTTAGCAGCAGCAATAGTTGGGCACAACCTGTGTCTACATCCCAAATTGCGCCTTTAATTAGGCAGTTAACAGACAGTGATTTCCGGGTTCGCCATGATGCTGCTGACGCAGTGGTGAAAATTGGTTCACCAGCAGTACCAGCTTTAATTGAAGCCCTCAACGATGAGAATAAGCAAGTGCGCTGGCGTGCAGCTTCAGCTTTAGGAGATATTGGTGCAGAAGCTTCATCAGCAGTCCCTACCCTAATTGAAACCTTGCAGGATGAGGATGAATATGTGCGTCGCATCGCCGCCTTTAGCTTAGGAAAAATTGGTTCAGCAGCTACCGCCGCAGTCCCCAACCTAGTAGAGGCTTTGCATGACTCCGATCTCAACCTCCAGTCAGTTGCAGCCTACGCTTTAGGAAAAATTGGCTCAGAAGATGCCACCGCCGTCTCTGAGTTAATTGAAGCTTTGCAGAATAGCAAGGCAGAAGTGCGCTGGAATGCAGCAACCGCCTTAGGAAGAATTGGCGCAGAACCCTCTTCAACAGTGCCAGCTTTGATTGAAGCGTTGCAAGATAAAGAAAAATATGTTCGCCGCAGTGCGGCTGATGCTTTGGGACAGTTTGCTAGCCAAGCCGCGCCTGCGGTCAATGCCCTAGTTAAGGCTTTGCAAGATGAAAATAAGTATGTACGCTTAAATGCGGCTTCAGCCTTAGGGCAAATTGGTGCAGAAGCAAAACCAGCAGTACCAGCTTTAATTAAAGCCTTACAGGACGAACAGGTGGAGGTGCGTCGCAATGCAGCTAGTGGACTAGGGGAAATTGCTGGTACTTTTCAGGATAAAGCCAAGAAACTATCCCGGCAAGAATTAGAGAAAGATATTTCGGATTTGGAAACAGCTTTAACCTTTGTTGAGGAACCCTCCGCTAACTTTACAATAGCAGAAATTGCCATTATTCGTCGCCCTTTGCTGGCTCTAAAAGCTGAACTAGAAACCCGTCTGTTTGATAGAACTTTAGAGTGGGTTATTGAACACCGATGGTTGCTAGGAATTGGCAGTTACCTTATTGTTATTCCCTTGCTTTGGTTGCTGCTGCTGCGGTTGCGTCCTCTTTGGTTACTGAAAATTAATAATGCCCTTAAACCCTACACTGACGTACCATTACCAGTTATCGGTATAAACGTACCGATTCGTTCTGCTTTATTTGTCAGTTTTTTCCATTATCATCCCAGAGTTTTGGATGCTTGGGTGACCAAACATCTTGAATCAGTGCGAGAGGAATTTCCCGCCAAAGATACAGTACGCGATCGCAAAGTTTATATCCCAGTTCCCGTAGTTCTAGAAGGGGAAGTTGTCCCCCAACTAACCGTCTCTATTTTAAGCTCCAAGTTTAGAAAAAAGCGGGTTTGCCTACTTATTTGGGGTGAAGGCGGTGCCGGTAAAACTAGTCTTGCTTGCCAAATTGCTCGCTGGGCTTTTGCTGAGGATGAAACTGATCAACTTTGTGAACATCCCATGCTACCTGTCTTAGTTGAAGAAGAATTTGACTGTGACCAGGAGGATAAACAACCTTTCCTGGCTGCTATTCGAGGTCAATTGCAAGATTTAATCAAGGAAACAGAACCAATTGATGAAGAACTTTTAGAACGTCTACTAAGACGGCAACGTATTTTAGTAATAGTAGACCACCTTTCGGAAATGAGCGAGACAACACGCAAGGCAATTCGACCAGAGTTACCGGATTTTTGTGTTAATGCTTTGGTTATCACTTCCCGCAGCGAAGAAAGCTTGGGAAAAGTAACGAAAACAACCCTCAAACCCCTGCGTGTTGAAGGTAATCGCCTCTCTTCTTTTATAGAAGCTTACCTCACCCAGCGAGATAAACGAGATGCTTTTACTGATACAGAATTTTTCAACGCCTGCGGTAAATTGTCGGCCATGGTAGGCTCGCGCAACATTACAGTATTATTGGCGAAGCTTTACGCAGAACAACTGATTGCAGCGAAAGATAGCACAACTGCCTTACCAGATAATATTCCCGATTTAATGCTTAGCTATTTGAATGAACTTAATAGAGCTGTAACAGGGGATAATTTTGAAAAAGAAGAAGATAGTGATGGCTTTTGTTCTCGTACCGTTCAGCAAGATGCTAAAGCGATCGCTTGGGAATGTTTGAAAGCTACTTATCGACCAGGTACTGCTAAGCGTCAAAATATACTTACCGTATTAGAAGGTGACAACACAGAAGTGCGCCTCAAATATTTAGAAGACCGCCTGCGCTTAATTCAAACTATTGGCCCAGCCCTTGAGCAAATCCGTTTTGCCCTTGACCCCCTCGCTGAATACTTAGCCGGTTTGCATTTAGTGGAATTGTACGGCAAAAATCAAGGACAGTGGCGCAAATTTCTCTCTCAAGCAGACTCAATGCCAGGAGATCCGGCAGCAATTCAAGGTTTCATTCTAGCTGTGCGTGATTGCTGTTTAGCCAAAGGTGAAGACAATGACGTACCTAATTTTGTGACACAGGAACTAGGAAAAAGGGCAGGTTTGGTAGTCCCTAAAAGACAGTTTCCCCTATTACCAAGGTCTTAAACCTTAAAGAGGAGAGGAGAACCCGGAGAAAAGGGAGAGGTGAAATAGCAATCGAATTAACCCATTTGCGCAGGGGGTCTGGGGGAGGCGCGCCGTCACCCAGCGGGGGGTTTGGGGGGTCGAATCCCCCAAGCTAGGTTTTTATTTCACAACGTAAGAGTAGGGGAGATGGGGATAGAGTTGAGTAATCGTTCCTCATTTTTCATTTTTAATTACAGCTTAATAGGCAATAGGAAATCAAAAGCTTAAAAACTAAAGGTTTAGATTTTAGAAAAAAATAACCCGAATTAAACTCTGGCAAAAGAATCCGGACAACTCCATTTTTCATAGTAAATAGCAGTATATGTAGGCAAGTAAAGAGATGCCAATATGAAAAATGGAAAAACTAAATTAGTGTCTATTGACTCTGAAGTAGTTATCAAAATTTTGAGTCAATCCCCTCAAGGATTTACTCCCATTGCCATTCTTGATCATTTACTTGCCCAACCTCAGTATCAAGGGCGTAGTAGACCAAGCCTTTTTTCTAAACTTTTAACTAAACTAAAAATTTTACATGATTCTCAAGTCGTCACTCGTATTTCTCGCCGCTGGATATTAGTTGAATCTTTAAACAGCGCTTCAACTGAGAGAGACAAAGAACTACCAAAAGTAGTAACTATCAACCAGCATGATACATCTACAGATTCAAAAACAGCTTTTGAGCCAAATCAATTAACCGAGACTAGTCAGCCGAATATTCAGATTGAAATACTAAATCTACCTTTTCGACCCTATACTTGCCTCAAACGCACTGGCATTAATACCCTGCAAGAGTTGCAATCTTACTCAGACCAGCAATTACTAGGCATAAAAAATTTTGGTCAAAATTCCCTCACTGAGGTGCAAACAGCCCTCACTAAATTTTCTGCCAGCTTACAGTCAGAAGAAGTTGCACGAACAGCTTTACCAGCAGTTAATAAATCTCAACCAGAAACTAGCCAAGCTGAAGACTCCTACCTTGATTCTCCGATTGAAATACTCAGTCTGTCTACCCGTGCCTTTCACTGTTTAAAAAGAGCTGGAATTAATACTATTAGAGAATTACAAAGCTGTCCTGATGAAGATTTGCTGAAAATTAAGTATTTTGGTCAAAGCTCACTGGCACAGATAAAATCAGCTCTGCGTCGCTTTCATCCTGTACTCGAATCACCTCAAAATCAAGAATTTTCTCTACTACCTATCTGGGCGAGAAGTCCTGCTTTACAAATACCAACACGTTGCTTATCTATCTCTCCTACTTGGCGTTTTCTTGTCAATAAGTATTCCGTAGTTTTCCAGCTGATGAGTGCTTTTGAAGCCGGTCATATTACTTCAGATTACCGCCAATATGCCGAAATTAAAGAAGTACTCGTTCCTTTCCAAGCACTGCGCAATGCTTCGACAGGCTATCTCGATTGGCTCTCAAGTCTCTCTTGGCTTACCTTAATTAAGATATTAACTAAATATCACTGGACACAAGATAAACTAGGAAATTTGTCCCCTCTAAGTATTCTTTCTGCTCTTCCAAAGTGCGACTATAAAACCACTCTCTCTGCTCTTACTTCAGGTAAGATACCCTCAAAAACTTTTTCTACCATTGCAGAAGAAGTTAACGATTATTTTTCCATCTTGGATGAGCGACAACAATTTGTTCTAAAGCAAAGACTGGGCTTGCAAAACGGCAATAAGGTTATATTGGAAGATATTGGCAAAGAACTAGGAATCACCCGTGAAACAGTAAGACAAATTACTAATAAGGCAAAAAAGAAGCTACTAGTTTTGCATAACCATAATTGCTTGCTTCAACTTAAAGAAGTAGCAATTGATACTCTGCGTTCAGCCAGCTGTATTAGTACGTTTACTGATTTTGCCGAAAAAATAGCTTTAAGCTATCCTCCCGGTGATATTTATTTGCCTTCAGCTATTTCTTTACTGACGGAAATAAATTTAGAGATTAATGTCATTCTCATCGATCAAACTCGATTTGTCTATATTTCCCCTTTAAGTAAGCAGATTTTGGTAGAGATAAAATCTAAACTTTACAAATTTTTGACTGAAAAGATAATTAGCGATCGCTGTGAACTGCATGAGCTAATATTACCTCTTCTACCTCAAGATATCCTAGCTCCTGAACAAGTGGTAGATACTTTAATTAATTCCATCTGCCATCAGGATATACCGGGAATATTCAGTATTCAAGCCTGGAATATTGCTGATTATGCTTACTATGTTCTCTATCAAGCGAAAAAACCACTTCATTTTCAAGAAATAGGTAAACGAGTCAAAAAGCTAAAATCAGATTGGCAAACGGAAAATACCAATAGAGGTGCTCAGGCGGCAATTGAGCGTCATCCTGGTATTATTCGCTGTGGTAGGGGTATCTATACTCTACGTAATAGGGGAACAATAGAGTATAGTCACTTTCGTGAAGTTCTCGCGAACTATCTTAGTAAACAACCTTTGCCCCTAGATGCTGAGAAAATTTATTTGGAGTTAAATGAACTTTACAGAGTTAGTCGGGCAACTGTAACAAGAAATTTACACGGTTATCCCCATCTTTTCCAGAGATTTGGTAGTAGTAATATTTACGGAATCACAGGCAAGCAATATGAACTACCTAATCAGCAGCTAATTGATTTATTAGTTACCAAACTTAAAGTTAAAGCATTAAGCCTTGATACCTTAGTCCTGGATGAGAATTTAAAGGGTTATGATACTCAGACGATAGAACTATACCTTAATGCTAGTCCTCTGTTTAGGCAAGTAAATCAATCCAAAAAGGGAAAATTTACTTTAGTTAGTAATAAGTAGTTGGTTGCTTAGGAGTGGGAGGAGGACTTGAGAATTTTCCCTTTTCACCTATCCCGTGATTGCAATCTCTGACCGATAAACCACAAACTACCAACTACTAGGATTACTAAGAGAATAATCACGGGCATATACCACCCAGTTACTGCTGTTTGCTCCTCAAGAGAGGCTAACTCCTGCTTGGTTTGAGGAGATGATTTAGGTGTAGTTTTCCCAGTGGTAACATTGACAGTATATTTCAACTCAAAAGGCTGAAAATCTGCACCAGCTTGAGGAGTACCTTTCAATTGTAGTTCGTAAGCTCCCGCCTCTGGAAAGATAATCTCTGCTCCCGGAATTCCCTGATATTGTTCTGCTGAAATAGCTTGCAGAGATGGCTGAAGTTGTGGCTGATTACCTTCAGTTGAGGATTTGGAGTAAACTGCTAACTGACAGTCACATTGCTCTAGGGGTATGAGCTTTCCCCCGGACTGGGTGAGAGCAAACCAAGCCCTAGCAGTCTCTCCAGCGCGGGGATTATGATTAGGTTCAATGTGGAAAGTAGCACCAACATCAGCATTAGTTTTAACGTTGTGGGCTGCTGCTGGGCTAACAAAACAAGTAAAACAGATAATTGAGCTGAGAATCTTACTCGAACTTGAGATATATAACATGGGAAAATAGAGATGCTGCTTTTTAAGTTTCCCAGACCTCAGACAATATATCAGTTTTCCCCTTGAGTTTTATCTCCAGACAAAAACCTTTGCTTCGTACTCTCCCAAGTCCAGCATTAAATTGCCGTCCCCTGCTTCTAAATCGTAGTTACCAGTCCACTCATGCCAAGTCCCTGACTCCGGAAAGTTAGAAACTTGATAACCAGCCAAAAACTTGTCTGAGAAGTTGGCAATAACGACTACCCTAGACCCCTCGTCATTCCAGCGAGTGTAGGCGAAAACTTTTGCTTCCGGGTTTTCATGGAAAAAGTCAATGTTCTCTGTGTAAAGAGCATGGTTACTTTTCCGTAGACCAATTAAGCCTTTGTAGTACTCAAACAAAGCCTTATTATTGCCATTTTCCAACAGATTCCAATCAATTTTAGCCGACTCAATCGTCAAGGGATGGTAATCAGCAAACTCTCCTCCCATCCAGACTAAGGGTACACCTACCGCCGTCATCAACAGGGCAACTCCCAGCCTAATCCGTTTAAAAGCTGCTTCGTCAAAAATTTCCCGATTGGCCAACTCAACCATAAGACGTTGGTGGTCATGGTTAGTTAGGTAATTTACTACGTTGGTAGCACCCAAAAATCCTTGACGCTTACAGTCAATAACATCCTTGAGGCGTTCTAAATCAAAGGCATCGCCGCAGACGTGTTCTACGATGCAGTGGTAGAAACTATCGTGCCAACAGCCATCCATTGGACCATCAACATTGGTAATGCTGGGACTTTCAGGTATATGTTCAGCTACGTTGTAAAACGGCTTGCTACCTGCTGTTTTATGAGCTTCATTAACAATCCAGTGCATGAAGTCATAGTTAGCAATTTGCCGTGCAGCGTCGTAGCGAATACCATCAAGGTGATATTCACTAATCCAGAAGCGTACCGAGTCACCGATGAACTTACGTGCTGGGTAAGTATCAAAGTTTTCGTCATAGAATTCGTAGTTGAATTCTGGCCCCCAGTTATTATCAGGATCGCGGGGTTCGTGGTGATACCAGTAATCATGGTCAATTTGGGTTAAAGGACTTTCAGATTCTGAATGGTTGTAAATACCATCCATAATTACCCGAATACCACGCCCATGACACTCATCAATCAAATTCTTAAGGTCTGCGGTAGAACCATAACTAGACTCTGTAGCGAAAAAGTAGCGAGGATTATAACCCCAGCTATGGTCCCCAGGATACTCTTTGACTGGCATCAATTCAATTGCATTGATACCTAATTCACAGAGATAGTCTAACTTCTCAACAACGTGTTTATAATTACCACGAGGGTAGGGGTCATCCTCACCGCCGGAGAAGTCACCAACGTGCATTTCGTAAATAACTAGTTCATGATCCGGAGGTAACGGTTTGTCGTCATGTTGCCAAACATAGGTATCGACAATCCTTTCGCCATCTTTGATTCTTGCAACACAGTTTTGAGTTGGATTATCAATATCTGTAGCATAGGGATCATTGACATCGACCCACTGGTCAGGCTCGAAAAACCAAGATTTAGATTGGACTCGGAATTTATATTGGTAAACTCCATCTTCAAGTTCGACCTGAGTCCGGAAGTAACCATCCTCACCCTTTTCCATCGGTATTTCTTGCCAATCGGAGAAGCAACCGACCAACGCCGCGCCCTTATTATAGGGAGCAAAAAGCTGAAAGCCAATTTGATTTGCCATGAAACCCCAGCTCTAAGTAAGAGTTTAAAAATAAATGAATACTGCAAATCTTAATCTAAGAGCAATGGCGATCGCTATCATCCATTCGGAATAATTTTTTTTAATAAGCTAGGTTGTAGGGAACTCTTAACGGGGTTCATGTAGCATTGCCCTATGCTAGAGACAAAAGGAAAGAAGCTTAAATGTAACTCATTAATTTGAGAAACACTATAAACGGCGCATTATAGGACTCTAACTTCACCTTTTTACAGGTTAGTTTTCTTGGGTTTCTTGAGTCAACTTTTTAGATTGATTTGTTCGCTCTTTTCCTGACTCAACAGACAGAGGCTCAGTTTCTGGCGACTCGTTGCTTGAACTTTTAGCCTTGCCGTTTTCTTCAGCTATTGCCTTAGTAATTTCTTCTGTTGTAAAGTTCAGTTCATTAAGAATCAACTCGTGTTTTCCAGCAGATTGTTTATACCACTGAGAAACTTTTACTTTAGCCTCCGCTAAAGCTTTAATGGTTTTAGCAAAGCCTTTATCAGACGCAGTTTTGCATTCCTCTTCTGACAAGTGACCACCATCAGCAGCTACTATTTTTGCAACCAAGTCCTTATACTGTTGAGCAGTTCGATAAGCCTTAGCGAGGTCAACTTTCAGTCCCGCTAATTCAATCACTTCGCTAGCGGCTTGGATAATATCCTCTGTTTCTGGTTGAACCAATTGCTCGTCTTGGTTATTCTTGGTCATTGTCTTTAAACCCTCTCCTTTGGGAATAAAAATTAGATCGTATTCACCAATACCATTGGGGAAGCAGCAATCAAAGGGCGGTTTTCCTTCGTCAATCTGATTAAATAGTTTTTCAAATGCGCGTTCTCGGTTGAGTGGCAGGTCTTTAGCGGTCGAATCATCAAGGATGACTAGATATGCGCCTTTGGTAAAGTCGTCTCTATCTTCTGGTGCAGCATATACTGCACGTCGCTTTCTCATTACTTAAACGGGAGTCGGGAGTCGGGAGTCGATAAGAAAACTAAATGCACTTTACTTAAATGGGAGTCGGTAAAGGCTGAATCCAGCACTTTGTAGAACAGATGTCCTAGCTTAGTAACGCTTAGTTTACCACACCGAACAACATATACTGCCTTTTGAGACAAGCCACGGGCGCTTCGCTTCTACTAGGATCGGATTAGTAGCCACTTAGTAAGGGCTGCTAACTTAGCACAGTGGCAGGAGGTGAGATTTTGACCGATTCATTGCCAGAGCCTGACTCTTTTAATTCTTTGAATTTAGACCAGGAGTTGGATAGTGCGATTTTGAGCTTTGAAGCAATTCAGGCAGAACTGAATTATAAGCAAGCACAAGATGTACTAAGAGAATTAGTAGTAAATCTTGACCTGACTCCCCAAGAGCAAGTGGGTTTAGAGTCGGATATTGAAAACTTAGCTAACTTGCTCAACAAACTAGAAGATACTTGTGTCCAAATTGCCGCCTTTGGTATGGTAGGGCGGGGTAAATCCTCCGTACTCAATGCTTTGTTAGGTCAACCTGTATTTGCAACAGGAGCACTGCATGGAGTTACTCGCACCTCCGAAACAGCTAACTGGCAGCTGAGTTCAGAAGCTCTTGGCAATACCAATCAAGATATCTTGCGAGTTGCCCTACCGAGTATAGGCAATTCTCAGATTCAGCTAATTGACACTCCTGGTATTGATGAAGTAGACGGAGAAACTCGCGAAGCCCTAGCCCTGACGGTAGCTCAACAGGCAGACTTACTGCTGTTTATTATTGCTGGTGACATGACTAAAGTAGAGTACGAAGCTCTCTCTCAGTTAAGAGCTAGTGGCAAGCCAATGTTACTGGTATTCAACAAAATTGACCAGTATCCAGAAGCAGACCGAAAGGCGATTTATCGCAAAATTCGAGATGAGAGAGTTAAACAGCTGCTAACACCAGCTGAGATTGTGATGGTTGCTGCTTCACCTTTGGAAGCTGTGGCGGTGCGCCGGACTGATGGCAGTATGGGGATAAAACGGCGTGCTGGTAAACCACAAATAGAAGATTTAAAACTAAAAATTCTAGAGATTTTGCACCGAGAGGGCAAATCTTTAGTTGCTCTCAACACCATGCTTTACGCTGGGGAACTCAACGAGCAATTGGTTAACAGGAAAATGGTAATTCGTGATGAGAGTGCTAATCGCCTAATTTGGCAAGCAGTGATGACTAAAGCCGTCGCGATCGCTCTTAATCCTGTCACCGTTTTCGATCTCCTCACCGCTAGTGTGGTAGATGTGGTGATGATTCTTAGCTTATCGCGCCTTTACGGCATTGCTATGACCCAACAGGGAGCCGTAAAACTGCTACAAAAAATAGCCCTCAGCATGGGGGGCATTGGTGCTAGCGAACTTCTCGCTTACCTAGGACTTAGTTCTCTTAAGGGTTTATTAGGTCTTTCTGCCCCAGCCACAGGGGGAGTTTCCTTAGCCCCTTATTTATCGGTAGCTATTACCCAAGCCAGCGTAGCCGGTGTTTCTTCCTATGGCATAGGACAGGTTACTAAAACTTATTTAGCTGCGGGGGCTTCTTGGGGAGAGGAGGGCCCGAAAGCAGTAGTTAGTCATATTCTCTCCTCACTTGATGAAACCTCAATTCTTAATCGCATTAAGGGAGAATTAGCCGCCAAACTTCAGAGAAAAGCCTAGCAAAGCTTAATATTCTTTGCTTCAAAAAACTAATACCAAAACTTTATTCTGCATAAAACTGAATCCTGCCATAGATAAGTAATTAGAACATCACCATAAACTACTACTCCGCTGAATTATTGCAACAACAAGTCCACGGAGGAAAACGACCAATGCTAACACTCTCAAAGTACCCTCAAGAAACCTCCCAAAATCAGCAAGTACTGTTTTTGCCTTTAACTGACATACAAATCCTTGCCATTGAAGGATGTTATCAAGATTCCTTGCCGATTAAAATCACCGGAATTGCTTCTAATCAAACAGCTCAAAAATCTAGAAAGCCATGATGAAAGGCATTGCCAAACAGCAAAGGCAGAAAATGATCAACCAAGAACACTTAATAACATCGCTTCCCACTTAACTATCTGCCTTACCAATCATCTCTGCCACAATTTTCCCAGAACTCATGACCCCTGGTAATCCTGCTCCTGGATGAGTTCCGGCTCCTACACAATAGAGATTAGGAATATCCTCGCTTTGGTTGTGAGGACGGAACCAAGCAGACTGGAACAAAGTAGGCTCGACTGAAAAGGCAGTACCCTTATAGCTATTTAACTCATCCCGGAAATGCACGGGATCGATATAGTGTTCTGTGACAATGTGCTTCGACAAATCCGGTAAGTAGTGTTGCTCTAGATATCGAACAATCGCATTTCGGTAAGGCTTTGCCATCTCCTGCCAATCCGTTGTACTATCCAAGTTGGGAACTGGAGCCAGCACATACCAGCAATCACAATCGGGTGGCGCAAGGGTAGGGTCAGTTGCAGTAGGGCGATGAAGATAGAGGGAAAAGTCTGATGCTAGGTGCTTACGCTCAAATAAATCCACCATCCACTCCCGGTAGCGTGACCCCATCAAAATCTCATGGTGTGCCATCTGGTTGTAGCGTCGATTCGTGCCAAAATAAACTACAAATAATGACATCGAATATCGCAGACTTTGCAGGTAGCGATCGCTATATTTGCGGCGAAACTGGGCCCGAACTAAATTGAGATAAGTTAGTGTAACATCAGCATTACTCACAACAGCATCGGTCTGGAGCAATTCACCATCTTTGAGTGCCACCCCAGTTGCTCGTTGCGTCTTACCGTCAATCAAAATCTCGGCAACTTCTGTATTGAGCCGTAATTCTCCACCCAACTCTTGAAACAATCGCACCAAACCCTGCACCAGTGCGCCCGTACCACCCATTGCAAACCAGACTCCAAACGCCTGCTCTAGTTTGTGAATCATGGCGTAGACGGAAGTACTCTGAAAGGGATTGCCACCAATCAGGAGGGGATGAAAGCTAAAAACCTGCCGTAATCGCTCATCCTTGATGTACTGATTGACAAAGCCTGCTACTGATTTGAAGGATTGCAATTGCAGCATATCGGGAGCGACTTTGAGCATATCGGTGAAGTGGCTAAAAGGCTTGGTCATCAGGGGTAATCCCTTTTGAAACACTTGCTCAGATGCCCGGTAAAACCGATGGTAGCCTTCCACATCAGCAGGGTTGAATTGCCGAATTTGTTCTAGCAGGTAGTTGCGATCGCCGTTATAGTGAAATACCGAGCCATCCTCAAATCGCACGTTGTAGAAGGGGTCAAGTTGCACCAGCGTCACGTAATCGGAGGTTGTGCGGTTACTCAATTCAAACAGCTCATGAATTAGGTAAGGAGCAGTAATGATTGTCGGACCAGCATCGAAGGTGAAGCCATCCTGCTCATAGACATAGGCGCGACCGCCGAGTTTATCTCGCTTTTCTGCGATCGCCACTTGATGCCCCTGTGTCTGTAGTCGAATAGCAGCCGATAGGCCACCAAAGCCACTGCCAATTACAATAATTTTCATGGAACGCTCTCGAATCCTGCCAGATTTATTAAATCAGAAGGAGCTTGAGAAACTCTGCCCAGTTTATACACCGCTAACGTTAGTAAATATCAGAGGTGCGATTACCTATCATCAGCTATTTCTGGAGCGCTTGTTGAAAGGTCTTAATGGCATCAACGTGATTGACCATATTGATGCAACGTAACAACAAATCCAAATCGATCCCTTTGATTTCCTCACTACTGGAAATCTTTTCGTAGTCAAGAGTGTCGCCCTCTCCCCGCAGGTGATAAATCTCTAGCACCCCGTCTTCCCAGAACCACACCTCAGGAATCTTCAGGCGCTTGTATACCTCCAGTTTGTTAATGCCGCCACTGGTAAATACCACTTCAATCGCTAGATCAGGACGCACTCTACCAGGGGCAAGTTTATAAGATTTATCTGCCTCTCGCTTGACGGCTCTAGCTTCACTTTCTAGGGTCATAGAACCAGTTGGAGTAAAATCAAACCCTGCCACGAGCAGGTAAAGCTCCAATAATGCACCAATCCTTTCTTTAACTGTTTCGTGGGGTTCCCCTGGCATCCGTCGAATCTCCAGTACTCCATCCAGGAAGGAAAGCCGATATCCTGGACGGTCTAACAATTGCTCAACTGCTTTGAACTCTCTCCAAGTCAATCCCTCAAACAGGAGTGGTTCTTCCTTTTTGGGTGTTGCTATGGTTGCTGTGGTCATAATAGTCTCTGGTCTGTTTCCAGATTAGGAATGATTTGGTTTGGTGGCGATCGCTTTAACGTAACTTCTTTTATAGTAATTAGCCCGGTATTAGAGGGTGAGCAGTTTGTTAACGAAGTAGGGCAATGAAGCCAGCTTGTTCAAAGTGTCTGTCATGGGTCAGGGCTTCAAGGATATTTCGTCGCTGCATGATGCAGAATGAAGCACAGTCAGTATGGCTCCAGGCTTTGTCAGCTCTTTGTTCGTACAGGTCAAGTGATTGATAAAATAAATCGCTAGTCTGAGGAATGACTTCGATTTTAGGATTATCAAAGGATTGCTTTACAAATTTAACCACAGCTTGTTTAAAAACACTCTCTCGTTTAGAAAATGAATTCAAGACTTCAGTGAAGATCATTTCACTTGTCACTATCTGAAAAGGGTTGAGGGCATTGGAAACCCTGACTGCTTTAACATGAAGGTCATCGACAGGATTGAGAATGGCAATCCAGTAACCCGCATCGGCAAAAACAGTTTTCATTCCTCGTCCTTGGGTAAGCCATACAAATAATGATCCAGGTTCTTAGAAAGGTCTTTGGGTAGTTTTTCCCATTCTTGTTTGGGAATTTGGGCGCTAATTTCTCCAACAAATTGTAGAAAGGGTGGAAGACTGGGGGATTGTTGCGAATCAGCGGTTTGGTCTTCCCTAATTCTTTCCTTCAGACGAACTTTGATGAATAAGAGAAAGTCTAAGACCTCCTGAATGACGAAATCAGGAGTTTGGTCAAGTTCTTGAATAAGTTGTTCTTTGGCACTAGTCATGATACTTCTTCGCTAAGGACATTCGCTATATAAGTAATACTTGGCAAGAAAAGCTTCTCTTTGATCTCCTCTTTAAGAGCAAGCTCAATTGAACTTTCATCTACACTGTCTATAAGAAGCTCATTAGCGTCTATATAATTCATCAATAATTTCAATTCTCTTCGACTAAAGTTCCAATTCCAACCAATGTCACGATGCTCTGTAATCAATTCCAGAAAATTTTGAATCCACGCATTGTGATTTATTTGCCACCATTGATGAAGACGAAGCAGACTTTTTCTATCCTTTCTACTTTCTAAATCCACTAATAATACTTCCAGTTTCTCTTTAAATTTCTTATCAGAGGAAAGGTTCGTAGAAAGCTTGATGTAATAATCAGGATATATAGATGTATAGTCATTCTTGATGTTTTTTTCTACATCTTCAATTCTTTGACAAGCATAATCAAGGGCTATCATCAGATAAACATCTAAGACCAACTCTTTACAGGGATCATAAGAGATTGCTAACGCTGCAAAATATTCTTGAAATGTGGGATGCAAGAAAGCATAAACAGGTTCATCTGGGTTTTCTACAGCACTACCCAGCTTGTTAATCCAACCTAGTTCACACACTAGGCTGAATAATGAGGAATCAAACTTATCAAGTTCTTGGCGGACAAATGTCTCTCGTAAACGAAATCGAAAGTCTTCTCGATCAATTGCATTTTTTGCTAATTCTCCCAATGCCCGTTCTAGTAGTAGACGTTTTTCTTCAGGGATATAAAGTTTATCTTTCCAGCTTCGAGTGCAATTCGTTTTTGCTTGTTTCCCAGCCATTAACCCGACAGGTCAAGACAAGACGGGTATCGCCAACCCATCCTCGAAATTCCTTGGCAAGGGTAGATAGGGGCTGATTTGACTGCACCATCTCATCTACACCATCCAGCAACAGCCATACTCGACCAGCATTGCACTGTTCTATCAAATCATCCTGAAGTTGCTCTGGAGCTTTCCGTTTACGAATCGCATTTCTCAACCAAGTTTCTAGTAGATAGTCCTCTAAGCCAGCTTCTAAATCTTGAAGGGAAACAAAAATTGGCAATTCACCCTGTTTCATAATCCAGTCTGCGATCGCACACAACAGAGTTGTTTTGCCTGCTCCCGGTTCTCCTATGATTGCCACGCCTTTACCTTTTTGGTTAAGGCATTTACATTGTGTCAGAACGTGCTCGAAAAACTGCTTGTAGGGCAGTGGTATTTCTTGAGCCTCCTGAGCTTGTTGAGAGTTGTCAGGTAATGGATCGCGAGTTGGTTTAGGACATTCTTTCCGTTCCACCAAGTCTAATGGCACGATGTCTTCAATACCGAGCGTTACCCCATCTCCAGAAATAAGCGGATTGGCATCTAGCTCAATTGGTTGCATTCCCCGGCAAATTTCCTGCCAGTTGATTTCATGTTCCTGACTTTTAGTGAGAGAAGCAGGCGTTTGCTTTATCTTGTCTGTTGAAGAAGGAGGTAATCCTAGAATTTCATTTCTTTGCTCAACGCTTAAACCACGGGTTATTTCCCAGAGATCATCGTTACTTAGATGGTCAATCTTGATATTGGGATAGTTTTTCTGTTTATTGTGCAAAGTTCCCAGAATATCAGGTGGAACTCCTCGTCTCACGTTATAAACAAACATCCATGTTTTTAAGGCATCTCCCCAGTGTGCAACTGCACCATCTAGATCCTCATTTATTTTCTTTTGAACTTTTGCCTGTTCAAGTTCATCAGGCGAGTAAACCTGAAAGAATATAGAATCATCTCGGAACAGACCATCACACTTGCGATCGCCAATGTTTCCGTAAGGGCGAACTCGTATGAATCCTGGTCTAGCCCTTACCATAATGTCTTCAAAGAGTTGTTGGAAGTCCTCACTAGACCTTTTCAGACGACGAATTTCAAATTCTTGCCAATGATGGTAAGTAATCGAGTCATATTCATCAGGTCTGCTCTTGGAAGATTCGCTCATATGAACAACTGGCAAGAACAATAAGTACCAATCCCAGCATCTGTCACGGGAAACCCTGTATTACTGGAAACCGTATTATGGTATCTATCATTCTCGATAATCTCGCTGAGGGTTTGACTCCTGACGAAATTGTGGCAGGTTATCCACCGCTAACGTTACCAAATATTAGAGCTGCGATCGCCTATGCTGCTGCACTGGTAGAGGAAAAGCAAGTGTTACCCTTACGTTAAAAAACCATGCTCATCAAAAGCGATGGCTCTGACCGGATTACTTTGGTCGATTTTAAGTAATAAGCTTTAAGTAAAAAGCAATCAATATTTTTGTCATCACTTATTACTTATTACTTATTACTTAAAGTCAGACTACATTACGGCTTAATCCTTACAACTGATCATCCCGCTTCCTATCATAGAAAGAGGACATCCAGTCCCGTACTTGACCAGCAGCAATATCGCGAGTTCCTAAACCAAAGGAAAGGGCAACCGCGACAGCAACTGCTCCTAAAAGCAGTCCAAAGGCTAGGTTAACAATTTCGGGGGCTATGCCGATTTGTTGTAGTGCTAGTGCTCCAGAAAAAGCAATAATAGCAATCCTGGCAACATTACCCAAAATTCTCGATTGACGAGAACCAGAGCTAACTATCAAGTTAAAGGCAAGATTTGCTAGGTATAGACCAATAGCAAAAACAACTACCCCTGCCAGAATTTGACCGAAGATAACAATCAAACCACCAACAATTAGAGTCAGAGCTTCAATTTGCAAAGCCTCAATTGCTGCGACAAGACCAAACAGTACAATTCCAACCAGGACAATGATACCGACAAATTCTGAAGGTGTTCTTGTGGGTAGGGTAGAAGACGTTCCTGTTGTCTCTTCTTCCATCGAGGGAGGTATATTTCCTCCCACTTGGTCTACAGGTGGAGGAACTGGAGTAGTACGGCTGACGCGAACAGAAGAAATGCCCAACCACCGGAAGACATTGTTAAAGCCAAGACCAGTCAAAATATTGGTTACTAACTCAGCCAGTAGCCTTCCTAAGGCATAAGCAACAACCAGAATCAAAGCGGCTTTGATGATGTTGGGTATAGCACTCAGAATCTGATCCAACATCGCGATCGCTGGCGCGGAAATTGCCTCAATCTGTAAAGTATTGAGGGCAGCGATCGCAACAGGAATCAAAATCAAGGCATAAACAATTGTGCCAATCACAGAAGAAAGTGACTGAGCCCCACCTGTTTGAGTTAGTCCAAACCTTGCTCCTAATTGATCAGTACCTGCTGCTGCTAAAAGATTTGTGACAACGCGGCGGACAACTTGAGCTACTAGCCAACCAATAGCGGCAATTAAAACTGCTGCCAAGATATTTGGCAAGATTGCCAGAACCTCATTGAGTAGCTGTTGAACTGGTAGTAGGGTTCCCTCCAGTTCCAAGGTACTCAAGACTGAGGGCAGAAATAGCAGGAAAATAAACCAGTAAGCTGCATTACCAATGGTTTCTGCCAACGAGAACTGTTGAGTAGCAGAGTTGGAAAGAGTCTCGTCGTTGGGCCGATCGTTTACTTGCTGATTTAGACGATCATCAATGTTTAATGCCCTCAGTGCCCGTGTTACTAGTAACTTGACAACAGATGCTAGCAGCCAAGCTACAGCTAAAAGTAGCCCAGCACCTGCAATTTTTGGCAAGAAGTCAAGGATTACTTCCAGGAAGCTATTGAGAGGGACAGAAACTGCATCTAGCTGTAGTTGCTGTAGAACAGCAACTACAGTAAAGAGAATGATGATCCAGAAAACCGCTTTGGCAATCCATTTTTCTACTGGAGGAGCAGCAGTACCTGTTTGACCTGCGGCAAACCATCCAGCGATTTTGTTATCAATGTTGGTGCGTTTTAGCAATCCTTTAACCACAGCCGCAGCAATCCAGGCGACGATAATGCCAATCACCAGGATTAGAAGCGCTCCAATCAAATTAACAACCGCAGGGCCAAGATCTGCGAAAATACTCTCAAGACCAAAATCTGGTCTTTCCTGCGCTAAAACTGGATGTGCCCAGGGCAGCACACCCGTTTTTACAATTGGGACAATACTTGCCTTATTCATAATCTTCCTTCTTGCGTTATGCTCTCACTTCACGGGCAACCACAGAGAGTTAGTGACTACTGAGCTGCGGTCAAGATACGGTTTTTATCCTCTCATCCAATCACTACTTTTCTCCCCGATTCGTCAGAGAACTTTATCTTGACAGACTGGTAGATTTATGAGAACCCTCAAATCCAAAGTTTCGCTTTTACCTCTATATTTTTGACATCCTCCCATCACGTTCCGCGAGGGATTCCTAACCTCACAGTTAGGCTTTTCTGATTCAACCGCACATATCTAGACAAAACCCACAAAGATTATGTCCCCGACAGAGGTAAGTCCACAGACATTCGACCCATTACAGAGTCCCGATTCGGCAAGCCTTGCGGTACAGTTATGCATCGAAAAATGCTATTTAGTTTGTGTCCTCCAGGGATGTGCATACCATTGCCCTGTCAGCTTATCCCAGTCTGCCAACTTTTCTGCGCCGTCGCAGTTAACGCGAACTTCGATTTGTTAGGCTGTCTGTCCCCGTTGTCTGGGTGGGTCAACGACCAAAAGTATATTACCGCAAATTTAATTGGAGGCGGCGTTTCGTCTTATCACTGTTCGCGCAGCGTTGCCGTAGGCTAAGTGAGAGTCTCCACGCCGAAGAATATGATGAATAATCAAGGTACAAAAATCAAGATTTTGCCAGTTTTTAGCATAAAAACAGTTTTTTCTCCCGTTAAAAGCTATCTCAAACACTATCTACTTGAGACTTGAGACTTGAAAATTGTTAAATTGAGAATTGTAAAGGGAGATTTGTTTATCTTCTCTGTGATCCTAGTCTCCCTTGTCTGTGAAACACATCCCCTGCTTATCGCCAAAATGCATCAGTAGTAGTAAATGCCAAACTCCCAAGTTTTTGAACAGTCGATCCAAATTAACGCTAGCGCCACCATTGTTGAGCGCTGTATCACCGATCAAATTCTGATGCACCGCTGGCTCAATCCGGCTTTGCGTTGTGAACCCGTGGGTGAATGGAGTACCGAGATTGGTAGTCGCTCTCGCTTTATAATTCAAATTCCCCTTTTGCAACCCACCCTAAAAAGCTTGGTAGTCGAAAGAGAACCTGGTTTAGTTGTCTGGGAGTTCAAAGGATTTTTCCAAGGACGCGATCGCTGGGAGTGCAAACCAAATAATAAAGGTACAACTCTACTGAACCGTTTCGAGTTTGCAATTCCCAATTCTTTAGTTAGCTGGGGCTTCAACACTTTTGCTGCTAGTTGGACTCAAGAAGATATGAAAGCTCAACTAAAGCGCCTCAAGCGAGTTGCAGAGGAGATGCATCAGAAGACATCGGTTTAAGGGAGGGAGATGGGAAGACAAGGGGGACAAGGGAGATGGAACAGGATAGATTCTATTTATTAGTTATTTATTGGTAAGGATGAGTAATTTAGATGCTGTACTTCCACCTTTCTTGCGGCTAGATCCGCTGCTGCAAAGCTGGTTGGCAGAAGATATCGGACGGGGCGATCGCACAACTCAAAGTCTTCTGAACCGCAGTTCTAGAACAGGAAAGGCTCAATGGATTGCCAAAGAGGCGGGAATTATTGCTGGACTACCAATTGCGGCACGAGTCTTTCAACTGCTTGATGGGCAGGTAAAATTTACAGCAACAGTAGAAGAGGGGCAATGGTGTGATGTTTCTTCAGGGGAAAGCAAAGATAAATCAGTAATTGCAACTATCGAAGGGTCACTTGATACACTGCTGACTGGAGAACGAGTTGCCTTAAACTTAGCAATGCGACTGAGTGGAATTGCCACTATGACTAATAAGTATGTGGCTCAGATTGCAGATTTGCCAACTCAACTAGTAGATACCCGTAAAGTAACACCAGGGTTAAGGTTATTAGAGAAATATGCCACCCAAGTTGGCGGAGCAGTAAATCATCGCTTAGGTTTAGATGATGGGGTAATGATTAAAGATAATCATATTGCCATCGCTGGAGGAATTGGTAAGGCAATTGCTCAAATTCGCCCCCGCATTCCTTATCCTTTGACTATCGAAGTAGAGACAGAAAATTTAGACCAGGTTAGGGAAGCATTGGAGCATAAAGCTGACATTATTATGTTAGATAATATGCCCCTAGAGATGATGAGACAAGCAGTGGAAATAATTAGAGAAACAAGTAGTAGTACCAAAATTGAGGCATCGGGCAATATAACCCTGGAAACAATTAGGGCTGTAGCAGAAACTGGAGTAGATTATATTTCTAGTAGTGCTCCTATTACCCGTTCAACTTGGTTAGATTTAAGTATGAAAATGTGAGTTTAATTGCTGAGAGGACGAAGTAAATGTATAGACGTTGCATGCAGCGTCTCGTAGGTAAGAAATTGCGATTATCAATTTAACAATTTTCCATTTTCCAACCTAACGACATCGATAAAGCTGATAGGGAATGCCAATGCGATAGTGTTGACTAGGGTCAATGTTACAAATATTTTGATTGGCAATTGTTAACTGCTGGGGATAAGCTATTCGCTTCAGTCCAGGGCCAACTACCCATAAGTTTAAAGGAGGTGCAGGTAATTTAGACAACTCTGCCAATTTTTGCCAAACTAACTGATAGCCTTCCTCTCGCGGTAAGAAAGTAAAATAGCTAGTAGCTTTTCCCTGAGAAATAGTTGAATCTATTTGGTCAATTGCTAGAGCAAAACTCACTCCCAAGGCAACATCCTGAAAGTCTTTATAACCCATCACCATCACCAAAGGAACGCCTGGTTCTAGCCTCATATTCTGTGCCACCTGCTCAGGATGGAAAGGCTTGATAAATACCAAATTAGAAATTACTAGCACACTACTTATACAGGAGATGAAGAGGATAAAAAAAGACGTTTTATTAAATTGAAAATTGAAAATTGAAAATTGAAAATTGTTTATCTCTCCCCCATCTCCCCCATCTCCCCCATCTTCCTGAAGGCTAGCTCCTAATAAAGCACAAATAGCTGGATAAAAAACAAAACTATAGCGGGGTGCGATAGTGATGTCTTTGCCGAGTAGATAGATGATGGCAAAAAATTGTAGCAGTAGGCAAAGGATGAAACAAATAAGTGTGAGAGTAGCTAATTGCTTTTTCGGTTGCTGCCAAAGTTGTTTAATACCCAGAAAAGTTTGCAAAGCTACCCAACTGCCAAATATTATCATCAATAAAGCCATTGGCACTACAACAAATAATGGTTGGTTTTCTACAGGTAAAGCAATCACCATAGTTAACCAAGCCAACAGCATTTGATACAAGGGGGCAATTCCTTCAGGTTCTGGTAGCCAGCCAGTTTCTGAACTACCAGCATCCCTCAATAGTACTGGTAACCAAGGCAAATAACTAACTAGCACAGCCGTAATTACTAAACCTAAAGTTGCCCAACTGCGACGAGGTAAAAGAGAACGTTGCCATAACATTATGCCAATCAGAGTAAGTAACTGGGCAACAAAAGTGAGAATAAAAAAATAGTGAACATAGCAACCAATACTGTTGATAACACCCCAAGATAACCATAGAATTAGAGATGGTTTCTGCCTGGAAGAGAGAGGATTAATAATTTTAATTAACGCCAAAAGTGCTAGGGTAATTAATAGTATTGGTAAAGTATAGTGGCGCGCTTCTTGGGAAAGGTAAACGGCAAAAGGAGAAACTGCCATCAAAGCTGCTGCCATAAGTCCAGCAACTGGAGAAAAAGCAAAACGATTGAGGAGATAAATAGCAGCAATAGCAGCAACTCCAATTAAAGCAGGTAGCGATCGCACGGCCCAAACTAATGACTGTGTCCCAACCCAGCCGAGCCAGCTGTGCAAGAGACAAAAAAATAGAGGAGGGTGAGTTGATTGATTAGCCAGCAGTTGGGCAATATCTCGACAACTAGTTCCTTCTTTAAGAGTAAAAGTTTCTCTCAGAGTTGAGGCAGAAAAAACGACTTCTAGGGGCAAATCATTGTAACTATGCCCCAGACTAAATAAAGCAGTCAATACTTCATCTAACCAAAGAGGCTTAAGTTCTAGATGCCAGAAGCGTAAGACTGTACCTAAAACAATAATTCCTAAGAGTACTAAATAATGTTGAGAGAGATTTTTGCTGTTATTCATAGCTGAGACTGCAAGCCCCAACTACTTTACAATGGTTTAGGTTCTGCATCCACTCAAGCTCACACTCTGCAATCTAGGAATGGCAAGAGTGGAGTAATGAAGAGGAAGTTATCCTGAAAAAAGTAGTGGTTTCCATATCTCCACTATGAGTGTCATCTTTATTAGGGAATTATGCCTATTGATGGAGGCTATTGTCTGATTTTCCAACTAATGTAAGCAGCAGAGAGGGGTGAGTTACTCCCTACTTAATAAGACATTCAGACAAGAGGACTTAGTTACAACTTATGCAGTATAAAACAACGATAGGGTGGTCACTTATTACTTCAGGAATTGTGACGCTCTTACTCAAAGTACTCCCAGGTAACTCCCTGTGGTGGGGAATCGCATTTCTAGTTATTGGAATTGTTTTATTTACTCTGCGGAAAAGCGATAGTGTTCCTACACCTAAAAACTAGGTGTAATATGATTTGCTTGGCAGCAGCGCTGAGGCAATAGCATCAGTGCTGAGCTGATATGTAGCAAAAACAAATCTACAGGAGCGATCGCTAGCCAACCTGACGATACAGACAATAGAACGAGGAAACGCTGAAGCTTGGATGTGGTCATCATACTCAAATTAGGCAATATCCAGGACATTGCATAAGAATTAAACTGTGGCTTTTTTTCAAGCGCTCGCTTGAAAAATCACACCGCGATTCAGCAACGCCCAAAAATCTTGAGAAAGTTGGTTGGTATATTGCGGTAACAGGCCGTAGGGTAAAATTGTCCCCTATCCCGCATCTGCCACCCTATTTCCCATGCTCTGCGACTACCTCGTACAAATCCTCACCGCTCGCGTCTACGACGTTGCTCAAGAAACCCCCCTTGAATACGCCCCAAACCTATCAGCACGACTCCATAATAAACTCCTGCTCAAGCGGGAAGACATGCAATCCGTCTTTTCCTTTAAACTGCGGGGGGCTTACAATAAAATGGCGCAACTGCCACCGGATTTGCTGGCCCAAGGGGTAATCGCGGCATCAGCCGGAAACCATGCCCAAGGAGTTGCCCTGGCTGCCAGTCAGCTAGGAACCCAAGCCATTATCGTCATGCCTGTCACCACACCCCAGGTTAAAGTAAACGCAGTTAAAGCCCGTGGCGGAAAGGTTGTATTGGAGGGAGAAACCTATGATGAAGCTTATACTGTTGCCCGTCAACTAGAAGCTGAAAAAGGCTTAACTTTTATTCATCCCTTTGACGATCCCCATGTCATCGCTGGCCAGGGAACCATCGGCATGGAAATTCTGCGGCAATATCAGCAACCCATCCATGCCATTTTTGTGGCCATTGGGGGAGGAGGCCTAATTTCTGGAATTGGGGCCTATGTGAAAAGGTTGCGTCCGGAAATCAAGATTATTGGCGTTGAACCAGTTGATGCTGATGCTATGTCTCAATCGCTGAAAGCTGGGAAACGAGTGCGCCTGTCTCAGGTAGGTTTATTTGCCGATGGTGTGGCGGTGCGGGAAGTGGGGGAAGAAACCTTCCGTTTGTGTCAGCAGTATGTAGATGAAATTATTCTAGTAGACACAGATGATACCTGTGCTGCGATTAAAGACGTATTTGAGGATACACGCTCAATTTTAGAACCAGCAGGCGCACTAGCCGTTGCAGCCGCCAAAGCCTACGCCGAAAGGGAACAAATCCAAGACCAAACCTTAATTGCCGGGGCCTGCGGTGCTAACATGAATTTTGACCGCCTCCGCTTTGTGGCAGAACGGGCAGAGTTTGGCGAACGTCGGGAAGCCATCATTGCTGTCACTATTCCTGAAGAACCAGGTAGTCTACGCAAATTCTGTGATTGCATTGGCAAGCGCAACCTCACCGAGTTTAACTATCGCATTGCTGATCAAAAAGAAGCCCATATTTTTGTTGGTGTGCAAATAGCCAACCGCACCGATGCGGCAAAAATGGTAGAAAGCTTTGAAGCTTGTGGTTTCAAAACTCTTGACTTAACCGATGACGAACTAACCAAAATGCACCTGCGCCACATGGTTGGTGGCCATTCTTCTTTGGCTGAAAATGAATTACTCTACCGTTTTGAGTTTCCCGAACGTCCTGGTGCTTTAATGAAATTCGTTGGTGCCATGAGTCCCAACTGGAATATCAGCCTCTTTCACTACCGCAATAATGGGGCAGATTATG
>JBAUJE010000376.1:0-18569 GCA_049683475.1 Coleofasciculaceae cyanobacterium | reverse complement strand
GTTCGCACTCACCAATGCCCGAAGTGTAACTGTGTCTTAGACCGCGACGAGAATGCTGGTCGCAACATTTTGAATCGGGCATTAAGCGAGGTGGGACTCATCTTGTCAAGCCAGTGCGGTCTTGGGGTCTCCCCAAGTCGAGCTTCTGGCGCTGCGCGTGGAGGCTGTGGCGATAGCCAGCCTGAGAAGCGCGAACTTTTAAAAGAAGATTGGGTTCAACTCTCTCTCTTTTAGAAGCCCCTTCCATAATACGTAGATTTGGGAGGGGAGTATGTCACTATTCCCAAAGACGACGACGAGGAGAGCCTGCTAAACGCTGGTGGGTGTCCTGGAGAAGTGAGGGAATGTCTAGCTGTTCAGGACAGCGAGGTAAGCAGTCTCCGCAGCTAGTGCAACGACTTCCCTTAACGCCAGGAAACCAGTGACCAGCATTTTCTAGCATGCCATAGCGGTATTTGCCATAGTCTGTCAGATCGTAGGCAACAGCTAAATTGCGCAGCCTCAGAATTTCGGGAATATTAATATTTTCTGGACAAGGTAGGCATTGGTAGCATTGACTACAGCGCTCTTTACCCAAACTATTAATAAGCTGAGTCTCCAGGCGAGAGAGTATTTCTTTTTCCTTTGCTGTCAGGGAACCACCTCGATCTGCGACTTGACAAGGTACTGTCAGTTCAGTTGGGTTAGCTGGTCCAACACTCAGGGTGGTAATACGGCGATCGCTTAATAAAAAACGATAGTTAAGTTCTAAGGGTGAGAAAGGATAGCACAGCTTTTCTAGGGTGGGCGATGGGGTGTAGAGCTTCCCTCCCTTATCGGCTGGGGAGATAATAAAGACACCTAGATCCTTTTGGTGGGCTAACTCAACTGCCGCTATATTACGTTGAAAAAAGTAATAGTAATGTAGGTTGACAAATTCAAATAAATCTGTGTTTATTGCCGCCAAGATTACATCTAATGGCGCGTGAGTGGAGAAGCCAAGATGGCGAATCTGACCTTTAGCTATTGCCTTTTGCACTGCTTGCATACAACCAGTCGGTGATTCTATCCAGGCTAAATGCTCACAAGTATTGATACCGTGAATAGCTAAACAATCCAAATAGTCAAGCTGTAGGTGTTCTAAGGATTGCTCTAACCATTGACTCATCAAATCAGCGTCAGATGTAGGTGGCAGCTTAGTAGTAATGTATAGCTGCTCTCGTGGTACTGACAACTCTTCTGTCAGGATTTTGCCCAGATACTGTTCACTCTGACCGTAACCCCTGGCAGTTTCCAGGTGGTTAATTCCTAAGCTTATTGCCTGCTGCACCGTTTTACAAGCATTTTCAAAAGAAGATAAACAGCGCATGGTACCCAGGGAAAATACTGACAGAGGCAGATTAGTTTTCCCGAATCGTCGGTAGAGCATGTTGAGCTATTAACTTTAAGTCAATGTCTTGCTAGTTGGCAAGAGACAACGGGTTGTATTTCTAGAGATGCTAGGCACTAAACACTAGGCTTTTAGGGTAATCATCTTTAGCCTAGAGTATCTAAGAACTAACACCTCTAGATTCTAAAGTTGTAACGGCAAAACCCAGTCTTCTTTCGCTAGGCTTCGCCGCTTCTAAATCTTCTGCTCTGGGTAAAATCCTCCGGGCGAAGCTTAGAGACAAACTCCCGGAAAGCAATTCGTTCTTCTTCGTCAGCATCTCTATCAACTGGTATGGAAGCATCAGCGATTACCTCTTCCATAACCCAGATAGGGCTACCCGTGCGTAAGGCGATGGCGATCGCATCGCTAGGTCTAGCATCTATTTCTCTGGTTTGCTCCCCTTGACGAACGGACAGGATTGCATAGAAAGTATTATCTTGAAGCGAGTGAATAATAATTCGCTCCAAAACCATATTCCACCCTTCGAGCAGATTAACGAATAAGTCATGGGTGAGAGGTCTGGGTGGTTTTTGTTTTTCTAAAGCACTGATAATTGCCTTTGCCTGATCTTGCCCAATATAAATTGGCAGTGCCCTTCGATCTGAGCCATCTTTAAGCAATACTATCGGGCTGCGTGTGACAGCATCTAACGCAATTCCAGCAACTTTCATTTCAATCATCAGCTTAGCCTCTAGAAGACGGTCGGCGTTGGGGGCATTAAAGCAAAGCGGTAAACTAGTTATCGACGGATTGGGGTTGTAACCAAAAAGTAATATCTTTTAATCTAAATCACTTCACTGGCAAACCGTCCGAATCAGTCCCGGAGAACCTACATTGATGGGTGACCAACAAGGTTATATTCTCCCAGTATGCCCCAGTCTCAGGACGTTTGCTCTTACACTTCACGAAAAAAACATAGAGAATTACTAGATATATCCCTACCATAAGCCATTCAAAACAAGCTCAGGAGTTGAACAAACAACAGTGTTTACAGGATTAATTCAAGCTCTGGGAACAGTTGGATCACTCACAGGCGATCACTTTAATATTTCCTGTGTCTCCTCTGAGGCCTCGCTTGCTATCTTACAAGATTTAGCGCTCGGTGACAGCGTGGCAGTTGATGGTATTTGCCTGACTGTTGAAGAAGTTGGGCAACAAGGCTTTGTTGCTATCGCTTCCGATGAAACCTTGCGACGCACTACTCTGTCACAGCGACAACAGGCTGCTACTTACGTCAACTTGGAAACGTCTGTGCGGGTTGGCAGCAAGCTAGGTGGTCACTTTGTCACCGGTCACATAGACGGTATCGGCTGCTTGCTCGAATCGGTAGAAACGTCCAATTCATGGGAGATGCGCTTTGCCGCAGTACCATCAATGAAAGAACTTTGGCAGAGCCGAGTTGCTCGTTATTTTGTACCGAAAGGTAGTATTGCTATCAATGGGGTAAGTTTAACAATTGCAGATTGTGACCCTCAAGGAAGCTGGTTTAAGGTGGCAGTGATTCCCCATACATATGCTCATACTAATCTGAGCCGACTACAAATTGGCAGCTGGGTCAATATAGAGAGTGATATTTTGGGCAAGTATGTAGAAAAGCTGCTCGGTCAGAGAAACCCAGCTTTGGGTAATTTTGAGGAAATTTCTCCCTCATTTTTGCTTGAGAATGGATATCTTTGAAAGGCGAAAGGGGAAGGGTATTTGTTAATTTCCCTATCCTCCTTACACACCTTTTAATTAAGAGTCAGATTTTGGAGTAATTTGAGACTCAGACTGCTCAGCTACCTGAGCTACCTCTAAGGCTTGGATAAATTGCGCCAGGGCATACTCTAAATGGGCACCAGCATCTACTGCAACCCAACCATTGGGGGTCTGATGCCGCCATTCAAAGTGGAGGTGAGGACCAGTAGACAGACCACTATTACCGACACGCCCAATTACAGTTCCTTGTTCTACCCATTCCCCTGGTTGAACGAAAACTTCTGATAGGTGAGCGTAGAGGCTCTCTTGGGTGCCTTCTTCATGGCGTAAGATAACTGTCAAACCATAGCCACTCAAGTCGCTGGCTGTTGCCACTTCACCAGGAGCAGAAGCAATAACGGCTGTTCCTTGCGGTGCCCCTAAATCCGTACCACTGTGGAAACGGTGAGTATTCATGATTGGATGCATCCGCCAGCCAAAACGGGAAGTAATAGCAGAAGGTAAAACAAGGGGAAAGATAAAGCTATCTCGCTCTAACTCAGAATATCCCGGTGGTCGGCGGGTGAATTTGTAGTAAGCAAGATTACTGGGTTTAACCGGACGTTTGCTTGAATAAGCGTTAAATTTTGGTCGAGCAACGGAGCGAACTACACGAGAAGCTACTCTTACCGGACTAGGGGTCACTACAGGTTGGGGTCTGGGAACAGAACCCACACTTCTTGCTGCTGCAACTGGCGGTCTTGATAGCTGACGAACGGGGTTAGAGACAGGTTGGGTCGGGCGACCTGTATAGTTAGCCACTGGCTGGCTCGATGCTGCAACTCCACAAGCGCGACTACTAGGAACACCAGAAGTGACAGTGCAACCTGTTGACCTTTCCGTTAAGACAACAGTAGGTTGTTGACTAGGGCGAGTATTCGCGCCAGCACTGTAATTCGTGCGGTCAATAAAGTTGCTGTTGGGAACAGTCGGGGTATTAGCTGCCCTTTGGGAGAAATTGGGATTGAGAAGAACCTTGGGTGACTGCGCTGTGACTGGGTTGCTAGGTGGAGATAGGTTAGGAGCTGCCAGTACTGGTTGCTTTGACACAGGGGTTGTTGGGGCTGGCGCAGAAGCCGTTGGTGCAGAAGGTCTGATTGTCGGCTTTCTAACTGCTGGTGCGTGTACTGGTGTTGGTCTTGGCTCCCTAGCTACTGGTGCTGGTGCTGGTGCTGATTTCTTGACGACTGGTGCCGGTGCTGGTGTCGGTTTCCTCGCTGCTGGTGCGTGTACTGGTGCTGGTGCTGGTTTCTTGACGACTGGTGCCGGTGCTGGTGCTGGCGCTGGTCTAGCTGGCACTACAAATGATGCAGGAGGAGCCGGTCTAGGCTGAGCCGCAGGGCGTGGAGGAGGTACTGGTGCTGGTGCTACTGGAGCAGAAGGAGAGGCTGAGGAAGTTGTAGGTATGACTATTGTTTCTGCTGGAGACTTGGTTGGCACCACCATCACGCTGGTGCTGAGTACTCCGAGACTACCAATCATACTTAGCCCCTGTCTCAGGCGAGGACTTCCATAAAAGAGTCCTAAAGGGGTGCAACCAGATGAATTTTCTTGTGTCATTTCTTACTCACTGCTCACCACTTGATTTGTCAGTTTATGCGGAAGGTAGAAGGGTTTCTGTCAACCCGTAAATTTTTAATACCAAATCTGCTGTGGCTGTTTACCCGCAATAACTTACTTAAAATAGACTAGCTCATCCTATACATTAAAGAGCATTTAATCCCACACAACTTTAACAAAAGAATAAAGAGAAAATTTTCTTGACCTGCCCACTCTAGAGGACAGAGCTTGAAACAAATTAATTAACTGGGGTTAATCGAGAGATCTTTGGTACCAGGCTTTATGTAAACTTCCCTTAGTTCTTGCCCTGGTAACCCATCAGATTCGACAACTGCTGTCGAGAGCAAGCTAACTTTTAACTCACCAGTAGCTGTAACCCCTGTAATAATTCCCTGTTGACCATCTACAAGAATGTGCCTTCCAAGACTATCTAGTAGTTCTAGGTAGGATGCAAGTAATCTTTCTACTCCTTTCTCTAACCAGCTCTGATATCCGGATAGTAGTCCTTGCACTACAACGGCGGCTAAACTTTCTAGAGAAGTTATCGTCGGATTTAACAACTCTTGCCGATTGTGAGTACTTTCAAGTTTGGGCAGAAAATCCTCTTTTGACCTTTCTTTAGCTATTCCCTTCACAGCTAAAGTTTCCCTCCCTTCTTGAAGAAGGGAGGGAAACTTAAAAGCTAAATTTCCATAAAAAGATTGTAAATTGATGCCAGAATCGGGTGTGGGATTACTCCAATTGATACCCACACCAACTACTGCCTTGTTAATTTGACCATGCTGTACACGAGTTTCGGTAAGAATACCCCCTAACTTACGTCCTGCTAACAGTAGGTCATTAGGCCACTTAAGCAAAACAGGCAAATTGTAAGACCTCAAAGCTGTGGCAATACCCCAAGCGCTACACATGGTCAGCAAGGCACAGTCTGAAGCTGACAGATGGGGGGCTAAGGCTAAAGATAGGTACAGTCCCCCAGGTTCCGATTGCCAAAATCTACCCCACTGACCTCGTCCAGCAGTTTGCCTTTCAGCAATAACCAGGGTTGGAGTTGTTGCTCCTTGGTTAATTAATTGCCAAAGGGTTTGATTGGTAGAAGGCAGAGTTTCAAATATCTGTATAGGTATTTCTTGGACGAAGTTTGTGATTGAGAGTTGATTTTGCTGGGCTAGCTGTTCCTTGACGGAAAGGAGAGCTGCTGTAAACTGTTGCTGATTAAATCCCACAACTATTTAGCTCTGAGCAAATTATTGTTAACTCTTGTTAGCTTAGGTCAAAGCTTGCTCCCTAGTTTCATTGGATACATTAAAGATAAAGTTGACAATATTTCTATGCATACTTGGCACTGGCAAACCTGGGAAAATTTACCCTATTTAACTTGTAGCTTGCTTGAGTCTTGGCATCACGGCTTTTTTACCCAACATTTTTCACCCCGTCTTCCTGATCAAATTGTGGGGGTACTTCAACCAAGTGCTAGTGTTTATCGTGTCAAACAGGTACATGGCAACATAGTACTAACCTCCTCAGAGATAGAAGATGTTGTTGGTAAGTCAGTAGAGGGTAAGCAGGAGGCGAAAAGTCCAGAGGCTGATGGTGTTATGACTGAGCAGTCTCAGCAGGCTGTCTGGGTTTGTACGGCAGACTGCACACCTGTACTAATTGCTGATGAGAAGACGGGACAGGTAGCAGCAGTTCATGCCGGTTGGCGAGGTACGGCTTCTAGTATTGTGCCTAAGGCCATCGCCAGACTGCAAGCCCAAAAAAGTAGTCTCGAAAATTTGCGTATTGCGATGGGGCCTGCTATCGCTGGTGAAGTCTACCAAGTATCAGAGACAGTTGCCGCTCAAGTTGGAGCTACAGTTGTGTCTTCAGAAACAGCCAACAACCCAGAAGCTATTCTAGAGAGTTTACGGCAGTTACCTAATCCCCCAATTCTCGATGACCTTCAACCAGGACGGGTGCGTTTAGATGTGCGGCGGGTCAATGCACTACAATTAAAGCAGTTGGGTATTGCTCCAGAACAGGTAGCGATAGCACCTTACTGCACTTATCAAGAGCCAGAACATTTTTTTTCCTACCGCCGCAACAAGCTTAAAAAAGTGCAATGGTCTGGTATTGTCAGTAGTTAATTTTCGGGAACTGTCAAGGGGCAAAATCTTCTTATATAGATATGAGAAATTTTCAATTTGAGGAAGTCAGAAGCTATGAAACTGGGAACTCTGACCATTACTGGACTTTTGATAGCAACGGCTTTTGCTACTCCGGCCCAAGCTCAAAGACTTTTATGTGTTCGGGATCAGATTGATAACGATATAGTCTGCGGTAGGCAAGCAAGTCAGCGAGAAATTCGGCAGTATGAGGAGCAGTATCGGAATTGGCAGCGTCGTAATCGCCGTCCAAATAATAGGAATGATCGTTACGATAGGAATGATCGCTACGACAGGAACTATAATCGCCGCTCAGAAATTCAAGGTAAAATCAACCAGCTTTATCGTGAAGTGCTAGGTCGTGATGCTGATCGTCGTGGTCTAAGAACTTACACTGAGCGAGTAGCTAGTGGCAGGGATTACAGCTGGGTTCGCCGTGAGCTGGCTACCTCAGATGAAGCACGGCAAAGGATTAACCAGATTTATCGGGAAGTATTGAGGCGTGACGCTGATCCTAGTGGACTCGGAACCTATCTGAATCGTTTGAGAGAAGATTGGTCTTTGGAGAAGATACGCCGGGATATCGCTAATAGTGACGAGGCGAGAAACCTGAGAGGTCGCAGGAGACGCTAAATTTTCCTTTTTGATTATTTTTGGTAAGAAGCAGAGAATCTAGCGGTGAAGCCCACTCCTTATCAGGGTAAGAGTTGAGCCGCACCGCTGGTAATGACTTGGCTTCAAAAATTGATAATTGATAATTACCTCCTCCTAAAAGGAAGAGGATTGATACAATTGATACAAAGAAAGAAATTGTTGGCAATTTCATCTTAAAAGAAGACGATATCAACCAAGATTTAATTAGTTATCAACTACCAATTGATAATTGATGGTTTCTACCACGGCTTCTTGAGTGTGCTTGATACCTTTAGGTAATTCGTTAATTGCATTAGCACCCTGTTCGACAAGGAACTGAATCAGGTTCATCTTGTCGAGTCTAGTTTAATCGATTCAGAAGTTGTTTAATTTTGTCTCCCTGCTGCCGCTTAAATTTATCTGGGAAGATTAACTCAAGAGCAACTTTTTGACCAGATTCGTTACTGCTTCCTGAATAGGAGAGCTTTTCTACTTCTACAATCTCAGCTAAAAAGCGGGTTGGTAGGGGATTAGTTTTGTCTTGAATCAAAATCAAGCCCACTACTGGTTGACCTTGCTTCATTTTCTCCAAATCTTCTTCTTGAAGCATTTTGTCAGTAGATGTGCTGGTGTTATTTAGTTCCAGTCTAAGACTAGAAATCCCCACCTCAGTACTCGTTCCAGAATAAAATTGACCTTCCCAGTAAATCTGAGCGGCAATCTGCACGCTTTTACGTACCTTAGTACTAGCGTCAGCTTTAAACTCTCGGAAGGAGCGTATCAAACCTGTGGCAAGGAACCAGATTGATTGTCTTGGTTTGTCTACTGAATCACGGTTTTGAGAATACCATTCATAGACATCAGAAAAGATCACCAAAGTTAGGTCATCTTTCTGGTTGTTAGTGAGATTGATGAAATCAATGGCTAATCTAGTTTGATTGCCAGCTAGGGGTGTTGCCCTAATAATCTGTGCTTGGAGAAATGCCTGCTTACCAAAATCACCGACCAATTCTATTTCCACTTCATCCGGCAAGTCCGGTGTACCATCTAAAGCAACTAAAGCACCCGTTTCCGAAATATTGATTGTTGTACCAACCCAGGTTTGACCCAAGCTGTGAACTTTGGCCTCAAGCTTTCTTGGCAAACGGTGGGAAACCCGTAGTTGTGGTTGCTCAAAGGCAACAAGAACAGCTGCTAGCAGTAGAACTAAGTTAAATACGCACCAAAGGCCATTAACTGTAACTGCTTCCCAATCCTCCGGACGCAGCAGCAGCCAAAAGGGAATAAAAATTAAGGCAAGGACAATTAATGCCATCACCGACAACAGACCAATTACAGACTCCCAGTCAAAGTAGCGTTTAGTTACCGTCTGCCCCTTATCAGTCACGTTAAAGGAACCCAAACTAGGGTCAATTAGGGCCATTGTGGTGACATATCCTGCCTGAAAGGACATCACAAATTCAAAAATTTCATTCCAGAAGGAAAAGCGAACTCCTTTATAGGGGATATAGTTAGCATTCAGGGAGAGGAGAATGTGAGGCATGGCATAGGCCAAAGTCTCTAAACCCAAACCTTGAATTGGTCTGATGCCGAACAGCAAAAACAGGGTAGGAGTGATGGCATAGATGAGTCGAGGTATGCCATAGAAAAAGTGGGAAGTAGCGCTGAAGTAACAAATACGCTGGGGTATAGTTAGATTCAGCTTGGGGTTAAACATGGGATTCTCAAGACGCAAAATCTGAGCCATACCCCTGGCCCAGCGTACCTGCTGACCAACATAAGAAGAAAATTTCTCCGGCGCTAGGCCGGCAATCATAATTTTGTCGTAGTAGATTGACTTGTAGCCTAGAGAATGGAGGCGGAAAGCAGTATGGCAATCTTCTGTAACCGTCTCCGTGGCAATTCCTCCCACTTGGAGAGCATGCTCTTTACGAATTACTGCTGCTGAACCGCAGAAAAAAGCTGCATTCCAAAAGTCGTTGCCTTTTTGCAATACTTTGTAAAAGAGTTCATTACCCACCGGGATGCTACCACCAGTAAGTAGGTTGCGCTCAAAGGGGTCAGGATTGTAGAACCAGTGGGGAGTTTGGACAAATGACACTTTCGGATCAAAGAAAAAACCCACCGTATGCATAAGCATCTGTCGTGTGGGCATGTGATCACAATCGAGGATTAGTACCAAATTACCTGGAGTGCGGCGAAAGGCAGTGTTAATGTTACCAGCTTTTGCGTGTTCGTTACTGTCCCGTACCATCAAGGTTGCACCAAGTTCTTCGCACATTTCGCGCAACTGATCTCGACGTTCTTGGGCCGTTTGCCGACGAGGGTCATCAACTTTGTATCTTTCCGGACGACCATCATCTAGGACATAAACAAGTTTTTTCTCCTCCGGATAGTCCATGGCCAAGGCCGCAAGTGTTGTCTTACGGACAATCTCGACATCTTCGTTATAGGTCGGGATGTAGACATCAACTGTAAACCATTCTTCTTGAGGAAAAGCCGAAAGATCGACTGGTTGACGGTCTTGAATTCTCAGGGTTTGAAAATAGGCTAATACCAGGGTAAGAATCGCATACAATTCTGCCCCAAATAAGAGCAGACAGACTGTACCATTAATCCAGGTATCAAAGTTTAAGGTGTAACTAGTTCGGTAGTACAGGTAACGCATTGTCGTTACCAAAGAGAGCCAGATTAACAATAAATGCAGGTATTCACTGGTTTTTTTGTCAGACTGCTTTGACTCGGCCCGTACCGTCAGTTGACCAATGACAACCAGTACAAAGGCTACAGCAGCCTGCTGCCAAAGTTGCAGCGGTGTCACAATCAGGGGAATCGATAGCGCCATGAGTAGGAGTATCAGCCACTTCAACGGCGACATTCCCAACGGTCTAAGCAAGCGATCAAAAAATCTGGGCAGGGAATCAACCAGCAAACTAGTTATTCTAGATCGCTGAGGTCCAGGTCGTCTTGACTTTCTAGGTAAAGGAGCAAAAGACATGTTTTGGTAATAAAGGGAACAGGGAATAGGGAACAGGGAATAGGGAATAGGGAACAGGGAACAGGGAACAGGGAACAGGGAATAGGGAACAGGGAAATGACCCATTCCCCACAACCCGTTTCAACAGATAACCTTAGTACTTAAGTCCTGTAGGTTCTAGGAGGCAGTTTCACCCTTTTTATCGGTAAAGCGTTTGAGATAAAGCTGACTAACACCGTAAAGCAAGAGCGCGATCGCCAAAATGCCGGTTGGTAAGAATAACCAGTTATCTTGAATAAAGCGCCTAGCTTTACTCAATGGTGTTGTGTTTTCCAAGCGTGTTGTAGACTCTGCCTGTTGGAAGAACTCAAGTTTATAGGCATTGGGGTCATAGCCAGAGGGGTCTTGCTGATTAGAGCTAATCACTGCGGTATCCTCTTGAAGTTGGAAGAACCAAGAGTCTTTTTTGAGGATCTGTCGTACCCTTTCTAAACCACTCGAATTACGAGCCGTGAGAGCCAAAATTACTCGCTTGCGGTTTTTGGACGATACGACTTCTTTAATCACGCCATCTTCATCTGGTAAGGTTTGGATAGTTCCTTGATTAGACTGGCGCGAAAGGGCACTACCTAAGCGGAAACCACCCCCATCAAACACTTCCGGGAAGGGGAACTTATCCCAAGTACCAATTCCCACTAGATGGTGAGTCTCATTAATTTCTAAGGGCAAGACATCAGTGGTATAAGTCTCTAGCTGGACTGAATCTGATTTGCTCAACCTTCCTAGACGTTCACTGAATGCTAGTAGGGTTAGCAGTTCTCCATCAGAGGGAGAATCTGGTAAAACAATTGCTGTATTGGAAAGATCTTGGGGAGTTGTGAAGGGAAAACCTGACTGGAACAGCTCTAGATTAGGCAGTTGGGCAGAGATTTCTCGACTGAGATTAAAGCTAGTGTCAGCATGAAGCGTACCCGTTAGCTGTTGGTCTGTCACCTTACCACACTGGCCCGGTTCCCTTGGGTTGAGACGAAACGCTACTTCGAGTTGGGATTTGGGTGTGATCAGGTTAGGCGGCAGATCTACTTTGAGAGTTTCTCTTTCTGCACCATCTTCCTTCGTTAAACGCGCACCACCAATAAATACTCCATCTAGTAAAACTTCCACTACAGAAGTCCGAGGATTGATTTGTGGTCCGTAGCTATATTGCAGGTTCATAGAACTCCCCCGCAGGAATTGATCATCTGGTAAAGCCCGAAAATCAATGGCAATCGGTGGTGCGCCAGAACCTCGAACTGTAATGTCTTCAAACGGCTCACCGTTCGCCTGGGTTTTGATTTCGCTTAGTTCAAAGGAGTTTTTCTCCGGTAGGTAACCTGACCAATCACGAGCTGAGGGTGTTGGTACTTCATTAAGTTGGTTGACTAATATTGCCTGACCAGTACCCAGTTTCTTGACATCTGGCCGTACCAAAAACTGTACTGCCTTGTTAACCCCTTCTGGCCCATTACCCGTAGCAACTAGTACAGGAACACCGCCGTCAAGGGTTGTAGTCAGCATCAGCACCCCAACATCTGGAGGTAAAGCCAACTGATTACCATCCAAAATTTGGTTGCCATTAACGGAAAAGGGCAAATCCAAATCTTTTAGAGCCGGTTGATCGGCTGGAGTACCTATTACCACCAACCTCTCTCCCCATTCCGCTTGGTCGATATCTTCAACTAGACGAGTATCTACAGGACGGAAATTGGCTAAGCGACCCAAAGCTGCTTGGAAGCGAGGTGCTGAAGTCAGCCAAGCTTCACTTAGTTTAGGTAGCAGGTACGTAATGCGATTGGCCTCTAGGGCAAGTTCGTCAAAGAAGGGATAAGGATAGCGATTAAAAGTTAGGGGTAGTGGTTGAGGTTTAAAAGTGAACTCTAATTTTGAATCAGGCAGAATCTCTGTCCAGAGGGTGGGGTCGCCAGGGTCACTACATTCAGGGTCATTATGTTGCTGAGCGACAATGGAAAGATCATTGTAGTCCTGAATTACTCCCTTCGGAACACCAAAAACCACGTTGCCAACTTCAGAAGCCTTGCGGTTAAGAGGTACACTACCAATACTTCGACCGTTGACTTGAACTGTTAGACTAGAGCGGCTGGCAATCAGGGCTGGTGAATGTTGGAAGCGAATTATGGCTTTAGCTGTGACTGATTCTGGATCCCAACTGCGAGGACGGGTAAAGCCCAATCTCGTTTCGGAATAAACGCCTCGTAAACGTAAACGATTGCCTACCACAGGAGAGCGATTGAACTCTAGAAGATAGGTATCTTCCGGCAAATCCTCACTAGGACTAGTTTCTGTAGAGCTTGAGGATGATTGAGTTGTGGCCCTAGAGCTACTGGTTGAAGGTCTTGATGTCGGTCGAGGGGCAGCGTTCTGTTGCCTTGGGGGGGATGAGCTAGACCCACTACTGCGCTGCTGTGGCGCTGGGGAACTCTGCCGTTGCGGTGCTGGAGAACTCTGTCGTTGCGGTGCTGGAGAACTCTGCCGCTGTGGCGCTGGAGAACTCTGTCGTTTTGGAGCAGGCTGAGGCTTATAGACTGGAGGCTTAGGGGGGTCTTTCGGTAAGGCGAACTCCTGAATAAACTGTTCTTCTTGCTGTTTAATGCCGCTATCGCTTTGGGCAAATACCACAGTAGCGCTCGTTCCTAGTACCAAGACTAAGGCGGTAGAGAGTAGTAGAAGCCAAAATCGCGGCCGAGTTTGCCGAGAACGGCTAGTAAGGAGAGGTTGAAAAGGACGAAACAAGCGTTTCATAGGTCAGTGGTTAATCGATTGAGATTAGGTCAAAGCCTAGAACCCAAAAAAATAGGGGACTAGAGGATGGAACAATTAAGTCAGCATGGGTAAGGAATGGCAATCATTCAATACCGAAATCTTGCTAGTTGTTAATCCGTGAGTTAGGGATTTTTCTGCTCAGGCTTGAGTAGTTGCTGATCAATAGCTGAAGGAGGCAAAAGTGCTAGCCAAGCCAAGTTTTGAGTGTAGTAGGCTGATTCATCGTCCCAAATTCCCTGGTTATATCTAGGCAACAGTTTCTGCTCCAATAACTGCTCGGCAGTTTCAGGAGCAATTAAACTGAAGGCTAAATAAAGCATGGCGTACTGGGAGGTTGCATCATAACTGACAGTTGATTGCCCCTCTATGTTGATACGAGCTGGTAGACGCCCTGAAGATGCCCATAACTCTTGTAGGTGTTGGGTGGCAGAATTCAGATAGCGCTCGGCTTCTGGAGGCTTGAACCAAGCCATGTCCCAAGCTATTCGCCACCAAACACGATAGGCATCAAAGCTGTAGACACTTTGGAGTTTGCTCTCAGGTGGCATTGGTCGGAATTGACCAGTCGGGAGATCAAGAACAATCCAATCACCTGGTAAGCCTACAGCCGAAACCTGAGAAGATTTTTCTAATACCTGGTAGCTACTTTCTACCAAACTGAGCCAGTTATGGTCAGGATCGACTTGAGCAAAGAGGCGAAAAGCATAAGGAGCAAAGTAAGAAGGATTGAGGTAGACGGTAGATGCCGAAGGTACAAAGGCTTCCGCCGGGCCAGGTAGTAGATAGCGCTTACTTCCAGGGGTAGCCGCAGCTACAGTAGAAAATTTCCACAAATCCTCTAGTTTGACCCGTGCTAACTCCAGATATTCAGGACGATTCCAACGACGGGAAGCCAGAATCAGAGCCGTGATAGCATCAATATCAGCGTCACTGGCAAAATTATTATCGATTGGCCCCCATTTCCCGGCTTGGTCAGTTCCCCATTTCCAAGCCCACAGTTGATCTAGAGGTTCGCCCGTACTGGAGAACCGACGGAGGTTGTCTTCTGCCCAGTCTAGAGTAAGATCAAAGGTCTTCGGGTCGTTGATCAGCACAGCCCTGAGCATGGCATAGGCTTGCCCTTCAGAGGTTGAGCGATCGCTGGCTTCGTAGTCAATTACCCGTCCGTCTTCTTGAATAAATTGTTGTCGGTAGATAATCCAGCTTTCTTCGAGCAGCTTTCGGTTAGCCGTCGATGGAGGTAAAGATGGAGGAGGGGAAGTGGCTACGGGTGAGCCAACAGGTTGAGTTACAGGTGAAGGAGATGGGGTGGTTTCTGGCTTTTGAGTTGAGGGGATGTCAACACAACCAGCCACACTCAACAAAACTGCCCAAAAAGCAGTGGTTTTTAGCCAACCCTGAGATTTAATCACCTGAAGAATCAATTTGAACACCATCGTTACAAGCAGCATCTTCACAATCGTTTGGGCGTGGGAGTTAAAAGCGTTCCCAAGGCGGTTGAAATCCACGCCTTCTCAGAAAGTCTTCCTGGATTTCCTGTCGTTTGCGGACTAGCTCACCAGTCGGAATCCCTCGCTCAAATTGTTCAATTTGCAGTGCTTCTAGCTCACTCAAGGCAGCTATTGGCAAATCTTGGGATCGGCTCAGGTCAACTAGTGTCTGGCGGAGTGTCCAGTCGTTTGGTTTTAGAGCAATCGCTTGGGAATATAACTCTCTGGCTGAGTCAAAGCGTCTTTGTTGAAAGCGAATACCTCCTAAAGCGGCCAGGGCATCTCTATTACTGGGCTGAGCTACCAAAATTCTCTCGTAGGTGAGACCAGCCAGTTCTAAATCGTCTATGGCTTGGGCTAGCTGTCCTTGCAAGAAGTAGTTAGCAACGTTGCTGGGATCGCGAGCTACCAACTGAGCTACCCGTGACCGAGCTAAGGCTGGACTACGCTCTGCCAGCACCTGAATTGCTCTAGTTTGCACTGGTATATTATTTGGGTCGATTTGGAGCAGTGCATTATATAAGGGTTCCCGTCTCGCATTGGCCGGCAACGTGCCAACTAGGGCAAATAGCTCCGGTGGCGTATTGTTAGCCGGTTGAGTTCCTAGCCAGTAGTTAAGAACTGCCTCTGCTTGCGCCTCTGAAACTAAATCAGCTTCATAGGCCAAACTGGTTCTTGCTAACTGAAGTCTTGTATCTTGAGGGTTACGAGCAATTAGTTGGTCATAAATAGCCAAAGCATCTAGTGGTCGTTCTTGGGCAAGACGAATGCCAGAAAGACCTTGCAAAGCCGCATTAAGAATATCTCCGTCGGCTCGATTACTAGCAATCAAACCTTGGTAACGCACAGCAGCCGCCTCTAATGAACCCTCGCGACGCTCAATTTCTGCTGCTAGCAACTGAGGGGCTAAATCCTGGGTACCATCAGGTGTTGTCACGTAAGCGGCTAAGGCGTTTCTGGCTTGAGGGAGATTATTAGCTTCGATATACATCTGAGCAACCCGGAAATTTAAAAAGGGTGCATCGACACCAGCTTGTAACAGACTAAGATAGACTGGTATAAATTCCGGGCCAGGAGGGTCAATTCCCACTAGGGCTTGGGCCAACTGTTGTTGCTCATTTGGGTCTGTCGGCAAAGGTTGAACGGCCGCAGCTAGACCCTGACGTAATTGAGGTTCAGAAATTAAACCTAGTTGACTTTCTAGTGCCAATTGCTTGACAAATAGGGAACGGTCATTAGGTTGACTGGCTACTAGTTGTCGATACAATTGCAGGGCTGTCTGCTTCTCGCTAGGTATGCCACTGAAGATATCAGCAACTTCCTGCAAAAACTTGGGCTCAGGATTAGGGATTCCGGCCAAAGCCTGACGGTAAAGATTAGCTACTTGCCCAGCAAGAGCTTCGTTACCAGTCTCATTGCGAATTTCATTGAGCGATCGCGCCAAGGGCAAAACAGCATCGGCCCTACCTTGTAATGGCTCCAGTACCGCTAGGGCTTGATTAACTTGTCCATTAGCTACATAGGCTTGGGAAAGGTTAGCCCGAATCTGGATCGCCAAATCGTCCAATGTACTTGACTTTCTTAGTTGGTTTTCCAGAACCTGTATTGCCTGGAAGGAATTACCCGTATCTGTTAAAGCCTTGGCATAGGCAACTGCACTATAGTCAGTGATTTCTTTTCCACTGGCTAGATAGCGGCTAAACAAGTCCAGTCCTTGTTGGGGATTGCCGCTATAGGTATAGGTTTCAGCGGCACCTAGCAAGACATCAGGTGTGGGGTTGGCAGAAAGCACAATTTCATAATCTGCTATTGCCTCGTTGTATCTTCCCTGATATCCCAGGAGCAAACCTCGTAAACCCCTAGCTTCAATGTCATTGGGATTCAACTGCAAGAAAGTGGTAAGGGCTTCAATTCCCGTAACTTGCCGCTCTGAACTGTAAGTAGCCAACAAACCAATTGACTTAAGGGCCAGCTCATTAGTCGGGTCTAGAAGTATTACCTGTTGATAGGCATTCCAAGCTTGGTCAACTAAACCCTGCCGTCGATAGGCGATCGCAAGACCTAACTTAGCCTCTACGGACTGAGGAGAATTTTGCACTGCTCTCTCTAAAACCGAAATTGCCTCCTCTACTCGCCCTTGCCTTAAGAGGGTAAAACCTTCTCTTACAGACGCGGATTGGGTTTGAGCTTGGGCAACTGGTATGTTATCCCAAAATGGCAGATTCAAGAGGTTTCCGGTCAGACTTAGACAAATTAGGCAAAACCCCCAACTAATCGAGCGGGAAGTAACCAGTAACCATTTACAAGTTCCCAGCCCAAAGCGATTTTTCCCATTATTGTCCCCTTTGTGAAAGGGAGGATCTAAAGTAGTTGTTTTTTTGCGTTTGCTTTTAGCCAAGATATGGCCACTCAGCTGACTCATGGGGCCAATCTCCGTTGAGGAATGATGTCAAATTCTGTTTTTACCCGAAAACCGGCGTAAGTTTCCGAGAAGCCATCGCGCTGCTGGAGTGTAAAACCAAGCCTAAAATTGCGGGCTACACGCAAGTCGTAGAACAGCTCCAAAACGTCGGGTATATCATCATCGTTTTGTTCGCGTATTTTTTCGTTGGATAAACCTCGACCATAGGCTAGTCCCAGCCGGTCATTTTGGGTAAAGACATCCAGGAAGCTAACCCCCAAACTGTAGGTATTTCCACCTTCATCCAAGTCCTGGTTTTCATAGTGGCCATAACGACCAAATATACCCATATTCAACTCAGGTACAAAGACTTCTGCGTTAACACCAAAAGCCGTTTCGCGGTCACCAGACTCCAGACCAAAATCGTCATCGCCGCGGGATACAGAAAAAATTTCCTGGAAACCAGTATCTGAACCAGCGTCTCGGCCTGTAGCATAAGTACCGCGAATAATTGCATTGCCAAAACGAAAACCAACTTCTCCAGCAAATCCATCTAAGGAAAAGTCTCCCAAATCAGGGGAAGAGGAAAAGAATGCTGCCTTCGCTTCTAGGTTGTCGTTCAATGTCCAGTTAACTAAAGCACCAGGACGGGAAGAAATCCCAGTAGCACTCAAGGCTGGATTAGTCTGAAAAACTGGATTGAAGAAATGGGATACTCCATCTTTGGCAAAGCTGTTGCGATCAAAGTAAGAGGTTAAATCTAACTGACCAACAACGAAACGAAGATTGGGTAGATTGGCAATAGGAGCCGTTGAGAAATAAAGCTCGTTAAGATTTAATCCCTCTCCTGGAGAATCGGCCAAGCCACTAGCTTCACTCGTTAAATCGACGGTAGCCCCAAAAAGTGCTCGCGAACTCAGTGGGTAGAGTCCAGCTAAGCGTGCCCTCGCCACTGATTCGTCACCTTGCAAAACATAAGTTCCCTGGAATTGTAAGGAGGGAGAATTCAAAGGCTTACTGCCAAACAGGGAGGGATCTTGAGCAGGTGAAACCTGTCCTAACTGCGTGACAGAAGTAGGAGATGGTGGAGAAACCTGCCCCAATACTGCCGTTCCCGCAGGAGAAAAGTTGGGGTTGACCGCATTGGGTAACGGTACTTGATTAGGTTGTTGGTAATAAGACTGACCTAAACCTGGGTTATAACTATTAACACCGACCGGGCCAGTAGGCAGGGTTTGCGGTAACGGTACTTGGTTTTGTGGATAGTAAGACTGACCTAAACCTGGGTTATAACTATTAACACCGACCGGGCCAGTAGGCAGGGTTTGCGGTAACGGTACTTGGTTTTGGGGGTAATAAGACTGACCCAAACCTGGGTTATAACTATTAACAC
>JBAUJE010000375.1:0-2646 GCA_049683475.1 Coleofasciculaceae cyanobacterium | reverse complement strand
AGTTAAGGTTAAAATAAAATGTTGCTGAGGTAGATAATTTAGGTGGCCTACCACCACCAGAAGTAATTATTCTAACTTTTTTAGCTGTGGCTATTTCTTGCTTATTATTGTGAAGTTTTTCTGCTTGTTTTAATAACTTTTCTAGCTGTTCATACTTGATACCTAATAAACGTTCTGATTCTTGTGGATGACTGTGAATGTACTCAAGCATAATGGTCTTAATTAGCCACTAAAAATTAAATTTTTTATTACTCTATCACAATTTATTTATTTTTCGGAGATGTCTAATCATGGCATGACTCATGAATAGCAACTAAGTTTTTAGTTTTCCAGTTGTCGTGATTGCCGTTGATATGGTGCAGATGTACCCTTTCGTTATGGTCTAGGTACAGCCCACAGTGACCACATTTGTCACCTTGCCGTTTGAGCGCTTTAGCTGTCTGTCCGTCATAAAGGTGGGAATTTCTTTTACTCCAATAAAGAAGGTCTCCGTCATAGGGGGATTTTATTCCTTTAACCATAACGAATTTATTCTCGGAGTAAGGGACCGCTGGAAATGCTTGATTGACGAGTTTCTTGGCTTCATTTTTGCCTTTGTTTTTGTCGGTTTTGAACCGATTAAAGGCATCTTGGCTTAAGTACCATAAACTAAACCTTGACCCGTCCATCTGGCAATAGCGGTGATAATTTTTCCAACCTCTGATTATTGGGGCTAGCTTCTTCGCTTTGGCGGTTGTGGCTAATACAGAACTATTGACTATAGCTTTGACTTTCTTGCGGAGCTTTTCGTAGTTTTCCTTATTGGGAGTACATCGAAATTTTCCGTTTTTCTGCACCAAAAAGTGCCATCCCAAGAAATCAAAGCCTTCGATAGACCGCGTAATCTTTGTCTTTACTGTTAATACATTCATCCCACGCTCTGTTAGAAATTGCTGTACTTTTTTTATGATCTTTTCAGCTTTGTCGTTGGGTTTAAGGAAAAACACCATATCATCCGCATATCTAACGCAAGGGTGGATGTCTTCTATCCCATTCAGTGCTATATTGGCTAGTAATGGTGAAACTACACCACCTTGGGGTGTTCCTTGTTCTGGGAACTCAGGATTTACCCCTGCCTTTAAGCACCTCCACAGCCCGATTTTGATTTGTCGGGGTGCAATTACTTTGGACATAATTGCTGTGTGGTTAATTCTGTCGAAACATTTTTCAATGTCTAATTCGATTACCCTTTTATTTTGACCGTTGACTAGGCTTTTGAGGTTGTCAAAGATGTATTTTTGTGCATCTTGTGTTCTTCTGCCTGGTCTAAAGCCGTAGCTGCGGGCATGGAATGTAGCCTCGTGGGCGGGTTCTAAAGCATATTTGACAAGACATTGCCAAGCTCTATCTGCGATGGTCGGTATTTTTAGGGTTCGTATTTTCCCGTTTTTCTTAGGGATTTCAACTTCCCTGAGTCCTTCATGTTCCCAGTTGTTTGCGAGTTTTAGCGTTTCTGCTAAATCAAGCCTTTGTTCAAAGTTTAAGGACTTGAGACCATCTATCCCACAAGTCTTTTTCCCAGAATTTAGCTGAGTTACTTGTCGTACAGCAAGCATCCTTGCAGCGCGGGATTTCAGCACCAAGCGTTGAAGATTTTTGACCTTGCGGTTGTCTCCGTTCTGCATGGCTTTATAGATTCGTTTTTGGAGGCGGAACAAGTTTGTTTGGAGTTTCCTCCAGTTTTGGTTGCTCCAGGCTTCACTATGATTAATCATGTGTCTAAGCGTGCTCTGTTACTCAATTTATCTACGCTGATTACCCTGCAAGCAATTTGGGCTTGCATCCTACCCGTTGGAAAGATTTCCGTGCTTCCCACCTACTCTGGTTATCGATTTCCAGAGACTTTTCTCAACGTTTTTCTTCGTTCCGAATTACAGATTGTTATGACGGTTTAGGGTTGTCCAATTCGCCTACATGGTTCCCAGGGATGCACCTATTATGTCTTTGTGGTGCGGGAGTTGTCCGTGTGAAGTCAGGAAGATTGAGTGATTCCTGCTCATAGATAAGACGCTTTTTTAGGACATTCGTTAATCTACCCATGCCGTCTCCCCATTACCCCCAGAGTGCCTATCACATTAGCTCATGGTTGGGGCCTGTTGCCAGCTTCGCTCTGTCATTGGTAAGTTCTAACTCGGCGTGGCCAGGTCGGGAGTTCGCTTTCCCTTAGCGAGTGAGATTTTCACTCACATCCGTAATTCAGTTATCTAGTACAGGCTCTTGTTTGTTTTTCCTCCGTGGCCTCTCTAGACGCTACTCATACCCTTCTATTCTCTAGAAGCTCCTAATAGCAACGAATCGCACAGACATATATATTGCTACTTGTTCAATTCCTTTGGAGTTATCGTGAATCCGTCAGCATATCCAATTCATTACAAATTGGCGTTAGCTTCTGATTCAATCCCGCCCCTATATATCATGTGGTTAGCACCTACTGGACATCGACCATTCCTAGAGATATATAGAGGTTACTTCGTTCCGATTACACATTGTCTTGAGTCTTTAGTGTGATACTCTCCACCGGGTTTTGTGGGCGGTGCTAATGAGTCAGTGGACAATCTGCTCATGCCCTATCCTTGCCTTTTGGCTTGGCCTTAAACAGTCGTTGTG
>JBAUJE010000374.1:0-4935 GCA_049683475.1 Coleofasciculaceae cyanobacterium | reverse complement strand
CAAAAACTTTTCAAAAAATTGCCGATTTCGTAGCCTGGAAACCTTACTGGGTAAGCCATCGACACACCTCGACGAAGTTATGCGGTTTTCAAGGTTCTGGCGAGGTGTGTCGATTTACTCAACACGGCAGTTATTATAGCCTTTTATACCTGTCCAAGTCAAAACTACCATTACCTCTCCCCGTCTCCCCGTCTCCCCGTCTCCCCATCTCCCCCATCTCCCCCATCTCCCCCATCTCCCCCATCTCCCCATCTTCCTCATCTTTCTGCATTCTTAATTCTGAATTCTTAATTCTTTCTACTCCCGACTCCCCAAAATTAACAAATCTCAACTTGCCAAAAAACAAAAAGCTGCTACTGTAGTTTAGTCAATATATTTACAGCCAATATCTCCCAGCCCTCAGAAGCTGTGACAAAGCTCCTGAAAGGCTGACCCCCAAAACTGCCAAAACAGTCTCGGAGGCCTAGCTAGTCATGCTATCCCAGGCCACCTCGACTCATATTGAACAAGTACGGGGTGGCTTAAATTTTGGCAAAAAATGCAGAATGCAGAATTAAATTCTAAATTCTTTACCCGCCAAATAAAGGTGATAGCCATGTCAGAAAACCTCTTGACATCAGGATTTGTTAACCCAAAAACTCTACCCTTAGACCAACTAAGGATAGAAATCTGCCAACTATTAAAAATCCCCCTAAAAAACCTCGAACGCCTAGAACTCTGGTCCCATCAAATCTGGATTAAATTTGTCCAAGGTCGCGGATTATTTGTCAGTTACCGTCAGTTACCCCTGTGGTTAGAACTGGGTTTAAAAGCGATTAAGAACTGTTGTAATGGTAATACTCTCAAAAAACTAGGAGAGATTTTCTTAGTAGAAAGAGACAGGTTTAACCAGAAACCAGAATTAATCGACAAATGGCAACAAACCATTAACACCTGGCGGCAAGCCTGGGCGGAAAAAGCCCAAGAAATCAAAACAGAAGAAGAACGCAGCAGACCGGAAAGAGAACATCAACAAAAAGCCGAAATCTGGCTCAATAGTTGGCAACAAGTAATTAGTTTCTGCCAAGACTGCCAATCCTTGGAGCGTTTAGTTAAACCCCGTAGAAGGGCAAAGCATTTGGATAGAGAGATTGGGGTTGAGAGACAAAAGCAATCCCTCAAATGCTTTGCCCCTACAATCTCCAATCGATAATTCTCAATTTCCCATTCCCTGTTCCCTATTTTCCATTATCAATAACCAATGAATCCACATCAATTAAATCAGTGGGTCGGTCGGCCCTGGGCAATTGTCCGCCTTGACAACGACACTCGCCCCACCACCATCATTCGCTTCGTTAACCGTCAAGATGCAGAAGATCATTTACGTACTCTCAAACGTTATTTACGCAATAGCCAAGTAGAATTTACCGTTGTTTTTGACCTAACCGCCGACCCCAACTATTGGGAAAAATGCTATCAAAACAACGATACTCCCTGGGATTTAGGACAAGCAGCCCCAGCCTTTTCTACCTTGTTAGAAACAACAGAAATGCAACCCGGACTAACAGCAGTCCTTGGTTGTGGAAGAGGTCACGATGCCTTACTATTTGCCGAATACGGCTTTCAAGTAATTGGTTTTGACTTTTCCCCCACCGCCCTAAGAACAGCTAAATACCTAGCCAAAACCTCCAGAAGTTCAGCCCAATTTTTGCAACGTAATATTTTCACCTTAACTAATGAATTTCACCAAGACTTTGACTACATCATTGAACACAACTGTTTTTCTGCCATTCCAACCGATAGCCGTTGTGATTATGTTCAACTAGTCAAATACTTACTACGAAAAAAAGGAGAACTAATCGGCATATTCCTAACTAAAAACCTAACAAGCAGGCCACCCTACGCTTCAACCCCAGACGAAATTGGCAACTACTTCAAACCCCACTTTAAATTATTGCAGTTTGAGCCGATTTCTAAGTCAAAACATCTTGCTCGTTTCCGACCGAGATAGGGAGTCGGGAGACACACATATATAGAAACTAGAAGACTAGAGAAAAACATGAAGAATAAAACAAATTAACCCATTAACCCACTTGCGCAGGGGGTCTGGGGGATTCTACCCCCCAAACCAGGTTTTTGCAGGGGACAAGAGAGCAAGTTTAACTAACGATATAGTCAGCTTTTCAACTTATAGCAGTTCTCAAATCGGTGGAGTACACCCACTTCTGCATTCTGCATTCTGCATTCTGCATTAAAGCCAACTGCTTTGTACCTCACAAGTATGAGAAAGGCTATATACCCTTGCCCACCCTAAACCCTCTTCCTTTACTTCCAACCAGCCCTATCCATCAGTTTGACAGCGTCTGGGTTCTTTTCTCCGTAAGCTGCTACATTGAGTTGAGATTCTTTGAAATCTCCAAAGCTAGCAACGACAGGATTTGGGTCAACACCCTCAACGGCGGGAAACTCATTGTTACCATTGGCGAACACTTCCTGGGCTTCTGGAGTAGCAAGATACTCCAGGAACTTAACGGCATTCTCCTGATGGGGTGCACCCACTACTACACCACCGCCACTAATATTGACGTGGGTGCCACCTTCTCCGGCTTCTTGGTTGGGGAAGAAAGTACCAATTTCTTCTACTACTTCTTGATCTTTCGGGTCTTCTGACTGCTGTAGTCGGGCAACATAGTAACTATTGACAAGTGCTAAGTCACATTGACCTTGGGCTACTGCTCGAATTTGACCTGTATCGTTACCCTCTGGTTCCCTGGCAAAATTACCAACTAAGCCTTTTGCCCACTTTTCTGTTTCTTCAACACCTTTAGCGGCAATTTTTTCAGCTACCAAGGATTGGTTGTAAATATTATTGGAACTACGCACGCAGACGCGACTATTCCATTCTGGTTCAGCTAAAGCTTCATAAGTTGATAAATCCTCTGGCTTAACCTTATCTTTGTTGTAGACAATGATGCGTGCTCGCTTTGACAGGCCAAACCAGTATCCTTCAGGACTACGCAGATTCTCTGGAACAGCAGCTTCTAGCTTTTCTGAAGAAATCTCTTGTAAGATATCTTCTTCTTGGGCTCGCCAGAGACGACCAACGTCAACGGTAATTAGTACATCGGCTGGACTATTTTCCCCTTCACTCTTAATCTTTTCAATTAACTCGTCTGCTTTGCCTTCAATCAAATTGACTTTGATGCCTGTCTTTTCTGTAAAGTTGTCATAAAGGGCATCATCGGTGTCGTAGTGACGTGATGAGTAAAGATTGACAACCTCGTTACTAGTTGTCTCGCTAGTTCCGTTACCTGTACTGGCTGTTTCTGTATTTGTCTGTTCACCACATCCGGTTGCAACTACGACAGTCAGTCCTGTCAAAATTCCTACTATGGTACGCCTGGTGATTTTCATTGAGTTTTTCAGTGGTTTTGCTGGTGACTTTCTTTCGGAGCAGATGCTAAAAAGATGTTGATTTATTTTTTTAACACTAATTGCGCCAGTAACGCAAGTTATTGTCAATTAGACAAGGTGCTGGGTGATGAGAAGTTTCCTACATTGAGGAGAGATAATTGTTAGAAGAAAGGGCTTACTGGCTGGCATGGTCGCAAGTGGCTGGTATTGGACCAGTCTTGCTGAGGCGAATACAGCAGCGTTTTGGAACATTAGCAGAAGCTTGGCAAGCTCCAAATTTGGCGATCGCAGAAGTTGAAGGAATTGGAGGACACTTACTAGGAACAATTAAGCAGGTGCGATCGCAGCTTAATCCAGAGCAACTCTTAGAGCAACATTCTCTCAAAAATCCTCATTTCTGGACCCCTGTAGATGCTGATTATCCTCACTTGCTGCTAGAGATTCCTAGTTCGCCACCAGTTTTGTACTATCGGGGGCAGGTTGACCTCACAGAAAATCAAGGGATTAGACCAACCGTTGGCATTGTTGGCACCCGTGAACCTTCTGAGTATGGTAAACGTTCAACTCGACAAATCAGCGCCGCTTTAGCTAGGCATGGCTTTACAGTAGTTTCTGGTATGGCCGCCGGAATTGATACAGAAGCTCATCACGGCTGTCTAGAGGCAGGTGGAAGGACAATTGGAGTATTGGGTACAGGCGTAGACGTTGTTTATCCACCACGCAATTTTTCTTTGTATGAGCAAATTCAGCAGCAAGGATTGGTCGTGAGTGAATATCCTGCTGGGACACAACCCAACCGCCGCAACTTTCCCCAGCGTAATCGCATTATTGCCGGTTTGAGTCGTGCAGTGTTAGTGATGGAAGCCCCCAATAAGTCAGGTGCATTAATTACTGCTTATCAAGCTAATGAATTTTGCCGCGATGTCTATGCTTTACCTGGGAGAATTGATGATGAGAAATCACGAGGTTGTTTGGGATTGTTGAATCGGGGGGCCCATGTAATTATGAGTGTGGGTCATCTTTTAGATATGTTAGGAGCAATTCCAGAGCTTGATTCAGCTAAACAAGCAGAACAGCTATCTTTGTTTACTCCAGAACAACCAAAGGAAGTGCCTAATTTGGCACCTGAGTTAGCGCAGGTTTTGCTGATCTTAAGTTCAGAGCCTAAAGCTTTTGATCTGATTGTGCAACAAGCGGGTATGAATGCAGGAAAAGTTTCTAGTAGCCTCTTGCAATTGGAATTACTAGGGTTAGCTTCTCAATTACCGGGGATGCAGTATCGACGATGTTGATGGTTAATAGACTTCTTGTAGAAGTCAGGGAACAGGGAACAGGGAATATGGACTAGGGAACAGGGAATAAGGAACAGGTACAAGATTTGACCCTTTCACATCTCAATTTGATTGAATTTTTACTTTTGCAAGAGGTCTAACGAGAAGAATGTAGCTTAGGCAATGCCAAAATTCTGCACTTCAAAATGTAGTATTTAGAAACGGAGTTTACCTCTCTGGCAAAAAATTTAGTCGCCGATATTGCTGATGT
>JBAUJE010000373.1:0-6537 GCA_049683475.1 Coleofasciculaceae cyanobacterium | reverse complement strand
GTAATGAGTAATGAGTAATGAGTAATGAGTAATGAGTAATGAGTAATGAGTAATGAGTAATGAGTAATGAGTAATGAGTTAAGACAAAGTCTTTAGTAAAGATTTTTAAAATAGCAGAAGAAAGATTTCGTTTAGATGTGAAGAAGTATGAATCAATTATAATGACAATTTGTGGGTTAGTAAGATTGAGAATTGGTAGGTTAGTTTTCCAAGCAGTGAAAACCGACGATGACACCAAGACAATTGAGGTTAACAATTTTCATTCTTTGGGCTCTAAATTAACAACTTGTGCTTCTAATGCTGATTATGCCGTTGAAATCAGCTGAAACTACCCCAGTCAGTTTAAGGGATAAACAGTAGTCAGGGAGCTAATTTCGACTTTCTGGAGATGTCTATTACTTGTTGTTTAAGCTCAAATAGTTCACTTTTCTCAAAAAGGATATTTTGGGTATGGTGGGCCAAATTAACCAACGAAAGTCTATACGTCTCAACCTTTATCGCTCTTGCCTACCCGACAATTATTCACATTTCCTAATTAAAAATGTCTTTTCATATCTCCTCTTGGTCTATTAAAAAACCAGTTCCCACAATTGTTTTGTTCCTAATTTTGGGTGTATTGGGTTTAATGTCTTTTGCCCAGTTGGGAATTGATGGTGAGCCAAATATTGATATTCCTGTAGTGACGGTGACAGTTACTCAACCAGGGGCAGGGCCAGAGGAACTAGAAACTCAGGTTACTAAAAAAGTCGAAGATTCTGTTGCTGGATTAGGCAACATTGACAAAATCAGATCGACTGTTAATGAGGGAAACTCAAGCACAAGTATTGAGTTTATCTTAGGAACAGATACTGACCGTGCTACTAATGATGTTCGCAATGCAGTAGCACAAATCAGTCAAGATTTGCCTCAAGATGCTAACGAACCAATTGTTAAGAGATTAGATTTTTCTGGCGGCTCTATTATGACCTATGCTGTGGCTTCCGAGCAGCGGTCAGTTGAAGAATTGAGCGATTTAGTTGACAGGAAAATTAGTCGGGAGTTGCTCAAAGTTCCGGGAGTTTCTCAAATAAATAGAGAAGGAGGAGTTGACCGAGAAATTCGAGTAGAACTTGACCCGGCAAGACTACAAGCCTTTGGTACGACAGCCACACAAGTTAATAGCCAGATACGTGATTTTAATATTAATTTGCCTGGTGGTCGTACTGAGGTGGGTGGTGGTGAACAGAATGTCCGTACCCTTGGTAGTGCTAAGACGGTAGAAGAGTTAAGAAATTATCGTGTTGTTCTTGCCAATGGGGATAGTGTACCTCTTTCTTCTTTAGGAGAGGTAAAAGATGGCTTTTCTGAACCTCGACAAGCAGCTTATTTTAATGGTGAGCCAGCTGTTACTTTTTCGGTTTTGCGTAGCACTGGCAGTACTCTGGTGACGGTAGAAGAAGGTGTACGGGTGGCAGTTCAAGAGCTACAAAAAACTCTACCTGATGATATTAAGTTAGACCTTGTTTTTACCCGTGCTGATAATATCCGTGATGAGTTTAGAGCAACAATTGATTCTCTAATTTTAGGTTGCTTGCTAACTGTAGTGACGGTGGGTTTATTTATACGGGATTGGCGAGTAACTCTCATTACAGCTATAGCTCTTCCTCTCTCCATTATCCCTACTTTTGGGGTGATGAAAATCTTCGGCTATACCCTTAATAGTATGACTCTGCTGGCGTTAGCGTTGGCAGTGGGTAACTTAGTCGATGATGCCATCTGCATGATTGAAAATATCGACCAGCATTTGCAGATGGGTAAAAAGCCTTATCAAGCTGCACTTGACGGTTCGCGGGAAATTGGTTTTGCGGTGGTGGCGACGACAGCAACTATTGTGGCTGTGTTTATTCCTGTCGCTTTTATGGGGGGTATTCCCGGTCAGTATTTCAAACCCTTTGGGGTAACAGTAGCTGTTTCTACGATGTTTTCTACCTTGGTGGCTGTGACGATGACACCAATGTTGAGTGCTTATTTACTTAAATCGAAGCCGAGAGAGGAAGACACGGAGACACGGAGACACGGAGACGGGGAGATGGGGAGACGGGGAAAAGAGTTAACTTCCTCGGGTTTTCGTCCTTCATCAAAACGGCGACCCTTACAACCTTACCGTAATGCTCTTAACTGGGCACTTCGCCATAGAATTACTACCCTGCTAATTGCCCTGGCTTTATTTATTGGTAGTTTACAGTTAGTACCTTTTATTCCTAAAGGTTTAATCGGTAGTGGTGATACAGGGTTTAGCATCGTCTCAGTTGAATTACCTCCTGGTTCTCCGTTGTCTGAGACAGAAGAAGTAATCTTGCAAGCTAATCAGTTACTAGAGTCTAATCCTGCTGTTAAAAGTGTTTTGGCTACTGCTAGTCAGGTTAATTCTGCTAGTGTCTTTGTTAATTTAGTGCCCAAAGAAGAACGAGAGGTTTCCCAGCAGGAGTTTCAGGAGCAAGTGCGCGAACCTTTGAGGAAAATTCCTGGTGCTAGGATTAGTTTCCGCAGTATGGGTGCTGTTGATGGTAATAAGGATTTATCAATTGTTCTCAGGAGTGAGAACGCTGAAGCTCTTCTTCAAACTTCGGAAACTTTAGAAAGACAAATGCGGGAAATCCCTGGTTTAGTAGAAGTTGTTTCTTCTGCTAGTTTAGTTAAACCAGAGGTTGTAATTGTACCAGATCCAGAGCGAGCTGCTGATTTAGGAGTTTCTGTTAGTGCGATCGCACGCACTGCTTCTTTGGCTTTAATTGGAGATAATGAGTCAAATCTAGCTAAGTTCGATTTAGCTGATAGGCAAATTCCCATTCGTGTTCAGCTTGATCCGAAAGCACGGGATGAGATTGCTACTTTAAAAAATCTGAGGATTCTCAGTTCCAATGGTAATTTGGTTCCTATTTCGGCGGTAGCAGATATTCGTTTAGGTAGTGGCCCGGCGCAGATTGACCGCTTGAACCGTTCTCGTCAGGTGGCGGTAGAAGGTAACTTGCAAGGTATTTCCCTAGGAGATGCCTTAGAAAAGGTTAGGGATTTGCCAGTTCTACAAAATTTGCCAGCCGGAGTATCAGAAGAACCTGCGGGGGATGCTGAGATTATGCAGGAAATTTTTGGTCGCTTTGCCACGGCTTTAGGATTGGCCGTGCTGTCAATTTATGCGATTCTGGTTTTACTGTACAATAATTTCCTTTATCCTTTGGCGATTTTAGTGGCTTTACCTCTGTCTATTGGTGGTGCTTTACTCGGTTTAATGATTGCCCAAAAGGAATTAGGGCTATTTGCTTTAATTGGTATTGTTTTGTTAATGGGATTGGTAACGAAAAACGCAATTCTGTTAGTAGATTTTGCTTTGGCTGGTCTTAAGGAAGACAAACCCCAGTTTAAGGCGGTAGTAGAAGCAGGGGTTTCTCGTTTACGACCAATTTTGATGACTTCGATTTCTACTATTGCTGGGATGGTACCGATCGCTTTGGGTTTAGGTGCTGCGGGGGAGGTGCGAGCCCCAATGGCAATATCTGTAATTGGCGGCTTTAGTACTTCTACTTTATTAACTTTGGTGGTAGTGCCAGTACTGTTTACTTATGTAGATAATTTGGTGCATTGGTTGGGTGGACTTTTTGGTGGTAAGAAAGAGTCTAATCAGCAGGTAGTAATAGCTGAGAAGAGGAGGGAAGTTTTGTTGCCAACAAGTCGGGAACAGGGAATAGGGAACAGGGAATAGCTTTGATAGATTAAGTTCAATTACTAATTAAAACCAAGTTTATTTAAATCATACTCAAACACACTGTACTACATCCAGTAACCATAAGGACTTAAGGAGGTTGTAGACCATACCTCATCGGCAATTTATCAGCGATGTTGACCAATCCCCGTTGATAGTAACGAGTCGTCGAGACTGATATCACTATCAACAGGGAGGATGTCAATTTTTACTGACGGGTGCAAAACATCCCATAAACACTACCTCTCCATCGTGAAAAGCCACTGGCATAGTTGGTATTCCATGTGTGCAGCATTAAAAACCATTTTTCGTTATTGGTTCTATAAAGTAGAGGCAGTACATGGTCTTTGCGAGAAGTGGGTGGATCGGAGGAAGAGTCAAACTCTCGTTGTTGAAGTGCCCAAGCATTGCTGCCTATTTGTCCTATAACAAGATTATAATGTTGCCGAAAAGTAATTTGTAGGGGTTGTTGCTGACCGTCAAAATTGCACGTCCAGCTTCCTTGCCAATCTGAGGGAGTTATCGCTTCTGCTTTTTGGGTAAATGGTAGAGTGATGGCTACCAGATTAATTGCAGTCAACCCTAAAAGGGCTGGGATTAGACGGAGCTGTTTTTTCATAAAAGCCATTCCTTAGAGCGCTAAACTTTTGTAAGTGCGCTATCTATCTGTTAATCACCTCTGAAACCTAATACTTTATGCAGAAAGAAAATAAACTTAACATTTCAGTGTTTTCACCTAGTCGTTTAGTAAGTACCGAGACAGAATTAATTACACATCTTTACTTTTGTTGCCTGTTACCTTGTCTTCACCAATGAATTTAGCTTTGTCCAACTACTTATCTGACTCGCTGGGATAAATGCTTCAGTCACTGATAGACATATCTGATAATTAGCTTGAAATCTTCCTATAAAAGCCGCACTCAAATTCATTTCTCACTTTTTCACATACATCTTGGCTTAATACCATAAATATTGACACTTCTAATTTTTTTTATAGCAAAGTTGATTCATACATATCCACGTCATTAACTCAGGTTTTTCTGATGAATCAGTTCCTATCTCCCCAGTTACCCATTCCTTCACCCCTGATTGTTTCAGAAGAAGGTTCTTTTGCTTACTATACTTTCACCAATCGCCTGCCAGTTATTATTGAGCAGGTAATAGCCGAAAATGAGTTTTCTCCATCAATCGTTGAGAAGTTAAAAACACTAGATAAAGAATTGCTAGAAGGATTAGTTTATCCTGTAGATGATGAAGGTTCAGACATTACTGCATGGGCTAGTTATGTTAAACCTTTTTTAAACAAATCTTTAATTGATACTCCCTTCTACTTCGCTGAAGCTTATTTTTATCGCCGTCTTTTAGAAACCACACAATACTTTGCCTCTAAGACAGGAGAAAAAATAGACCCTTTTGAACTGCAAAAACGTCGAGGCTTAGAAAAAGTTATAAATTCTATTCGCAAAGTAAGCAGAGAACTCGAAAATTTAAACAATCTATATTCTGAGAGAAATAGTCAATGGAAAGAGGCTTTACGCAACTTACTCTATATAAATCTTTGGGGAAACCGCGTTGATTTAAGTCTTCGCCCGAGGGCAGCAGGTGAGTTTGAACATCAAGAGTTAGATAATAAGCAAGACCATGTAATTTTAGATGATACAGAGTTAGTTGGAGATAAAATTAGTAGCTTTCATAATAAGCGCATTGACTTTATTGCTGATAATTCTGGTTTTGAATTAGTCTCTGATTTGTTTCTGATTGACTTTTTGTTAACTAGTAATGCTGCTGATGTTGTCTACATACATCTTAAATCTCAGCCAATTTTTGTTTCTGATGCTATGACCAAAGACGTTCATTTTACTCTGGGTTTTTTAGCTAATGATAGTGAACCTAAAGTCAGAAATTTAGGAATTAGGCTGCAAAAATATCAAGCTTCTGGTCGCTTAATTTTAGTTGATAATTTCTTTTGGACATCGCCTCTGTTTTTCTGGGAAATGCCCGATTCTTTACGACAAGAGTTATCTAAGTCGGATCTAGTTTTTATTAAAGGCGATGCCAATTATCGTCGCTTAGTAGGAGATTGCCACTGGTCAAAAAACAGTTCTTTTAATGATATTGTTTGTTACTTTCCCTCTGCATTTACTGTTCTGCGTACCTTGAAATCAGAAGTTATTGTCGGACTTACTCAAAATCAAGAAGATGATTTGAACCATCAAGATTCTCAGTGGCTCACGAATGGAAGTTGGGGCTTAATTCAATTTGCGGAATAAATTATTTTTCAATCCCTGATAGGGATTCTAGTAGATTCCGACTGCCATGCTCCAACTATTACTGGAGTCATACTCTCAGTCTGCCTTGAAGCTCAATCAACTTAATTAGATTGGATTTGCTAAGTCATTACCGAAAGGCGATCGCAACTCGGCATATTGACTCTCAGTTGAACAAAAAGTTGAGCGCAGTCCCTAACCAGAACTTCGGTTTGGTTAGGGTTAGCAAAACACCAATAATTTTTGTATAATACTAATAGGTACGGCGGCATTTGTTCGGCACGACCTAGAACCTAGAAAACTTAAGATTATAGGGTTTCAGTAGAGATTATTTGTTGCAATAACGCATCTACTGAGTAAAAGTCTTAATGCGTTCTAAGGCATTTTAGTCTTAACTCCTTAGCAGAAATGACTTGGAGGAATACCTTGGCAAAAGTTCCTGGTATTCACCGAGAACAGCGGCTCTTCGTAGTAACAGCAGGGGAGAATCCCCAACTAGATTGCGATGCTTTTAGTTGTGGGTCTGTTCAA
>JBAUJE010000372.1:0-3535 GCA_049683475.1 Coleofasciculaceae cyanobacterium | reverse complement strand
TTTGCCTTTGGTTTAGCTGCTGCGAGTTTTTTCCCAGTAATTATTTTAGGCATATTTGATAAACGCACTAATAAAGAAGGTGCAATATCGGGGATGATTGTCGGTTTAGCTTTTACTGCTTTCTATATAATTGGCGTGAAGTTTCTGAATATGCCGACTTGGTTTTTTGGAGTTTCAGCTGAAGGTATTGGTACGTTGGGAATGGTAATTAATTTAATAGTTACCTTCGTGGTTTCTCGCTTTACCCCACCACCACCAATAGAAATTCAGGAAATGGTGGAAGATTTGCGGACACCTGCGGGGGAATTATCTGCTGGCGCAGCTGGGCATTTTTAGCCACAAGTCATGGTTTGCAGCAAATTGAATGGGGTGAAATGTTGCCTCACCTTTGGCAAGTGCAGATTGAACAAGCTCTGACTAGAAATGCTCTTGCTAAAGGTGCAGGTGATTAAAACTTCTAAGTCTTCTTGTAAAGCTTGCTGTCATTAATTACTTAGATTTTCATATTCTCTTTCTGAAATTTCAGAAGCTCTATCAATTTTTTCTTGTTGCCAATCTTTATAAGTTTGGTTAGTTTTTTCAACTTTCCATGTCTCTCTTCCATTACGGCTGCTTCCAGATATAACAGCAGCAGCTGTGCTAGGACTACTAAAAGAAACGTTTTCTGTAAATCTTAGATAGGTATCTTCGTTGATTAATTTACCATTTATTTTCAATTGTTCTCGTTGATTTTTCGCTATAGTAGGGCATGAATCAGCCTCGTCTTGTCGAGCCTGTGAATCTTTAAGTATGACAAATTCACCGTTAATTTCTTGAGCTTTGGCAGAGATTTCTTCTCTAGACATACTCATGTAAAAAACTGGAGAGATATCTTTAATAGAAGATTCGCTTTCTTCTTCATTTAATGATTCTGGAGTAGGAACTGGTAGAGAAAAAGAGAAACCTAATACAGGGAGTAATATTTGAACTTGAGATAAGAAAAAGTTCATATCAGCAATATCAGACTCTGGTAAACCCACTATTTCCGGTTCTGTCCCGTTCACCAAGTTGACTATGCCTGCCTGTTTAGCCAATTGAATTAATTTACTTTCTAAATAACGGACATGAGCTTTGGTTAAATTTTCATCTTTGCTAATGATTACTGCGGTTTTTACCCAAAAATCTTTATCTTCTTTTTTATTGTGATCGGTTAGCCGCTTGAAAACATTATCACTTTCTCCTAAATATATACATTCTTGATTGGGTTTGTCTGCATCTTCACCAGCAAGAATATAAACGCCTGTCCGCTTAACTTCATCGCGTCTAGCTAGTTGGGCTAACTGAGAGCGTGGTGCAATAATTATTTTTCCTGTCCAGTTGATTATTTCTGCTGTAAGAATATCGTTAGGTGTACCATCTATAAGAAAAATTCTGATAGTTCTTCCTGTCATGCCACAGCCTCTACTACTTTCTCTACTTCTTTAATTCGGATTTCGTCGGATAGGAGTTTAGGGAGTAGGGTATCGCGGATATTTGCTAGGGCATGAATCACCCAAACCTGAATCAGTTCTTGTTCATCAAACGCCTCTCTGCCTTGACTGGCATATCGTTCAATTGCCGCAATTTCCCTCTAACTTTGCCGTCAACCGTTCTATTTTCTCTCCAAACGGCTCATCATCCTACTGGGCACTTTTGCTAATCCTCAAGATACTCTGCTACTGCCGTCAAATCGTCCATTGCTCGATTTAACCGATTCATCATACTCTCTGCAACTTCCGTTTCTGCCTCAACGGCTGCCAACTTTTCCCGCAAATGACAGTCTAAAGCTTCTACCCAGCGTGACACTTCTGTATTTTGGATCGCAGCTAATAGTCCCATATTGGTTAAAACAGCCAAATGAAACCCAGTTTGGTCTTGTCCACCGTAACCTAGGTAGCCGTTACTCAACTCCAGCTTCTCTGGAGTGTATTCCACATACTGGTCAAAAGTAATGCCAGTAGGTTCTAACTGGGGTTGTGGTAGTGGCGGATTAGATTGTGCCATGGTGAAAGTTCTCAAGTAAAGTCTCTTTTAAATTCTTGCGATCGCAGCCTTTAATCCCTCACTCCTGCACTACTATTGCGCTTGACCAAAAAAGGTTTTAAAACGTGGATAACTACCGGGTACGGGGGAGTTAGCTCGATTTTAGATTTTGTAATAAAAAATTAATCACCAACAACAACACGCAATTTCTCAAACAACAAAGCAACCTTAGTCAAATCCTTATCCCCAGGAGCTCGCTCTACCCCACTAGACAAATCAATCCCACTCGGTTGCACTTCTTGAAGAGCTTCTAAGACATTCTCTGGTGTCAAACCACCAGCTAATAACCAAGGACAGTCAGGACGAAACTCCCGCAAACTAACCCAATCTATGGTTTGACCCGTACCACCTAACATTTGGGGATGGTAAGCATCTAGCAGCAAGGTATCTACACAACCAGCATAGGTTTCAGCCTCAACTAAAGACTCCGGAGTCTTAACCTTCAAAGCCTTGACTATTTCTATCTCTGGTAACGACTGACGCAACTGTTGACAAAATTCCGGGGACTCACTGCCATGTAATTGCACTCCCGTTAAACCTGTCTCAGTTACAACTTGAGCAATTTCTTCTGCTGTGGCATCAGCAAAAACACCAATTTTGTCCACGGGTTGCTGTAACTGCTCTATTATTTCCCGAATTTGCCCTGGTAGAACGTAGCGGGGGGAAGCTCTCACACAAATAAATCCTAAAGCCGTTGCTCCCAGTTGTGCAATCGCTTGACCTTGCTCTGGTCTTGTAATACCGCAAATTTTTACCCGCATGGTCACCTGATACCTAGTTGCTCTTACTATTATTTCTAACAGGTTGGGGGAGATGGGGAAGATGGGGGAGATGGGGGAGAATCTTTAATCACAATTCCTCCTTGTCCCCCTTGTCTTTCCTACTCCCTATTTCCTCGTTAATTTAGGTTTTACTTTAAGTTTTGTATCAGCAAGCTTGCAGAAATGTTAACTATTTAAACAATTTGAAAAATTCTACCGAGAAGTTTTTATTATTCTTTTGGAGATTATAGTTTATCAACCAATTGATTAAATCAATGTTATTAGCCGCTGTTCAATCAACTGTTCCTAGCACACCATCTTGGAGTCCCACCGTTGGTCTAGTGATGATTTTATGTAACCTAGTAGCGATCGCTATTGGTTACTACGCCATCAAAAATCCTGGTGCTGGCCCAGACTTACCTGGTCCAAAACCTGACATCTTCAATAAGTTTGGTCTTACCGAATTGTTAGCGACAGCAAGTTTGGGTCATATCATTGGTGCTGGTGTCATCCTCGGTTTAACCAACGCAGGTGCCCTATAGAATTTGCCAAAGAAAATAATTTTTTGGCACAGATGCCCCAAAAATTGGGGCATCTGAATTTTTTCTCTTAAGCATCAACTATCCTGGTAATTATAGGTCTAAAACCTCGAAGAGCAGGAAATTTGATGCAGGCAAATTGGCGAATTGGCTCCCTCTTAGGAATCCCACTAT
>JBAUJE010000371.1:0-2752 GCA_049683475.1 Coleofasciculaceae cyanobacterium | reverse complement strand
TTTTCAATTGATCAAATGAGAATAAGAATTGATCTGATGCCATTGATGTCTTTCTAGTAATTTCTGCTACCTCTGTAATAGTTTTACCAACTGAATCAGAAGCAGATGATTGTACTACTGTTGCCTTAATAATAGCTTCAACTAATTTATTAATTTCGGCACTTGCTGTAGCAATATTGTTCAAAGAATGGCGGGTTTCATCAACAAGTTTCGTTCCCGTAACAACCTGTTCTGTACCAGCTTCCATAGCTGTCACGACTTCCTCAGTTTCTGTCTGAATGGAAGCTACTAATTGCTCAATTTCGCCAGTGGCTGCTGCTGATTCTTGGGCCAGCGTTCGCACTTGGTCAGCAACTACGGCAAAACCTCGTCCCTCTTCACCCGCTCTAGCAGCTTCTAGGGAAGCATTGAAGGCTAATAAGTTTGTTTGAGCGGCAATATTACTAATTAAGTTAACTACGACAGAAATCTTTTGGGAAGATTCCCCAAGGCGTTTCACTTTCTTGGCCGTTTGCTCTACCGTCTCCCGAATCGCCACAATACCTTCTACTGTGCGGTTCATCGCAGAGTCCCCTTCTTCTACTGTCTGAGTTGCTTGTTGGACAGCAGCCTCCACTTGCCTAGCACTTTCTGCCACGTCTTGAACTGAGTCGGCCATAATTTTAGTTCGGTCTAGTGCTGCGGTAATAGCTTCTTGGGCCGTCAAAGCCTCTTCTAAGAGTGTTTCAACGTAAGATTGAGATTTGCCAGTGTTGTCTGTCACCTGTTCAGCTGCTCCTTGCATTTGCAAGACAGCTTTTTGCAATCTACTGACGGTCGCATTGTAGGCATCGGCAATTGTACCGATTTCATCTGCTGTCACTCTAGCACGCAGGGTAAGATCTCCTGTAGCCATTGGTTCTAACTCTTTAAGTAGTGCCAAACAGCGTTTTTGTAGCTCTTCTTTCTGTTCTCGCTGCTCTTGGGCCAGATGCTCAGCAACTTGCTTGGCGGCTTTTACTTGTTCTGTTTCTTGACGAAGTAATTCTTCTTTGTGGCGAATTTCTTCTATACTAATTTCAATGCTGTCGGCCATTTCATTAAAGGTACTAGCCAACTGACCACACTCATCAGCAGCAAAAATCTCAGCTCGTGCTTGACGATTACCTGTAGAGAATTCCTGTGCAGTGCTCTGTAACTCCTTGACGGGTTTAACAATAGCTCGTCCTAGAATTATTGCCAAGAGAATATCTGCTACCAAGGCAAAGGCAGAGACGATTATTTGTAGGAGAAGACTATTGTTAAGGAGAAGATTGAGAGCTGTTTCTGGGGTTCCCCGCAGCAAAATGGCTACTGGCACACCAGCCGAATTATTTAAAGCCTTAGCAGCCATAGTATAGGTTTGCCCTGCTAAAGTAACCCGCTGAGTGACTGTTTCTTCTGGAGATGCTACAGCTGCTTCTAGTAGAGAGTTATTGGGCAAAATAACATCAGTGGATTGCTCGTTGCTTTGGCTTTGCTCTAAAGCTGTTGCTAGGGCATATTCTCCGTCATCTTCGCGCTGATAAATCGCACTGTAACCTCCGCCAAAAGAACTAGTAGTTTTCTCAACAATAGGTAACTTGTCATTAACAATATCACCTGAAACTAGGACTCCGATTACTTGTTTTGTTTGGGTATTTTTAACAGGTGTTACTGTGTAGCGAATTAAGGCATCTTGATTGGTAAAACCTTCTGGCAAAGGGGGAGACTCTTTACTCAATTCTGACCAGCTAACAATTTCACTACTTTTAATTTGCTCTTGCTCTGTAAAAACTTGACTAACCAAGTTATTTGGATCGAATGTCTCTCCGGTTCGGTCAGCATTGGCGTTAACAATAATTCTTAAGTCTTTACCGACTAAAGTAGCATACTCAATATTTCTCGCTTTTATTTCATTTTGAAGTATCTGCTCTACTCGTGTTTTTAAACCTGAATCTAAAGCTTTGCCTTCAGCCTGAGTTTGAGCAGCGGTAATAATTTCTAAGTTGTCCGACTGTCCGCGAAAACCAAACCCCATCTGGTCAATTTTGATGTTGTAGTTAAGCTCTGTAATAACTAACTCTGATTTGGCTTGGTTGAGTAATTGAGTTCTACCTCCCGTGATAATTAGCCAAGCTCCTACTCCGACTAGTCCTAAGATAGAGATTACTTCCGATGTAAATAAACCAATCAGCTGTTTACGTTGAATTGGTAAGTCATAGAATTTATTTAAAAAACTAGTTTTGTTTTTACGAGCAAAACTAGAATTATTTGATGAAGGCAAACTCGTCAATGAGGCACTAATTGCTTGTTCATTGCTAACTTGCCCTAGGTTCTCAAAATTTAAATTAGATTCACTAGTGTTTTCTAATAATTTTTTTTGATTATAATCAACTTGTTCATTTTGAAAGTCAAAAGAAGATTTGCTCATAGCATGATCATTTTTATTCATTAGTAGGTACTATTTCAGTTTGAATTGATTCATGGTATCTTCCAAAGCCTCAGCTAAAATATTTAGTTCTTCAAAAGAAGAGGAAATAAAGCTGGCTTCTTGGGAGTTCAGAGAAGCTTTCTCTGTTACGTCAGCCATAGTTTTAGTGACTTTTGCAGATGAACTGCCTTGCAGCTCTGTTGCCTTGGCGATCGCTTCTACTAATTGATGAATTTCAGTACTAGCTGCCGTAATTTTGTTGAGAGAATGGCGGGTTTCATCTACAAGTTGTGTTCCTGTCACAACCTGCTCAGTACCTGC
>JBAUJE010000370.1:0-59605 GCA_049683475.1 Coleofasciculaceae cyanobacterium | reverse complement strand
TTTTTGTCTGATTCACTCATTTTTTTCAAGGACGACCCTTGTGCAGGAGTTATCGACAGTTGAACTGTTGGCAACACTATCTGCTATCGGATATAACTGGAATATGTAGCACGGATAGATGTATTAGGTGCTATTTATACCCTATGGGAAGGAATCCTTAAATATTAATGAGTTCTAGCAATCTAACAAATATAGACATTTCAGAAAGAAAAAAGATAGCAGTATATTACCATTCTTTTATGGGAGGTGGAGCAGAAACGGTAGCATTATGGCTACTAGAAGCTCTGAAAGAAAAATACGATTTAACTTTATTTACTATCACAAACACTGATTTCGATAAGCTCAATGCTATGTACGGAACTCAGCTTTCTCATCAGAGTATCAAAGTTAAATATTTAGTACCTGATTTTTTTAGAGCATTAACTAATTTTTGGATTGCCAATAATCAAAATTTTAGACAAATCTTTGTTCACCTTCTTATTCGTTACTTAAAGGCTAATCAGAGTGATTACGACCTATTAGTATCTGCCTATAATGCAATGGATTTTGGCAGAAGAGGCATTCAGTACGTTCATTGGGTTAGAGTAATTGAGGGCAACGCTTTTCACCACAGAATTTCTGATTTTTCTAGAGAGCGTATCAAAGATAATATTTTAGTTGCTAATTCCTATACAGTAGCCGACACGGTCAAGAAAACATATGGTGTTGGCTCTACTGTAGTATATCCTCCTGTGGTAATTGACACCCTGGAAAAACCCTGGGAGCAAAAAGAAAATGCATTTATTTGCAGTGGACGCTTAACCCAAGCTAAACAGCCTCACAAAGTTATTCAGATCTTAAGTAAAGTTCGTGAGAAAGGTTTTGATATTAAGCTTCACATTACGGGTGGTGGTGGTGGTGCTTATGCTTGGCATTACCGGCGTTTTGTCAAGAAAATGGCTAAGGAGCAATCGGACTGGGTAACACTTTACGAAAATCTCAAGTACAAAGACTACGTAAAAGTGCTTGCAAAATGCAAGTACGGTATCCATTTTAAGAAAGAACCCTTTGGCATCTCAATTGCAGAAATGGTTAAGGTAGGGGCAATTCCATTTGTCAGAAGTGAGGGAGGACAGGTTGAAATTGTTGGAGAAGAACATCAAGAGTTATTGTTCGACAATGAATCGGAAGCAGTAGAGAAAATAGTTAGTGTTCTTAGTGACTCTGAAAAACAGAAGAAATTAGTCAGTTATCTCGAAGAGCGTAGAGAATTATTTTCTACTAATAAATTTATGTCAGACATCAATAAAATTGTTGATAATTATTTTGCTTGTTTATAAGTTTTTAATCCTCTTAGCACTCTAAAAGGGAGCAGGGTAAGCGCGTCTTAAATTGTTCTCAAATTGTGAAGCAATCTAGTGCTGTCCAAACTCAGATAATTACCGACATTGAATAGAGTAGTTACTTGACCAGAACCCAAAATAAATTTAATTGTAAATCTGACAGTTGGCAAGATGTATTAAAAGATTGCAAAGTCTACCCAGATGGTTTTAAAGAGAGCCTTATATCTAAATCAGCACAATCAAGCTCAAATTTTGGAGCTCGAAGAGCCATGAATTTGTATACAGATTTGAGATATAGAAAAGAGTTTTTGAATCAAATTGAAAGTTAGAGACATTTCGCAAATTTGGCAGAGCTATATCGATGCTAAAATCAAGTGTTTGACGATGAGGTCAGACGGCAAATATTGTATTTCTTCCTTTAGTATCAACATAGCCAAGCAGCTTTTTAGATTCAAATAGCCCTGAAGTAGATGGAGTTTACATTAAACTAAATTGCCTTATTTTGCAACACAATCTTAAGGTAGTCATCCCTGAGACTAATAATCTGTCAACAGTTCTGGAAACTTCATAAATATTTATAATTTCTTGGAGCTTTCCTCAAAGAATTCCAAGGTTTTGAGCAAACGAATTGCTGAATGATAAGCTTCTTCCGCCAATTCATGGCGTTCTTCAACTGTATCTACCATATCATCAACTACTAACTGCAAGAAACCAATCATGGGATTGAGACGAGTCCGAATTTCATAAGAAGTTTTTATCAAAGCTTCATTAATAGCACTGCTAATCTTTTTATCTGCGCCTTTTTCAAATTGCATTGAGTACAGACGATGATAGTGACCACCTTTGGCGATGAGTTCTTCATGAGTGCCAATTTCCACAACTTGCCCTTTATCCATCACAGCAATTTGATAAGCTTTTTGTACGGTGGAAAGTCGGTGAGCAATCACCACTGTTGTACGGTCACGGCAAAGTTCATCAATAGCCTGTTGAACTAACCGCTCAGAAACTGTATCTAGAGCGCTAGTGGCCTCATCCAAAATGAGAACATCTGGGTTGCGCAGCAAGGCGCGAGCAATCGCAATTCTTTGTCGTTGTCCTCCAGAAAGCATGACACCACGATCACCAATTTCTGTATCAAAACCCTTAGGTAACTGAATAATAAAATCGTAAGCATTGGCTCTCTTTGCCGCATCAATTACCTCCTTCTCTGTGGCATCTTTCCATCCATAGGCAATATTGTAAAATATTGAATTATTAAACAAAAATGTATCTTGACTAACTATCCCCATTGCTTGCCTAACTGTCTTTATTTCATACTCCCTTAAGTCCTTGCCATCTAGTAGAATCCGACCCTCAGTAGGATCGTAAAATCTTGGTAACAAATCTGCCAAAGTTGACTTTCCTGCACCAGAAGAACCAACTAGTGCTAGAGTTTTCCCTTTAGGAATCTGTAGATTCACCTGAGAAAGGGCTAATTGCTCATGACCAGGATAGGCAAAACTTAGATTTTCAAGGCAAAGTTCCTTTTTTAAACCTTGGTAAGGAATAGAACCATTGACCATAATAGGCTTCTGATCTCTTCGCAAAAAATCAGTAATCACTTCTACACTAGGAGCGGCATTAGCAAATTGACTACGACTACCATTTAATTGACCGACAAAGGGCAATAGGCGGAACAGAACAATGAGATAGGTCAGTAAAACTGTGGCAATTGATTCGAGTTGCTGTGTAAACAAGTAACGCCCTACAATAATAATAGAGAGCAATGCAACAATTCCTAAAACTTCATTGATGGGACCTATAGCCGCAAAGTTAGCTTGGGAACGAAAATCTGATTGCTCACGATCTTTGATTATTTTTGCTATTCGATTATAGGTGTTCTCTTCCTCACCAACAGCTTTAATTATCCTAATTCCAGTCAGCATTTCTATTAGGTTGTTAGAAAAAGCTCTTGATTTTTCAGTTAATTGGATACCAAATTGTTTAGCACGAATAACGAAATATTGATTGGCAACTGCTACCATAAGCAATAAAGTTGTGGCGATTATAGTTAATTGCCAAGATATTGATATCAAAATAGCAACAAAGACTAAAATTGTGGCAGCACTTATAAACATTTTAACAGCAACTTTTATAGCACCTGCTGTTCGATTAGTCTCATTGTTAATACGATTCATTATGTCGCCAATTTTGTTCTTGGCATAGAAATCTAAATCCATCTCCAGCAACAGCTTTAATCCTTCAAGCCGCATGCCATTTGTAAGGGAGCGAGATAGATATCCGGAGGCTAATATACTGGCATAGTTAGCGATATTTTTCAGTATTATTGCCAGAAGTACTGCTCCTAACATTACAAAAAGTTTAGTATTTCCTGTAAACCCATCAAAAATTGATAGAAAATTACTAATTAGAGGAGGTCCTCCTTTGATATTGAGATCATCTTGACCTAATAATCCCAATAGAACTGGTACAACTAATGCCGTGCTTACACCATTAAAAATTGCTCCAGAAAATCCTAGTAGGATTGTTGTAATCACTAAAATAGGGTATCTAGAGGCAAATCTTAGAAGTAGCTTATTAGAAGACATGAAATATTTCCTGAGATGAAATTAAATTCCGAATTAGAGATAATAATTTATCTAGTTAAGACTGACAATGATATTTGAAAGTATCCCAGCCATTGCTTCAATACTGTAAAGTTCTACACATCTTTCTCTAGCTTTTTTTCCTCGCTTATTCGCTTCTTCCCAATGCTCAAATATCCATTGAATTTTCTCTGCAATTTGTTGTGGGGAACTCGGTTCAACTAGAGAACCTGTACCTCCGAGAATTTCAGGAATATCACCTACTTGAGTTGTTAAAATCGGTTTTGCCATTGCCATGCCATCTGTGAGTTTAAGGGGAAACTGAGCCTTAGCGGCAGGAGTATCTCTTTGGGGAACAACTACAATATGAGCAGCAGAAACTATCTGAGGCATCTCTTTGACAGGAGATTTTGGCAGTTTAATGATCCAACGTCCCCACTTTTGAATCAGCTGGTTGTCATAGTCGTCGTAAGGACTACCACCTACAATAACAAGCCTCAGATCTGGCTGATTCAAAATGTCTAGCGCCATCAACACATCTTCTAGACCTTTATAAGGTCGCGGAGCACCAGGAAACATTAAAATTCGATATTCAGAAAGACCATAATGTAATCTACTTTTCTCTGAATCGTACTGACTTGGATCAAATAAGGAAGTGTCCTTGCCGTTTGGAACGTACACCCCCCCAAAACGCTCCTGCATAAATTGAGTATGGGTTGTCACAGCATCAGCATAGGGTACTAAGCCTTCTATCCACTTTAGATAAAGAGGATGATCTGGATTTCTTAAGGCACCATTAGACTTCAATATATCTCTAGCAAATTGCTTTAAACCAGGACGATACTGGTAGTTATCCCCCCCATGCCAACTTAATTCCCAATCGTCTATATCCAAGATGACAGGACACCGGGATTGTAGCTTTTTAATAAGAGCAGTGCCAAAGCTAGTTGGTTTTAATTTACTAGCATAAATAATGTCTCCGTTTATTTTTTTAATAAGTTGATTTACTGAACCGATAAACCTAGGATAATTATAGGAATTAACGTATACCTTTGGAATATTGGAGTCAGGAGGTGAATCACCATTTTCAACAGGAACAAAACCAACGATTTCTACCTCGTAGTTCAGTTTCTTAAGGGCTTGGTAAAGGAGAAACGGTCGTACTGCTCCTCCCCATCGTCCAGAACCACTACTGGATAAGTCGCTAACAACTATCGAAACTTTGCTTTTCATACCCTTGTTTTACAAAAAAGAAAGCAGTTGACATCTTTATCTAGGTATAAAACTTTACCTTTGCCACCCTGCTCTAGCTACACTTACACTCTTAACAGATATTAGCTAAGTCAATAACACACAGATTTTCTTTTGAAAAAATGTTTTTCAAGCAGATTTTTGTGATTTAGGAGCTTTCTCCCTTTAACTCTAAAATCTTTTCTCAATGTCAATAGTCTGATGGAACTGATCGCTATTTCTCCTAATTTCGCTGGCTCTTAGTTAACTCTCATCGGGAAACAATAAGTTTTGACTCGTTAACCACAGTTCTTAAGCACCCAGCCAGACGAAGACCTGTAGAATACTTGCCTCCTCTACGGATATGCCAAGCACAGCTGGCTAACAGAGTTTTGTTTCAGAGCCTAAGTCCTCAGACTGATAAGGATCGTGGTAATACCCTGATTAGGTGATCTGAGCTTATCTGCACATAAGCCAAGCTGAACTTGAGCCTGTGATCAGACAACTTTGAGTATCTACCTTAGTCAACTATCTTTACTCGACCGATCTGAGTCTCGTCAAATATACGGTTAATCAGGCAACGTTCCTCATCGCTAACATTATAGTCAGAGAGAATAGCCGTCGTCATCTGAAGGTACTCTTGACGGTTCAATTGGCCTGTAGAAAGTATTTGCTCTACCATGGAGTGAATATCGAGATTAGATTGACGCTGAGGTATGGATGCCATAAGTAAATATGAATTACCTTCCTATCGGATTACATTGAAAGAATTAAGCACTAAAATTTCAGCTTCTTCAAAGAACATATATCTTCTGTAATTTCCCAGCAAAGATGTTAACCTAGCCAATTGATTCGTCTTTTCCACTAACCAATAAATTGCACTATTGTCATTAACTTGAGGATAAGCAAAGTCAGCTAACGATGGTGTAAGCTTTTCGAGCTTTATAGGTCTTGTCCACTTTACCCTAAATAGCCTTGTTGAAAATGGTGCAAGATGTAGCTGCTAAGAGACTTTTTAGTCACTCGGTATTCAGGGAAAAAGTCTAATGGAAAACTATCATAGGAGGTAGTGTCGAATGCAAGTCTACCGACTTCCCGCCCTGTCGGATAATTATATTTTCGTACTCCATGACCCTGATCAGGAAATTGCAGCAGTAGTTGATCCAGCAGAGGCTAAACCTGTGCTGCGTTTTCTAGCGGAACTAGATGCTAAGTTGGTAGCAATTTTCAATACCCATCACCATCTAGATCACGTAGGCGGTAATCGGCAATTGATTCAACGCTTTCCTAATCTCCAAGTCTATGGAGGAGAGCAAGATCGGGGCAGAATTCCAGGACAGCAGATGTTCTTAAAGGAAGGCGATCGCGTCAATTTTGCTGATCGCCTGGGAGAAGTTCTCTTTGTTCCTGGACACACCAAGGGACATATCGCTTATTACTTCCCCCCCACAGGGACAGACGAAACTGGTGAACTGTTCTGTGGCGATACCTTATTTGCTGGGGGTTGTGGCAGACTATTTGAAGGAACACCAGCACAAATGGTCAACTCTTTAAGCAAATTGCGCTCCTTACCAGATCAAACTAGGGTATGGTGTGCTCATGAGTATACACAAAAAAATCTGCAATTTGCTTTAACTGTAGATGGCGACAACCCAGACTTACAATCCCGTTTAGCTGAAGTTGAGCAAGTCCGCCGTCGCAAGGAGCCAACGGTACCCTCCCAGTTGGGTATTGAAAAGTCGACAAATCCTTTCTTACGTTGGGATCAACCGGTACTACAATCAACCGTCAAAGCCACTGAGCCAGTTCAGACTTTTGCACGGTTAAGGGGTATGAAAGATAGATTCTAAGCAGGCATAAATTTATAGGACTTAGGCCGTGAAAGAAAAATCAACTTTCTAGCCTACCCTGTCTGGGGGTGTAAGTCCTGATTTACTAAGTGGGGAGGGTTTAGAGAGAAATTACTTGAGACAGGGAAGCCAAGTAACAAAATTTATCCTTTCAGCTTCTCTTCAGCTTCAAACCTAGTTGCGAAAGACATATAAATTTGCCTAGTATGGAGTGTTCTAGGGAATTGTTACTCTTTCTAAAGTCCATACCAGAGAAAAGACCATGGCAAAGCGTGTGCAAGTAGTTTTGAATCAAGAAGTCAGCAAGTTAGGAAAAACCGGCGATCTAGTCGAAGTAGCTCCTGGCTACGCTCGTAACTGTCTAATACCCAAAGGGATGGCAGTTAGAGCCACCACTGGTATTCTTAAACAAGTAGAGCGACGCAGAGAGCAAGAGAGACAGCGTTTAATTGAAATTAAAAAGCAAGCAGAAGCTCGTAAGACTGCCCTAGAAACGATTGGTCGCTTTACTATTCGTAAGCAAGTAGGTGAGAATGAGGCAATCTTTGGTACTGTTACTGCCCAGGAAGTAGCTCAAGTCATTGAGGAAGCAACATCCCAGGAAGTAGATCGACGGGGAATTACTCTACCGGAAATTAGTAAGCTCGGCTTCTACAAAGCAGAAGTAAAGCTGCATCCAGAGGTAACAGCCATGATCGAGATTCATGTTGCACCTAACTAGTTAAAGATACAACCAAGTAGGTAAGGTTAGTTGGGGTTGACTCTTGTTGTCAATTTAAAGGATAGGGTTGAGTGGTACTTTTATTTAAGTCACTCAGCCTCCATCACTAGTCTTGTCTTCTTATCACAGCCTTGGCTATGGTTCACGAACTTAATTTTTCAGCCTTTAGCAACTCGATACCGCCTCAAAACGTTGATGCCGAGGAGTCTATTCTCGGAGGCATTTTACTAGATCCAGAAGCAATTGGTAGAGTTGCAGATCTTCTTCCCCCAGAAGCTCTCTATATTAATGCCCATCAACAAATCTACAAAGCTGCTTTAAAACTCCATAGCCAGGGTCAACCAACCGATCTAATGAGCGTTACGACCTGGTTATATGATCATGAATTATTGGAGAAAGTCGGGGGTCAAAGTAAGTTAGCTCAATTAGTTGACCGTACTGTTTCAGCCATCAACATTGACAGATACGCAACGTTGGTGATGGACAAGTACTTGCGTCGCAAGCTGATCCAAGCCGGAAATGAGATTGTTGAACTTGGTTACGAGACGTCTAGAGAATTAGAAACTGTCTTTGACGAAGCTGAGCAAAAGGTTTTTGGTCTTACCCAGTCAAGTTCCAAGCAAAGTCTAGTTCCAATTGCTGATACTCTTATCTCCACTTACCAAGAGATAGAAGCTCGCCATCAAAATACATCACTACCTGGTCTTCCTTCAAATTTCTATGACCTAGATGCGATAACAGGCGGTTTTCAGCGTTCTGACTTAATTATTATTGCTGGTAGACCCTCAATGGGAAAGTGCCTTGAGAAATCTTCTCAGATTGTTCTGGCAGATGGCAGCATTGCTACGATTGAAGAGATTTACCATCAACAGCGAGCAAGATTACTAACCTTAAACAAAGACGGAAAGTTCAGCCTGACAGAACCAGTCGCCTTTGTCGATGATGGTGTTAAACCAGTTTTTCGCCTCACAACCCGTTTGGGGCGTTATGTTGAATCGACAATTAGCCATCCTTATTTGACTCCTAGAGGTTGGAGAGTACTTTGGCAACTGAAACCCGGTGAACCAATCGCTGTACCTCGCAAGATAGAAGTCTCTGGTCATGAAATAATTCACCAGTCTGAGGTAAAACTTCTGGCATACCTGACAGGTAAGAGTCATTTAAGCAGCAGTTCGTCGCGATTCAATCAAGTCCATCCCTTGATAAGGAAAGATTTTACTCAAGCTAGAACTGAATTGACAAAGGTCAGTGGTGAGAATTCCTACTGTCTGAGGCTACAAGAATTAGGTCAAAAGGACAAAAAGACTGAATTTAAAACTATCCCTGCAATTATTTTTAAGTTAGAGCGATCACTCATTGCCCTCTTTATCAATCGCCTCTTTGCTCTTAATGGCTGGGTTAAGGTAGTCCGGAACGAGCAAGCCGAGCTAGGCTATGTTACAGATAGTGAGATACTAGTTAGGCAACTACAACATCTGCTACTACGTTTTGGCATCATAGCCACTCTTCAACAAAAATCCTGTCAGCCTAGAAATAAATCTCAATTAACTTGGCAACTTAGTATTAGTGATATCCAGTCCCTCTATACTTTTGTCTCTGAAATTGGCATTTTAGCTAAAGAAAAAGCAATCTTCACGCTAAAAGCAACTCTTACTAAACAACAAGATCCAATTAACCATCAACTTAATCTTTTAGGAATTAGCAAGCAAAATGAGCAACAAAAAGGAGAAAGCAGTCAGTATCAGACATTAGGGATTGCCATCAATAATTACTCCAATTCTTATTTAAAGAAATCAACCCTATTACAAGAGAAACCTTGTCCTTTAAAAATAACAACAGCTTTCTCACAGGCTCAAGGCTTAGCTAGTAGTGATATTTATTGGGATGAAATTGTTTCTATTGAACCTGTTGGCTATAAACAGGTCTATGACTTGACAATTCCAGAAACCCATAACTTTGTAGCTAACGATATCTGTGTTCACAACACCAGTTTTGCGATGGGAGTTGCACGCAATATTTCCGAACACTTGCCTGTCGCTATTTTTAGCTTGGAAATGTCCAAGGAACAGTTAGTTATGCGTCTGTTAGCGAGTGAGGCTGGTATTGAGAGTAACTATCTGCGCAGTGGTAGAATTAGTCAAAATCAGTGGGCACCTTTGAGTCGTGCTAATGGCATCCTATCTGAATTACCAATTTTCATCGACGATACTGCTAATCAGACTGTGATGCAAATTCGCTCAAAAGTGCGGCGTCTTCAAGCAGAACAATCTGGCAAGTTGGGATTAGTTTTAATCGATTACCTACAACTAATGGAAAACACTGGTAGTGAAAACCGAGTGCAAGAACTATCTCGAATCACGCGCTCCCTTAAAGGATTGGGTCGTGAACTAAATGTTCCCATTATTGCTCTATCTCAGCTAAGTAGAGGTGTAGAAACCCGTACCAACAAGCGACCAATGATGTCTGATTTGAGGGAGTCAGGTTCGATCGAGCAAGATGCTGATCTAGTAATGATGTTATATCGTGATTCTTACTACAATGAGAACTCTCCTGATCAAGATGTTGCCGAAGTAATCATTGTTAAACATCGTAACGGCCCAGTAGGAACAGTTAAACTTTTATTCAAAGCAGATACAACAAAGTTTTTGAATTTAGCCAATAAACCAACTTATTAAGATTAGGAAAAAGCCCAGAGATGCTAAAAACATCCTGAGCCAAGTTAAACTAGGTAAATTTGTTTTTAGCTAATTCTCAGCAGTTCCACGTCAAAAATTAGGGTAGCGTTGGGAGGAATTACCCCACCAGCACCACGGGCACCATAGCCCAATTCTGAGGGAATAATTAGCTTGCGGCGTCCGCCTACTTTCATCGTACCTACACCTTCATCCCAACCTTTAATAACCTGTCCAACACCTATTTTGAAAGAAAAGGGTCGGTTGCGATCGCGGGAACTATCAAACTTGCTACCATCTTCTAAAGTGCCAGTGTAGTGTACCACTACAGTCTGGCCTTTTTGGGGCATTGCACCGTCCCCTTCTGCGATGTCGATGTACTTCAGACCCGAGGGGGTTGTGATAATATTATCCTCAGAAGTTGGTTCTGCTTTTGTCTCATCGTTCATTGCGATAAGTTGTGTCTTGGCACCAGTTAATTTATTACTTGGGTTCTGACTAACTACTTGAGTTTGAGTGTTGGTAAGTTGATCTGCCATCGCTGAGTTTGACGAAGTACTAAGCTGAGCAACCACCAAGATTAGGGTACAGGCAACCATTACCCCAAAGCTAATTAAAATTTCTCTCAAAATCTCTCCTCCTGAATAAATATTCCTTAACGCCAGAGCTTATTTTCAAGATCACGTAACTGGCGTTCTAGTCGATCAATGCGACCACGTAACTCATCGACTTCCGACTGACGAGGAACCCCTAAATCCTGCAACATATTACGCAGCTGTCTTTCCATCTGCGCCTCGAAGTTTCCTTGCTCTGACTTAATCTGATGCATCATATCATCAACAAACCCTTTGGCTTGTTCTGGGTTAATTTTGCCGTCTTTGACCCATTCATCACTCACTTCTCGCAGTTTCTCTGCGACCACAGAAGTTGTACCAACACCAACCATCAATAGCTGCTTAAACCAGTCTGTATTATCCATGCTCTTTTCCTGTCACTGAGCGCTTACTTGGCAGCTGACTAAATAATTTTCCCAAAGGTATGGGAGGTCTTATTAATTCCCAGCCTACATCTCTATTTTGTGATATGTTACCCGCGGTTGCCGCCAACTTTCTCGCCCAAATACAGATCATGACACAATAGAATCAGTTTATTACTTTGACGATTTCTCTTTTAAACTAAAGCAGCGATTAGTTACTAAAGCAGCGATTAGTTAACATGGTCATTGAGTTGCTCAAGATTAGAGTACCTGCCGAACACCGAGAAAAGTACATTCAAGTAGATGCCCAGATTTGGACATCGATGCTTGCTAGCTACCCAGGATTCATGGGAAAAGAGATCTGGCTAGATCCAGCAAATTCAACAGAGGTTATCCTGATCATTCGCTGGGCTAGCCGTCAACAGTGGAAATCCATTCCCAGAGAGCGACTAGTAGAAACGGAACAGCTATTTCTCCAGGAATTTGGAGTAACTGAAATTCTTGAAGAAGCTGAGTATAAAGTCGAGAAGTTTCAGCTGATCTCTGAGTAATGGGAACAGAGTCGTGATGTGTAGCTAACATTTGGATATTTGAGATAATGCCCAATTGTCCCCGTTGTCACCAATCTGTAAGTAGCCAAGTAGTTACCTGCCCCCATTGCGGCACAACTCTTAAGGCTTACGGTCATCCCGGAATTACCTTACACCAAGCAGTAGGAAAAACTCCTTTGTGCGAAAGCTGTATCTACCACACTGATGACACCTGCACCTTTGCCCAACGTCCCTATGCTTTGGAGTGTACTCTCTATAACGATATTAATCAGCCTCAGGTGAATGCTGAGCAGATTTATGCACCTCGTCGGAGTTTAGCGGAGAAAATCAGGCTCTGGTGCCAAAGAAATCCAGTCTGGCTTGGTTTAATGCTCCTACTAACCATCAGTTTCCTGATCGCTTTGGTGGCAGAACCTTAAATTACACTGGCAGCTGAGCTGTTTTCTGTTGTAGCTTCACTATCTACCTGAGTCAGCTTCTCAACTGGCGTTTTTTCCTGGTACACATCCAAGTCAAACCAGAAAGTAGTGCCAACACCAACTTCACTAACCAAGTGTACGCGGGAGTGATGCCTCTCCTCAACGATATTTCTAACGATTGAAAGACCCAATCCCGTTCCTTCTAAGGTGTGAACCCGGTTTTCTACACGGAAAAATCGATCAAAAATTGCCGCTTGATCCTCTGCATCAATGCCAATTCCCGTGTCAGACACTTCAATCCTTACTTGTTGCGTTGCCTCGTGATGATTGAGATGGAGTTCAAGCAGGTAAGCACGAACAACAACTTTTCCCCCTGGTTCGGTAAATTTCAGGGAATTACCAACTAAGTTGTCAAAAACTCGGAACAAGAGATCGTAATTACCGACAACTGGAGGCAAATTTGGATCGAGCTCTTGCATCAACTCAATACCTTTATCTTGAGCGTTCAGCTGGTAAGTTCGTAGAGTTTGCTCTATGGGTCTAGAAATCTCTAGAGGTTCTAGGTGATAAATTCGACAAGAAGATTCCAGTCTAGATAGATCTAGAACGTCATTTACTAAGCGAGTAAGTCGATCTGTTTCACTGTTAGCAGTTTCTAGAAACTCACGACGTTTATCTTCGCTGAGATCATCACCATACTCGTGAAGGGTTTCTATGAATCCTTTGATATTAAATAAAGGAGTTCTCAGCTCGTGGGAGACATTACTGATAAAATTGCTTTTTGCCTCGTTAAGCTCGACTTCACGGGTAATATCTTGCACTGTCATCGCAATTCCTTTGATGCTCTCGCGGTAGTGGTCGAAAACCCTAGTCAGCATTATGCGGACGGTGCGAGTGGTAGGTTCAGTCAAAGTAATTCGGAACTCTTCTGCTCCCGTTGATTCTCTTTGATCGCTACTCACTTTCTCTTGGTCAGCAGTTCTATAGAGCGGTCGTGTTAGCTCTATCGTTACTTCTGAAGGTAAGTGGTGTAGTACATTTTCGCCAACGAGTTCTGTTTCCTCCCAGCCAAAAATACGTCGCGCCGTTGGGTTCACTAACATTACCTTCAAACTGGTATCAATTAGCACCGCACCATCAGCAATTGTAGAAACCAGTGTTTCCAGCTTAGCTTTCTCCGCCGTCAGCTCCTCAATATTTTGCTCCTCATAACTTTCTAGCCTTTCTGCCATCTCGTTAAAGCTGAGAATTAGTTCACCTAGTTCTCCTTTGAAGGGCAGATCAATTCGCTGCTTAAAATTTCCAGTAGAAATATTTTTAACGCCCACGAGTAATTCTTTAATGGGCTTAGTGATATTGAGGGCATTAAATACTGCACCCAAAATTACCATCACCCAAATTGAGATGAAAACCGCGATTGTTACGTCCCGGGTCAAATTGGAAGATGCCACAACGGTGGGATTTGGGTTAATGCCAATGGCAAGTACACCTAGGTTTTTGCCTTCGTGGGTTAGGGGTACAAAAACGTCTGTCACTTCTCCATCTGGCGTCTTATGCTGACGCACCATGGGCAATTCTGAGTGACTCGCGTAATTTTCAGGTAGCTGAATCCGCCGTTGGATAGTCAGGGAGTTATGCACTTCTGACTCTGAGAAGGGAATGCCGAAGAAAATGCGACCGTCTTCGTCAGAGTAAAGCATATAGCGCACACTAGATGTACTGCTATAAAAACGACGGGAAAATCTTGCGACTTCTGCCAGATTATTTTCTGCAATCTGAGGAGCAACATTGGCTGCCAACAAAAGACCCAGGTCACGACCGAAGCGAGTGTCATTCACCCTAGCATCTTGTTGAATTGTGTTGACTGACCAGAAAGTCAAGCCGCTCATAATCAATGAGACGACTAGCGTTGCCGCAGCCATTAGTCTGGTCTGGATAGTGAACCCCGACCACCAACGTGCTATAACTTCTCGAATAGTTTTTAGCAAAGCCAGCAAGGTTGGTCTACCACAATTAGTTAATCAATCAGTAAGTTAATGGAGGAAACTAAAAACAGTTGTAATTCTAGGAGCAAAATCAAAAGATAATCTCTTTTAATTCGCTATCTAAAGATTTTAAATGTTTAGGTGAATTTGTGAAGTTAGCCGAGAGACATAATTGATACTGCTAATATCTAACACCAGTCCCCCAAACGGTTGTCTTTTCTTGGTAGGCAGCAAATTTAGCTTTGAGAGCTTACTCAAAAGCTAGTCTTTACCTCTTTTTCAGTCAGTCAGTCTATATAACCCACTGTCAAATACATCTATACATCTTATCTTGTTTTATGCTATCGATTGCTTAGAGGCGATGACCGATGTCTTTACGGTAGTAAATTCCCTCAAACTTTATACACTCAATTGCTGTATATGCAGCTTTAATGGCGGTTTCTATGCTTTCACCAGTTGCCGTAGCACAGAGGACTCGACCACCATCTGTTAATAACTGGTCCTGCTTTAGTTGAGTGCCTGCTTGAAAAACCTTAGCTCCTAGTGACTCGGCTTCCTCAATACCTGTGATCACCTGACCTTTTTGGTAAGTACCCGGATAACCCTCAGCCGCAGCTATGACGCAAGCAGCTGCACCTTGCTTCCAACGAATCTCCGGCATTTGTTCCAGTCGCTGCTCTGTGCAGGCAAGCATCAGTTCTTCCAGGGGAGTCTCTAGTAAAGGTAGAATAGCTTGGGTTTCTGGATCGCCGAAGCGACAATTAAACTCCAAAGTTATTGGATCGCCTTCGGGGGTAATCATCAATCCCGCGTAGAGAACACCTCTGTAGTCGATGCCTCTCTTTTGCAGCATTGCCACGGTAGGTTGAAGGATTTCTTGCTCGATTCTGGTCATCAAGCTAGGTGTCACAACTGGTGTGGGAGCATATCCTCCCATTCCACCAGTATTTGCCCCTGTGTCCCCCTCCCCAATCTGTTTGTGGTCAGCGGCAGGCAGTAAAGGCCGAACTGTTAAACCATCAGTTATGGCTAAAACAGAAACTTCTTGACCAGTTAGACACTCTTCGATTACTACTGTATTGGTTCCCTCTTGGAAAAGAAAATTTAATGCTGCAAGTGCCTCTTCGGTAGTTGTAGCCACCGTAACTCCTTTACCAGCTGCTAAACCATCTGCTTTAACTACAATTGGTACCCCTTGCTCTTGCACATAAGCCTTTGCTGGTTCGAGTTCTGTAAAAATGGCAAATTGGGCTGTAGGAATACCTTGAGAAAGCATCAAACTCTTTGCCCAGTACTTACTTGACTCAATTTTTGCTCCCTCTTGACTAGGGCCAAAGACCGTCAAATTTTTGCTTTGTAAATAGTCCGTAATGCCTTGAGAAAGAGGAACTTCCGGTCCAACTACTACTAATGAGACGTTACTCTTCAGAGCAAATTGGGCAATTGCTTCAAAATCATCAACTGGCAAAGAAAGATTCTGGCAGCGTGCCATCGTCGCTGTACCACCGTTACCAGGAATACATATCACCTGTTCGATGCGTTGGGATTGCAGTAGCTTCCAGGCAAGAGCATGTTCACGTCCCCCGTTACCAACGACCAAAACCTTCAAGGTTCTCCTCCTACTTTCTTAAACATGGCAATTGTTGCTAAATGCCCTACATTATGCCACGTAGTTAGTAGTTAACAGTTTAGTTTTGGTTTGTTGTTAAGTTGTCGTAGGCTGATAACCACTAACTGCAACGAATAATTAATTATCCTCAATAATTAACCCTTCTGCTGTTGGTAGCGCTGTTTAAATTCTCTCTGCTGTTTTTTGTGGTCAACTATTGGTGCCGGGTAGCCACAAGCTTCGCGATCGCCTTCAGGAATTTTGCCCGTAATTAGATACTCTGTATCGAGAGAGCTTATTTCTGGTAGCCATTGCCGAATGTATTCTCCCTCAAAATCAAATTTTTGGGCTTGACTGGCAGGATTAAAAATTCGCAACGGCTTGGGGTCCATACCACTAGAGGCACTCCACTGCCAGCCACCATTATTAGCAGATAGATCTCCGTCGTATAACTTCTGCATGAAATATTTCTCTCCCCACTGCCAGTTAATTAGCAAGTCTTTGGTCAGAAAACTAGCGACAATCATGCGACAGCGGTTGTGCATCCACCCTGTTTCATTTAATTGACCCATGGCAGCATCAACGATGGGATAGCCAGTTTTACCCTCACACCAAGCCTGGAAAAGCACGGGGTTATTTTCCCAGGGAAAGTCTTTGAAGGTTTCACGGTAGGGACCAACTGCTAGTTCTGGGAAAAAATACATGGCGTGCTGATAAAATTCTCGCCATGCCAATTCCTGCTGCCAAGTTTGGATGTTGTTGCGGGTTTCATCACTGCGACTCTGATTGTAAGCACTCTCCGTTGCTTGCCAAACGGTGCGGATACCGATAGCACCAAATTTAAGGGCAGCGCTTAGCTTAGAGGTTCCATCAATGCTAGGAAAATTACGCTGCTCTTGATATTCACCCAGAGAGCGATCGCAAAATTCTTCTAGTTTTTCCTGGGCAGCTTTTTCTCCTGGCGCTACTAGCAATTCTGCCTCCCAGTTGTATCCCAAATCTTGAGCAGAGGGCAAATTGATAGCACCAACAGATGAAGCAGTTTCTTGCTCTTGTTCGGTCAGTGATTCGGCATTTTTGAGGGTTTGAGCTGGTTTAGCTTTGGCTTGCTCTCTCCAGTTTTTCCAAAAAGGAGTATAAACTTTATAAGGATCACCAGCATTCGTGCGGATTTCTCCTGGTGCATGTAGTAGTTGATCCCAGTTATTTTGAACCGCAATCCCTTTTTCCTTTAAAGCCTCTCTGACTTGTTGGTCACGTTGCTGAGAATAGGGTTCAACATCCCAATTCCAGAAAACAGCCTTAGCCTTGAGAGCATCTGCTAGTATGGGTAGCGCTTGAGAGGGTTTGTCATGGAGGATTAATAATTCACTACCAGCTTGGCGATAGCATTCCTGTAAATCTTGCAAGCAGCCAATCATGTAAGTGACTCTCGCCGGAGCAATGTCATCTTGCTTGAGTATCTTAGGATCGAGACAGAAAACACCGATAACTTTAGGACTTTGCTGGTAAGCAGCAGCTAGTCCTATATTGTCTGAAATACGCAAATCACGACGGTGCCAGAAGAGAATCAGCTCGGACATCGATAAATAATTAAATAGTAGCTAAATTATTTCAAGAAAGGTCGAGCTAAGAAAAAACTACAAATAACTCTAGAATCAAATATTTCACCAGAATGGATGCCTTGCTCTACTTCCTCTAGAGTCATCAAAACGTTTTCCATATCTTCATCTATATCTTGTTCGGGGGGAGTTTCTAACTTTTCTAGGTCTTCAGCCAGAAAGGCATAGATGTATTCATCAGAATAACCAGGAGCAAGGGCAAATTTTCCTAATTCTCGCCATTTATGGGCGCGGTAGCCGGTTTCTTCTTCTATTTCTCGCTTGATTGTTTCAGCCGGATTCTCTGATGGTTCTATCGTTCCCGCCGGAAATTCTAAAATACGTCCTTGAAGTGCAAAGCGATATTGTCGTACTAGCACTAGTTTACCCTCAGGTGTTACTGGTACTGCCAAAGCTCCGCCGGGATGACGAATACACTCCCAATCTCCCTCTACTTGATTAGGAAGACGTAGCTGATTAACTTCAAAATTAAATCTTCTGCCTTGGTAAAACAAACGTTGCTTAATTATTTGTGGAGGTTCTGAAGCTTGTCCCATAAGAAAATCGCTGTTTGGTTATATGATGTCGAATATCTATAACAGATTGACCCCAGAACAGTCTAACCTTTGAATTAATTCGGCGATCGCTAGACCTGTAACCGGATCTACCCAATTTGGAGCAATTTCAGCTAAGGGAACCAAGACAAAAGCTCTCTCTCTTATGTGTGGGTGAGGAATTTGTAGCGTAGGAGTATCCAGGATTAAATCATCAAATGAGAGTATGTCTAAATCAAGAGTACGTGGACCCCAACGCTCTGTGCGCACTCGCCCAAACTGCTTTTCAATTTTTAGTAGAGTCTCTAAAAGTTCTTGAGGGGTAAGCCTAACTTCGAGTAAAGCACAGCCATTAAGATAATCGGGTTGGGGTGGTCCTACCGGCGCAGTTTTATACCAGCTTGAATGAGTTTTGAGAGTAATGCCAGAGGTTTGGGCTAGTATTTTGATGGCTTCTTCTAAAATGGAAAGGGAGTCACCAAGATTACTACCAAGGGCAATTGCCGAACTTTGTGAGTGTAAGACCATACTTCTCCCATTGATGTTTTCTTGCTCAGGTAGGCTATCCCCTAAGTTTCCTAGCCGTAAAAATTAGCCTGTTTGAGTTTAGGAGATTTTGCTCTTTAGAGTAAGGTGTTGATGGAATTAGACAAAAACCTAGGCATTTTTCTCGCCGGACATCAAGCCTCTGTCTACTCTGTAGCCATAACAGGCGATGGTCAGACCTTAGTCAGTGCTGGCGCAGATAGAACGATTCGAGTCTGGGATTTAATTAGTGGTCAACAAAAGTCTATTCTTAGCAATCACTTGGATTGGGTGTACTCTGTTGCTATTAGCCCAGATAATCAATTTATTGTTAGTGGCAGTTTCGATCAAACTCTCAAGGTGTGGCATCTAGACAGTGGTAAGCTCATTCACACCCTGTCAGGTCATTCTGACCGAGTCTATGCTGTAGCAATTAGTCCTGACGGAAAAACCGTTCTCAGTGGAAGTAAGGACACAAGTATAAAAGTTTGGAACTTGAAAAGTGGCGAACTACTTAATACCCTGACGACTCCCTCAGACTGGGTTTATGCTCTTGCTATCAGTCCTAATGGACAAACGGTTGTGAGTGGATGTGCTGATGGCAGCATTCAGGTAGGAACGGAGAGAATGCTTAAGGGTCATGCTGGCAGTATTACTTCTGTAGCCATCAGCCCTAACGGTAAAACCCTTGTCAGCGGTAGTATAGACGAGAAGATTAAGCTGTGGAACCTAGAGACAGGCAAAGAAATTTCTACTCTAGCTGGTCATGCTGGGGGCGTAACATCGGTTGTGATGAGCAGAAATGGAAAAATACTCGTTAGTGGCGGTAATGATAAGACTGTTAAAGTTTGGGATGGGATAACTGGAAGAAAAGTTAAAACGTTTACTGGTCATCTCCAAGCAGTTATGGCGGTAGCAATCAGCCCTGATGGCAAAAAAATTGTTAGTGGTAGTCGCTCCGATGTAATTAAAATTTGGCAAATACAGTAGACCATACGACCTGTTTTTGCTGAGAAATTAGGTCAACGAGGTTTATGCAAAAGATCTCAATCAACTATCTAAAGCTTTGAATACTGCTCAAAAGTGAGTTAAGTAACATTAATAAGCAATGTCAATTCGTCCTATCTACCTAGACTGTCACGCCACAACGCCCCTTGATGAACGGGTGTTAGAGTCTATGCTGCCCTATTTCCGTGAACGTTTTGGTAATCCCTCTAGCATTGGTCATGCTTACGGTTGGGAAGCTGAAGCTGCTGTTAAGCAAGCAAGAAAGACGCTGGCAGATGCTATTAATGCCACGCCTGAGGAAATTGTTTTTAGCAGTGGTGCAACTGAAGCCAATAACTTGGCAATAAAGGGTGTTGCAGAGGCTTATTTGAGCAAAGGGCGTCACCTAATTACAATCAAGACAGAACACCGGGCCGTACTTGACCCCTGCCGTTACTTACAGACATTGGGCTTTGAGGTAACTTTCCTACCAGTTCAGCCAGACGGTTTACTGGACCTGAATCAACTGGAAAAAGCCATTCGTCCCGATACGATTTTGGTATCGGTGATGGCTGCAAATAATGAAATTGGTGTTTTACAACCTTTGAGTGAAATCGGGGAGATATGCCACCAGCACCAAGTACTATTTCATAGCGATGCTGCTCAAGCAGTTGGCAAAATACCTCTAGATGTACAGGCAATGAAAATTGACCTGATGTCACTGACTGCTCACAAGGTTTATGGCCCTAAGGGTATTGGGGCACTTTATGTCCGACGGCGTAATCCCAGAGTGAGGCTAGCACCTCAGATACAAGGAGGAGGGCAGGAAAGAGGGATGCGTTCTGGTACTCTTTGTACTCCCCAAATAGTAGGATTTGCTCAGGCAGTAGAATTAGCTTTAGAGGAACAGGAGTCAGAGTTTCAACGTCTTCTGAAGTTGCGAGAGAGTCTTTGGCAGGCACTAAGTCGGCTAGAGGCTATTCATCTCAATGGTCATTCTACTCAAAGGCTGCCAGGTAACCTTAATATCACAGTGGAGGGTGTCGATGGTTCAGCCCTTTTGCTAGGGTTACAGCCAATGGCTGCCGTGTCTTCTGGCTCAGCCTGCTCATCTACAGATGTTTCTCCCTCCCATGTTCTTTTGGCACTCGGTCATTCAGAACTATTAGCCCATGCATCAGTGAGATTTGGCATCGGGCGTTTTAACACAGCCGATGAAATTGGGCAGGTAGCACAACATGCAATCGCGACTATTAAGTCTCTACGCCAATCAAGGACATTAAGTAATCAAAGAGTTCAAAGGAATTGACAGTAGATTCAGAGCAGCAGTTTCTATCGAATGTAAAGAGTTAGGCTTTATTGCTAAAATTAGGTGAGGTTGCGGTATGATATGTCATCATAATAAGTAGTTGCCAATAGCAGTTACATAGGGTTTGACCCGTGTAAAATAGCGATAGATGCTAATAAAAGCAACTGAGTTAACTCTTCGAGACTTTCTACTCACGCGTTAAGAACTCTAGGGTTTACCCTCGTTAAAAGGGAACCGCGTTGGCTACAAACAGCATTGGAGAGTAGTTGTCCTAGGAGAGTCAAATTTAAAAAGTCGCTCCGAGGTCAAGAAGGGTTCAATTTTTGCGCGGGTGAAACCGGGATTTTTGAAGACAAAGTTAAAGTTATTTAGGGTAGCCTTCATCGAGAGGGACAAAGAGCCTCATTGTCCAGGTGTGCTACCAAGTTTTGAGGAAATTGAATGCCAAAGCAAATTATTATTGCGGAGCAACATAGGCTTGCTGCCGTATTTTGGGAAGATCAAATTCAAGAACTTGTAGTTGCCACTGGTAACCATCAAGTTGGTGACATATATTTGGGCGTTGTAGAAAATGTTCTACCTGGGATAGATGCTGCTTTTGTCAATATTGGAGATCCCGAACGCAATGGTTTTATTCATGTTACCGACTTGGGTCCTTTGCGATTGAAACGTCGAGCGGGTGCCATCACTGAACTGCTAGCACCGCAGCAGAAGGTTTTGGTACAAGTAATGAAGGAGCCAACGGGTAATAAAGGTCCTCGGCTAACTGGCAATGTTAGCCTACCAGGTCGCTACTTAGTAATGATGCCCTACGGTAAAGGTGTCAATTTGTCAAGGAGAATTAAGAGCGATAGTGAACGCAACCGCCTAAGAGCGCTAGCAGTATTGATAAAACCTGCCGGTATGGGCTTACTGGTAAGAACAGAAGCTGAAGGCAAAGCAGAAGAAGCGGTTATCGAAGATTTGGAGGTGCTACAAAAACAATGGGAGGCTATCCAACAGGAAGCTAACTCCACTAGGGCACCTGCTCTCCTCAACCGTGATGATGATTTTATTCAGCGTGTTCTCCGAGACATGTACACAGCGGAAGTGAATCGGATTGTAGCGGACTCCCACACAGGGATGAAGCGGGTCAAGCAGCATTTGCTCAACTGGAGTGGAGGTCGTTCACCGGAGGGAGTCTTAATTGACCATCACCGCGACCGCCTGCCTATTCTCGATTACTTCCGCGTCAATGCAGCAATTAGAGAAGCCCTAAAACCGAGAGTAGATTTGCCTTCTGGCGGTTACATCATCATTGAGCCAACAGAAGCACTAACAGTAATTGATGTTAACTCAGGTTCCTTTACCCGCTCAGCAACAGCACGGGAAACTGTCCTCTGGACGAACTGCGAAGCAGCAACGGAAATTGCTCGTCAGCTTCGTTTGCGTAACATCGCCGGAGTGATAGTAGTTGATTTCATCGATATGGACTTACGGCGAGATCAATTACAGGTATTAGAACACTTCAATAAAGCTTTGAAAGCAGATAAAGCTAGACCACAAATTGCTCAGCTTTCGGAACTAGGTTTGGTGGAACTGACCCGCAAACGCCAAGGACAAAATATATATGAGTTATTTGGTGAAACCTGTCCTAGTTGTGGTGGTTTAGGGCATTTAGTGCTTCTTCCTGGTGAGTCTGAACAGCAGGGTAAAGAGTTAGTGGAGCATTCTACTACTCCGGTTACGTTAAAGGAATCTCGGACAACAGACGTTCCTGAAGTGCAGGATTTGCCCCTTGCCAATGATTCTGAAGAACTGGAGTTTTTAAACCATCCTAGCTATCAAGAGCAAGGACTAAATAATAGTCGCCGACGCCGACGCCGTCGTGTAGATGAGCCAGTTCCTAAGGAAGAATCAACAACGAAGGTGCTTCCTCGACCGACTCTTTTGCCCCAAAGATCATCGGAGTTAATGACAGATGCCCAAGAGTCGGATTCAACAGAACGAGTTGTTAGAGCTGAATTAGTCAAATCTGTTGGGGAGTTACAGCCCCAGGAAAAAGTTGTAGTAGAGATGACTCCGGAGGAACAAGATGTTTATGCCTTGATGGGAATTTCCCCTCTTATAAAGTTAAATCAGGAAATCAAAAATTTTCGATCAGTAGCCGTTTCTGTCGTTCTTCCTGGAGAAACAGATCAAACAGAAGACTATAACGATCTTCGAGAAGAGTCTGATTTTTCTCAGGAAATGCCATCATTACTTCAGATTTCAGAAGATAGGGAAACTCCTGAAAAGGTTCTGGTGAAATCTTCAGCTGAGGCATCTACAGAAGCGCCGACAGAGAACAGTAGTGAATTAGAAAATAGTCGTTCTCTAGTTCGTCGCCGTCGCCGCCGATCTTCGGCACTCGACAGCTAAGACTGCCTTAGAGAATAACAAGCGCAGAGGTGGAGATGTTCTGTTATTTTCCGCTTAATATTTGGTTTGAACCATAAAATGGTAAAAAGTAAGGTTAACGCGTTTGGGTAGGCAAAACTCTCACAGTAAGATAGAGTCCTGTGAGTTGCAAGGGCAAGCCGGCATTGAAAGACTGGTAGCTGGCGTTGATGAAGTAGGGCGAGGTGCTTTATTTGGACCTGTAGTTGCGGCAGCGGTAATTTTACCAGTATCAGCTTTGCCGCAACTTGCCCTTGCTGGTGTTAAAGACAGCAAACGTTTATCTCCTCTTCAACGTCAAAAGCTTACTCGTGAGATTCAAAAATTGGCGATAGATTGGAGAATTGGCTACTCTACCAGTTCGGAAATAGACCAGATCAATATCCTGCAAGCCTCTCTACTAGCGATGAAAAGAGCCATTCTCAAGCTGAGGATCGAGCCAGATTTGTGTTTGATCGATGGTAAGCAGTTTGTACCTAACTTGCCTATTCCTCAAAAAACGATGGTTAAAGGAGATGAGCGATCGCTCGAAATTGGTGCTGCTAGTATTGTTGCTAAAGTGTGGCGTGATGATTTATTGATTCGTTTAGCTGCCAAGTATCCAGATTATGATTTGGCAGCTAATAAGGGTTACGCAACACAAAAGCATCGATTGTCTTTGCAAAAACTAGGGGCGACTCGCCAACACAGAATGTCTTTCAGTCCCTGTCAAGTAGGGTTGCGCTATCCGAGTAGTCTGTGACTTGAGACTAGAAATTTCCTAGATGGGAAAATCAAATTTCAGCTTGTAAACTTTTAACCCTCTCAGGTTTAATTCGAGAGTTAGTCTGTGAGTTCTTGCTAGCCCATTGGCAATAATCTACTAAAAGTTGGTGCATTAATTTCTGTTTAATCCTTACCAAAACACTTTTGAGTAAGCTATTACCTGTAGTTTCTAAAATTGCTTTGGGGGTAAGGGAGATGGGAAAGGGGATATCAACGTTGACCTTTAAATCTGCTCTCCCTTTGAGCATAGTCACTCCTTGATGTTGGTAAGGAGAAAGTTTCCCCTTGAGCTCAAGGGTAAAGCGTTGATTTATATAGTCAAGTCCTCTAATTTCACAGCCTACCGATGTTAGATTAACATTGCCGTCAGAGTCTGCCCATACTTTCAAATCTACCGTAGGCTGAAAATTCAAAGACATAAAATTTAACTGGCGCATCTTCAGTCGAAAATGTTCTTCGCTCAGTTGCGTAATTAGTTGTCGATCAGCAATTGCATGTACTAGGCGTTGAGGTTGACGTAAATAATGCTTTATGAGGACTGGCTGCTGCGGTACAGTAATTTCAAGGGATTGGGATGCAAAAAACTGACTGTTCATGAGAGGTTGTATAGTAAGCAAGTAGGCTTCACCGTTAGAATTTACTAAAGTTTACATATTTTAAACAAACTGCCCATCCGTATTCTGTCTTAGGAACGCGGTCAGGGAGTTACGAATAAACCAGTAAGTTTATTTCCCAAGATAGATGGTGGCTTAGTACCTCCATTGCCTAGAAATCTTAAAAAAATGTTTACTTAGTTGAGTTTACTGTATGTCAGCATCCATTGCCTATCTTGGTCCACCTGGTACTTATACAGAAGCTGCTGCTCTGGCCTACATTAATACTCTCCCCAAAGAAACTGCTGATAAATCTCTATTTTGTCCTTATCCGAGCATTTCTCAAACCCTACAGTCAGTCGCACAAGGACAGGCTGAGCTAGCCGTTGTCCCAGTAGAAAATTCCATTGAAGGCAGTGTTGCTATCACTCTAGATATGATGTGGCAATTAGATAGCATACAAATCCAACAGGCTTTGGTCTTGCCGGTAAGACATACTCTGTTATCACGAGCTTCGAGCTTGGATTTGATTAGAACTGTTTATTCCCACCCCCAAGCTTTAGCCCAATGCCAAAAGTGGTTGGAAAAATGTCTGCCCTCAGTACAGTTAGTGCCAACTAACTCAACAACAGAAGCACTTAAGTTTTTAGACGAAGACTATACAGCAGGGGCCATAGCTTCTCAGAGAGCAGCAAAGATTTATAGATTACCAGTACTAGCTTCTTCCATTAATGACTATCCTGACAACTGCACCCGTTTCTGGGTACTAGGAAAGCAGGCTTCTCAAGGCGGTAGTCATACCTCTTTGGCTTTTAGTACTCCTGCCAATGTACCTGGGGCTTTAGTTAAACCTCTGCAAGTGTTCGCAAATAGAGGAATTAACCTCAGCCGTATTGAGTCGCGTCCCACTAAGCGATCTTTGGGTGAGTATTTATTTTTCATTGATTTAGAAGCAGGTGCCTCTTTCGCATATGTTCAAGCTGCTCTCTCAGATTTAGCTGCTCACACAGAAATTCTCAAAATCTTTGGTAGCTATAGTGTTTTAGCTGTTGAATCACCAACTTGTTCCGATGATTAAATATTATAAATCTGGAGAAGCAATTAAAGGAGTCTCCAGATTTTTATTCGGTTTAAAGTCTGACTAAAGAACCTTAACTTTACAGAGCAAATTACTCAAGGACATCCTTGAGAGCTGTGCGTGCGGCTAAATGATTGCGAGTTGATATGAGTATTTCTGCTTCACGTTCTAGACGGTTTGCCGTATCTTGCATCTCTAACAGCGCTTGTTGCTCTAATGCAACGCCATGAAGATTGCTAGCAACCCAGTAAGACAGTTCAACTGGCAAGTCAGGAAGATCTTCCGGTAGTTCTATATTTTGGTTGGTTAACTTGGCAGAAAGATGAACGACTTGCCTTAGCAACTCTTCGACTGACCCAGCCATTGCCTTTAGGTCTTTCTCCGAGGACTGATCCTCAATCCATTCAACTAACCCGACGCGATAGGGCTTTTCTCGGACGTACTCTAAGACACGAAATCTTTGCTGCCCTAAGGTTAATATTTTCATCCGGTCATCCGGGAGGCGCTGGAAATGAATAACTTCAGCACAGCAGCCAACAGTAGCTGGTTGACCTTGAACAGGGTCCCACATCAATACCCCAAACCTGCGATCGCTATCAAGGATTGTATTGATCATGATTCGATAGCGAAATTCAAAGATGTATAGGGGTAGAGGACGCCCTGGGAAGAGAACCACTTCAGGTAGTGGAAACAAAGGGATTTCTCTAACAGCTATAGAGGAAGAGGATGCCATTGGACCTTAGGTGAAAACGGTAACTGCGCTTCTTTACCTACTTTAACGGATTTTTCCCAGGACTTGGAGTAGGAGAAGCTGTTAGAAAACTAATACTAATCCGCCAAACTAGCTAAGAGCCTGAGCAGAAGAAGCTTAGCAAAGCCTAAGGATACTAAAGACTAACAGGAAGAGAATAGATTTCAAAGACCCGTGATCAAAGCAGTGTATAAGTTTAATCTGATGCTAGACCACAGGTTGTAGGTTTCTCATTAAGACAATCTACAGCATTGTCTTAAAGCTTCACTTCAATATCAACACCTGCTGGCAAATCCAGCTTCATTAAAGCATCAATAGTTTTAGAAGAAGGCTGATAAATGTCGATTATGCGCCTATGGGTACGTGTTTCAAAATGCTCACGCGAGTCTTTATCAACGTGTGGAGAGCGCAAGACGCAATAAATACGACGCCTTGTCGGCAAAGGAATTGGGCCAATTGCGGTGGCATTTGTACGGTTAGCTGTATCCACAATCTTCTCACAAGAAGTGTCAAGAAGTCGCCTGTCAAAGGCTTTAAGACGAATACGAATTTTTTGCTGCTGAATCGTTGCCATTTTTTAGTTGTCCAGGTTCTGAGAAGAATATTTCCAGTTTTCAAAGGCGTGAGTCAATTGTTTTCAATCTCCGCCTTATAACCATGCAGTAATAAAATCACTTCCGAAGTCGCGCTTTATGCAAATACCATAACGCTTACTGCTAATTAGTTTTGAAATGCATTGCGTCCTTGAGCCAACGCAGTTACCAACATAGCCTTCTTACCAAATTAGGTAAATAAGAGATAAGTAAGGAGCAGAAAAGGATTTATACTCTTCTGCTCCTATTTGAATTGCAGCAGGGCTACTTCACTATCTTAGAAACAACGCCAGCACCAATAGTTCTACCACCTTCACGAATAGCAAAGCGCATTCCCTGCTCGATAGCAATGGGGTTGATTAGCGTTACCGTCATCTTGATTCGATCACCTGGCATCACCATCTCTGCTGTTGAGCCATCGTCAGCCGTGAAGGCATCAATCGTACCTGTCACATCTGTGGTGCGAACGTAGAATTGAGGACGATAGCCAGAGAAGAAGGGGGTGTGACGTCCACCCTCTTCCTTTTTCAAAACGTAAACCTCGGACTCAAACTCAGTATGAGGAGTAATTGAGCCAGGTTTAGCGATTACCATACCACGCTCAACATCAGTCTTCTGCAGACCTCGTAACAGGATACCTGCGTTATCCCCAGCCATTCCTTCATCGAGACTTTTCTTGAACATCTCGATGCCAGTGACTGTTGTTTTACGAGTGTCTCTTAGACCGACTAACTCAACTTCGTCACCGATTTTGACTTTGCCCCGCTCAATCCGACCAGTGGCAACGGTACCACGACCTGTAATGGTGAAGACATCTTCTACCGCCATTAAGAATGGCTTATCAACATCCCGCTCTGGCGTTGGGATGAAAGCATCAACCTCATCCATTAATGCATAGATTTTGTCTACCCATTCACTCTCACCCTTAGCAGTCTTAGGGTTGGTAGTCAGTAGATCTACTGCCTTCAAGGCTGAACCAGCAACGATGGGGATATTATCACCGTCAAAATCGTAACTGCTGAGAAGTTCTCGAACTTCAAGTTCTACCAACTCGAGCAGTTCTTCGTCATCTACCTGGTCTTGCTTGTTCAGGAAGACTACTAGGTTAGGAACGCCGACTTGCTTAGCTAGTAGGATGTGTTCTCTAGTTTGAGGCATCGGACCGTCAGCTGCCGACACAACCAGAATGGCACCATCCATTTGAGCGGCACCTGTAATCATGTTTTTCACGTAGTCAGCGTGTCCAGGGCAGTCTACGTGAGCATAGTGACGGTTTTCTGTTTCGTACTCAACGTGGGCAGTATTGATTGTAATGCCCCGGTCTCTCTCTTCTGGTGCCGCATCAATATCGGCGTAGTTACGTGCTGTCGCTTGACCTAGTGCTGCCAGCGTCATCGTTATAGCAGCGGTAAGGGTAGTTTTGCCGTGGTCTACGTGACCAATTGTGCCGATATTAACGTGGGGTTTATTCCTTTCAAACTTTGCGCGTGCCATTAATTAAGTGTTCCTTTTCCTATTTATGCGTTCCCTTTGCTCTTGGCAATAATGGCTTCAGCCACATTGCGAGGTACTTCTTCATAGCTACTAAACTCCATTGAGAAGATCCCCCGACCTTGGGTCTTAGAACGAATATCCGTAGCATAGCCAAACATCTCTGCTAGTGGAACTTTAGCAGTTACTTTCGCAATGCTTTCCTCTGTACCCATGCCTTCGATCTGACCACGACGGGAATTGAGGTCGCCCATAACATCTCCTAGGAAGTTCTCTGGAACTTCGACCTCAACTTTCATCATAGGCTCCAAGATAACTGGCGCAGCCTTCATTACAGCATTTCTGACTGCCATTGACCCAGCAATCTTAAATGCCATTTCTGAGGAGTCTACATCGTGGTAAGAGCCATCGACCAAGGTTGCTTTCAGGTCAATAACGGGATAACCAGCAAGGATACCAGATTCACAGGCCTCTTTCATGCCTTGCTCAGCCGGAGAGATAAACTCTCTTGGTATTGAGCCGCCGACAATCTTGGATACAAATTCAAAGCCGCTACCAGTGTCTCCTGGCTCTAATTCAATAACGACGTGACCGTATTGACCTTTACCACCACTCTGGCGAATGAATTTACCTTCTGCTTGGACTGACTTACGAATTGTTTCGCGATAGGCTACTTGCGGTGCACCGACATTAGCTTCTACCTTGAATTCCCGTAGCATTCTATCTACCAGAATTTCTAGGTGTAGCTCACCCATCCCAGCAATTACAGTTTGGTTTGTTTCGTGATCTATGCTTACCCGGAAAGTAGGATCTTCCTCAGATAGAGATTGGAGAGCTTTGGAGAGCTTCTCCATATCCTGCTTAGTCTTCGGTTCAACGGCTACTGAGATCACCGGTTCTGGAATGTAGAGAGATTCCAGAATAATTGGGTTGTCTTCGTCGCAGACAGTATCTCCCGTTATGGTTTGCTTCAAGCCAATAGCAGCCCCCAAGTCACCAGCTCGCAGCTGATCTACCTCAATTCGCTCATTCGACTTCAAAATGATCAGGCGTGAAATCCTTTCCTTTTGGTCTTTAGTCGAGTTGAGAATATAACTACCCTTGCTCAGCACTCCAGAGTAAACTCTCAGGAAGGTTAGACGACCGTAGGGATCTGCCATAATTTTGAAGGCAAGAGCAGACAAGGGGGCATCATCGTCTGCCACTCTTGCTGCAACCGTGCCATCCGGCAATGTTCCTTGAATTGCGGGAACATCAATAGGAGCAGGTAGGTAATCAACAACGCCATCTAGGAGCAACTGTACGCCTTTGTTCTTAAAGGCTGAGCCGCAGAGAACAGGAACAATAGTCCCTTCAATTGTTCCCTTGCGTAGAGCATTACGAATTTCTTCTTCAGTAAGCTCCTCGCCTTCGAGGTATTTTTCAATCAAAGATTCGTCGGTTTCGGCAACAGACTCTACTAGCTTGGCACGAAACTCTTGCGCTTTCTCCTTGACTTCTTCTGGGATTTCTGTCTCTTCAATATCTGTACCCAGGTCATTGCTGTATACCTTGGCTCGCATCCTCACCAAGTCAACAATTCCTTGGAAATTACTTTCAGAGCCGATGGGAATTTGGATGGGAACAGCATTAGACCTTAGGCGATCCTTAAGTTGATCGTACACCTTGAAGAAATTTGCGCCAGTACGATCCATCTTATTCACGAACGCAATCCTAGGAACCCGATAGCGATCTGCTTGCCGCCAAACTGTCTCAGATTGAGGCTGAACGCCTCCCACTGAGCAGAAAACAGCGATCACACCGTCGAGTACCCTCATGGAACGTTCGACTTCAATCGTGAAGTCAACGTGACCTGGCGTATCAATGATATTGACCCGATGATCTCTCCAGCTAGTACTAATGGCAGCGGCGGTAATGGTTATTCCCCTCTCCCGCTCTTGCTCCATCCAGTCAGTTACTGCTGTACCATCGTGAACTTCACCGATTTTGTGAACAATTCCCGAGTAAAACAGAATTCTTTCTGTTGTTGTCGTTTTACCCGCGTCAATATGGGCTGCAATCCCGATATTGCGTACTTTCTCAAGCGGGATTGTGCGTGCCACAGCTACCTCCTTCCTCTGTTGCCACCGTTTTTACACTTTACTGTCTGTTTACAATTCTATACTTTGTTTAAGTTTTTCGGTATTTGCTGACACAGAGCTTTATTGAGGACACTATTTACTAGCCTTAGCGGTCAATAGGTCTCGCCTCTTAACGTAAGTTCGAAAACACACGTTAGGAAGCCTCTATCTTATCTCTTTACCGGCTCTAAACTTATCTAAAAGTCTAGTCTCTAGTATCGATAGTGAGCAAAAGCTTTATTTGCCTCTGCCATCCGATGAGTCTCTTCTCGCTTGCGAATCGCATTCCCTGTTTCGTTGGCGGCATCCATCAGCTCATTGGCCAGCTTGCTTGCCATTGTTCTACCAGAACGTTGTCGGGAAAATTGTATAAGCCAGCGCAGAGCTAGAGTTGTTCCCCGGTCAGATCTTACTTCCATTGGCACTTGATAGGTAGCACCACCAACACGGCGAGCTTTTACCTCTACTAGAGGAGTAACATTCCGCACAGCTTGTTCAAATACTTCTAGAGGATCGCCTCCAGTTCGCTCCTCTATAGTTTTCATTGCTCCGTAAATAATCCTAAAAGCTACAGATTTCTTGCCATGGTGCATAATGCGCCGCACCATCATGCTGATCAGACGACTGTTGTAGACGGGATCAGGGGGAACCGGACGCTTCTTAATAACTGCGCGACGAGACATAAGTATGCTTTAAAGAAAAACTCTAGATATCTGCAAAATTAATTGTAGCTAGATTGGTTACCCAGCTTATTGATATATAGATACCACTAGCTAATTAGGTTATGAGCATTTTTCTGGTTTGGCTTTCCTTTTGCCTACTTGAGGAGTTAATCCTAAGTCTTATTAGGCTGATGCTTTTGCATCTCCACAAAAAATAGCACATCGGACGGTTTTGACCACCGATACTTTTCGATAGACGGTTTGGAGCCAAACCTATTTTTTGCTCTCAAAGAGTTAGTAAGGTTGACTTTTTTTAATTGCCAGTCCTACTCAGACCTCTAAACCCTACTTCTTGGGACGCTTTGTCCCATACTTAGAACGACTTTGACTCCGATCTTTAACACCGGCAGTATCTAGTGTTCCCCTAATAATGTGGTATCTAACTCCGGGTAAGTCCTTAACACGACCTCCACGGATCATTACCACGGAGTGTTCCTGCAAGTTGTGACCAATACCGGGAATGTAGGCTGTGACTTCAAAACCTGAAGTCAAACGCACTCTTGCCACTTTTCGCAGGGCCGAGTTAGGCTTCTTTGGCGTTGTTGTGTACACTCGAGTGCAAACACCACGACGCTGCGGACATCTTTTCAGTGCAGGTGACTTGGTTTTCTTTTTGGCTTTAGCACGTTCGCTACGAATAAGCTGCTGAATAGTGGGCATGAGTTACGGATTGTACAACTGCCTGACAAAATCTAAACTACCGACAGTATTCCATGATATCGACATTTTAGGATTTGTGTCAATGATTTAGTAATGGTTATTAGTTTTTAAGTAGTTTGCTCTTTGAGCAGACTAAATGAGTTACCACAACTACAGGTTACTGTTGCTTGTCGATTATGGAAGCGAAATCCCCCTCCCATCAAATCTTCCGAGTAATCTAAAGTTAGCTCGGCAATGTATCGGAAGCTGAAGTTGTTGACTACTATGACGATCCCATCACAATCCTGAATATAATCTTCAGGATTGCTCTCTAGATCAAAGTTAACTGTGTAGTAAAGCTCAGCACATCCGCCTGTTTTGACACCTAACCTCAATTTCATCTGAGGATTTTTACATCTTGATTGTAGACGTCTAACCTCTGCCTGAGCAGCTTTACTAATGTTAATCATTTAGCTTAATCAACGACACCAAGCTAAGGCTACAGTAATTTTGCTTGACTTTGAATCAAATGAATTTTTTTAAGAGTAAAAAAACCCGCTAAATCTAGCGGGGTACGAGCAGTTTGTTGATAAGTAGTAGATGAGAAACAATACTTTCACCCCTGACAAATAATCCCAAACTAGCCAGTAGGCTCACTTACTTTTCTTCTTTTTGATGGCGGTAATAATCATCTTCATATCTAACAATGTCATCTTCACCCAAATATTCCCCGTTCTGAACTTCAATTAGAATCAGGGGAATGATGCCAGGGTTTTCTAGGCGGTGAGAATGGCATTGGGGAACATAAGTGGATTGATTTTGATAGATGATTGAAACCTTATCGCCGCAGGTAACCTTAGCTGTACCACTAACAACTATCCAATGTTCACTACGGTGGTGATGCATTTGCAGGCTGAGCCGATGACCTGGCTTAACCTCAATTCGCTTAATTTTGTACCCTCGCCCTTCCTCTAATACTGTATATGATCCCCAAGGTCGCATACCGGTAGTATCCATACCTTCTGCGTTCCTCATCGATGCAGGGATTGTCAGTGCAGATACTTGAGAGGATTCCTTTGACTGAACCATGATTTTTCTCCTGAGAAACTTAACAGATTTGGTTTAGGGGGAACTTGTTTACTGAATTCTGATATCTTGAGATTTTGAACCTACGAGCAAGACCGCTAAAACCCAACATAGCAAATACAGACTAGTCTTTGTCACTAGTCAAGTAGGTCAAATACCTTAATCTATAATGAGTCTTTACATTAGAGTGGTTGAACTTCTTCAAAATTTTATGTAAAGGCTTGATAATTGTATCTAGTAGATGACTCAAAGTATGGTTGTTAAAAGATTGCAATGCTGTTGTGAGCGGTGGTTCCTGAAAAAATCCCTATCAACGATAAACCTACCAGCTCAAGAATAGTAATTAGACTAACCTCAATATGGTGATTAGCTTCGCTCAATCTGTAAAAAAAGCCCTGCCAACCTGCTAATTATTAGCTCGAAGAAAATGTTATTGGTTAACAATTCCATTACCAAGCATATGGTAAAGAACCAATATCACTAACAGCTAAGATAAACCAAGACCCCTACTAGATGTTATTGTTTCAAATTAACAGTAAGAAACTGGCTATTCAAGAATATGGCTAGGTTAAGTGTAGATGCCTGGAGCCTGCACCAAATTTTACACACCACCCTCTTATACTTCAAGCTCAAGGTGATTCACCTTTTGTATTGGGGATTGCTAGAATAGATGACTTACTATAAGATGGCTATCTTGGTTCATCTTACAAAGATGCCAGTGTTGTCGAGATATTGTCAAGATTTTCTGCCATCTCCAGAACCATTTATCCCTAGCTGTACAGGTTACTTAAGTTAGGTAGTTGAAGCGCTAAACACATTTTACACTTATAAGTACTGAGGAACTCGATTGCATCACTCATTGCCTTGATGTATAGCTTTCATGTTAGCTACAGATGACATTTAATCATTTACTCGACTTTGGGTATTGTTTTAGATTCCCAGTCTAAAAATATTTTTTCTAATTTTTCGGTTTCTGTAAAGGTCACCTGTTACTGACCGAACAGATTTGTAATTTGCAACGACTTTGTAGCACTAGACTCAAGAGAATCATGCCATGGATAACAGGAGCATCGAAAAAAACCAAAAAGGTCATCCGTGGAATCGCGGTGATCGCCCATACCAAGGTCAACGATGGTTAGTAGAAGAACGTGATGCCTGCGGTGTAGGTTTTATTGCCTCCCAGATAGGTAATGCTAGTCATAAGCTGATTGAACAGTCTTTATCAGCTCTTGCCTGTCTAGAACACCGAGGTGGTTGTAGTGCAGATCAAGACTCTGGTGACGGTTCTGGCTTAATGACTGCGATTCCTTGGGGACTTTTTAAGCCTTGGTTTACTCAGCAGGGGATTGACCTACCATCGACTGAACAGTTAGCAGTGGGTATGGTTTTTTTATCTCAAGATGCGCCTGTTGCTCAAAAGATACGTGTAATTATTGAGGAAGTTTTAGGACGAGAAGGTCTTAAAGTACTAGGCTGGCGTGTGGTACCAGTACGAACTGAGGTACTGGGTATTCAAGCAAGAGCTAACCAACCTCAAATAGAGCAAGTGATTGTCTCGTCGCCAGGAAAGCAGGGAGATGAACTCGAAAGAGAGCTGTTTAAGGCTCGCTATCGGATTGCTAAAGTACTACAAGCAGATAATTCAACCCAAGTAGTTGATGATTGTTACATCTGTTCTTTCTCTAGTCGCACAATTGTCTACAAAGGCATGGTGCGTTCAGCAGTACTAGGAGATTTCTATCTAGACCTGAAAAATCCTGATTATAAGAGTGCCTTTGCCGTCTACCATCGACGCTTCAGCACTAATACTATGCCTAAGTGGCCTCTCGCTCAACCCATGCGTCTATTAGGACACAATGGCGAGATTAATACCTTACTGGGCAATGCCAACTGGATGATGGCACGGGAAGCTGACTTAACTCATCCCATCTGGGGTACGAGGAGTAAGCAAGAAGAGATCAGCACTCAAGAGTCAGCACTTAGTCAGCCAGCAGAAGCATCAGATAATGGTCTCAACGAGCTAAAACCGTTTGTAAATCCTGACAACAGCGACTCAGCAACCTTAGATAACGTGCTAGAGTTACTAGTCCGTTCCGGACGTAGCCCCTTAGAAGCATTAATGATTATGGTGCCAGAGGCGTACCAGAATCAGCCAGATCTAACCCAACATCCGGAAATTGTAGATTTTTACGAGTACTACAGCGGTTTACAGGAGTCGTGGGATGGACCTGCACTAGTGGCTTTCAGTGATGGCAAGACTGTAGGAGCAACTCTTGACCGTAATGGACTGCGACCAGCCCGCTACAGTATTACCAAAGATGGCTATGTAGTCGTAGCCTCAGAAGCTGGCGTTGTAGATTTGCCAGAAGCGGAGATTGTTGAAAAAGGGCGACTAGGACCAGGGCAAATGATTGCCGTGGACTTAGAAACCAATGAGGTTCTTAAAAACTGGGAAATTAAGCAACGGGTAGCCGCGAAAAATCCCTACGGCCAATGGTTAGAGCGGTACAGAAGGGTCTTGCAGCCCCAACCCTTTGTTACAGCTACTCGGCTTGAAACAGAGCAACTGCTACGTCAGCAGACAGCCTTTGGCTATACAGCCGAGGACGTTGAGATGATCATCGAAGCGATGACAAGGCAGGGGAAAGAGCCGACTTTCTGCATGGGAGATGACATCCCCTTAGCGATACTCTCCAATAAACCTCACCTTCTCTATGATTACTTTAAGCAGCGCTTTGCTCAGGTAACCAATCCGCCCATTGATCCTCTGCGGGAAAGTCTGGTGATGTCTTTGAGCATGCAGCTAGGGGAACGGGGAAATATCCTAGAAGCACTTCCTGAATATGCCAATTTGTTAAAGCTAGAGACACCTGTACTCAATGAAGCAGAGTTAGAACAGGTAAAAAGCTTAGGTCTAGCAACGGCTGAGCTATCGACTTTATTCGAGATTAAAAATGGACCTCTAGGCTTAGAAGCGGCTGTGAGCAATCTCTGCAACCAAGCAGTTGAAGCAGTAAGAAACGGACAAAAGATTATCATTTTGTCTGATAATGTTGGCGGCTCCTTGAATGAAAACCGTAGCTATATCCCCCCCTTACTGGCAGTAGGTGCGGTACACCATCATCTGATCCGGCAAGGGTTACGGATGAAAGCATCGATTGTAGTAGAAACAGCCCAGTGTTGGAGTACCCATCACTTTGCCTGTTTGATTAGCTACGGTGCTTCAGCTGTTTGCCCCTATCTGGCTTGGGAGTCAGTGCGTCATTGGTGGTCAAACCCTAAAACCCAGAAAATGATGGGGCGGGGTCAAATTGAGAACCTAACCCTAGAAGAAGCTCAGCAAAACTACCGCAAGGCAGTTGAAGGGGGACTCTTGAAGATCCTCTCAAAGATGGGGATTTCCTTACTTTCCTCCTACCACGGAGCGCAGATTTTTGAAGCAATAGGTATTGGTTCAGATTTACTAGAACTTGCCTTTGCTGGTACAACATCCCGACTAGGTGGCTTAAGCGTAGCTGAATTAGCCCTCGAGGTTGTTTCTTTCCATCAACGAGCCTTCCCTGAATTGAGTAACAAAAAACTGGAAAACTTGGGATTTATCCAGTATCGCCCGAAAGGCGAGTACCACATGAATAGCCCAGAAATGGCAAAATCTCTGCACAAAGCAGTTGCAGAAGGAGATTATGACCATTATGAAGTTTACAGGCGGCAGTTAGAAGGTCGTCCGGTAACAGCACTACGGGACTTATTGGATTTCCAAAGCGATCGCACCTCAGTGCCTCTAGAGGAGGTAGAACCAGTTGAGGAAATAGTTAAACGGTTCTGTACAGGGGCAATGTCGTTGGGATCGCTATCGCGAGAAGCCCACGAAACTTTAGCGATCGCCATGAATCGCATCGGTGGTAAATCGAACTCCGGCGAAGGTGGGGAAGACCCAGTACGCTTCAAAATTCTTGATGATGTTGATAGCACAGGTCATTCCCCTACCTTGCCCCATCTCAGTGGTCTGCGCAATGGAGATACTGCCAGCTCCGCAACTAAACAAGTGGCATCAGGACGCTTTGGCGTAACGCCAGAGTATCTGATGAGTGGCAAGCAAATTGAGATCAAAATGGCTCAGGGAGCTAAACCAGGGGAAGGAGGGCAGCTGCCAGGTAAAAAAGTCAGCACCTATATTGCCATGCTACGTCGCTCCAAGCCAGGAGTACCCTTAATTTCACCACCACCTCATCACGATATCTACTCCATAGAAGACCTCGCCCAGCTGATTTTTGACCTGCACCAGATCAATCCTCAGGCAAAGGTATCAGTGAAGCTGGTAGCAGAAATTGGCATTGGCACTATTGCCGCAGGTGTGGCTAAGGCAAACGCGGATGTCATTCAAATTTCCGGTCATGATGGTGGTACAGGTGCATCTCCCCTGAGCTCAATTAAGCATGCAGGTGCACCTTGGGAATTAGGAGTGACAGAAGTACATCGGGTACTGTTAGAAAATCAGTTGCGCGATCGCGTACTTCTACGGGCAGACGGTGGCTTCAAAACAGGCTGGGATGTAGTAATGGCAGCTTTGATGGGAGCAGAAGAATACGGCTTTGGTTCCGTATCAATGATTGCTGAAGGCTGCATAATGGCGCGGATTTGCCATACTAACAACTGTCCTGTAGGAGTAGCTACTCAGCAAGAACAACTGCGTAAACGCTTTATTGGCATGCCGGAGCATGTGGTTAACTTCTTCTTCTTTGTTGCCCAAGAAGTACGCTCTCTACTGGCAAGATTGGGTTATCGTTCACTCTTAGAAGTGGTAGGTCGCGCTGACTTGCTGAAGGTGCGAGAAGACGTAGCACTAACTAAGACATCTTCTCTAAATCTGGACTGCATTACCCAAGTTCCGGACACTCGCAATGACCGCAGTTGGCTCAACCATGAGGAAGTCCATAGTAATGGGCTGGTACTTGACGATGAGCTACTTACTGATCAAGAAGTACAGCAAGCTATCCGCAACCAAGGTTCGGTTCATAAAGATGTCAAGATCATTAATACGGATCGAACTGTGGGAACTCGGCTGGCTGGCGTAATCGCCAAGCAATACGGCGACAGTGGTTTTGAGGGACAAATTACCCTCAACTTCTTTGGTGCTGCTGGTCAAAGCTTTGGTGCTTTTAACCTTCCTGGCATGAAGCTCATTTTAGAAGGTGAAGCCAACGACTACGTTGGCAAGGGCATGCACGGTGGAGAACTAATTATTAAGCCACCCCACCAGGCTACCTACAATCCAGCCAAAAACGTAATTGTGGGTAACACCTGCCTGTACGGTGCCACTGGTGGCATTCTCTTTGCTAATGGCAGTGCGGGTGAGCGATTTGGTGTCCGCAACTCTAAAGGTCAAGCTGTAATTGAAGGTGCTGGCGATCACTGCTGTGAGTACATGACTGGTGGCGTTATTGTTGTTTTAGGCAATGTTGGTCGCAACGTCGGCGCTGGTATGACTGGTGGGCTAGCCTACATTCTCGATGAAGAGAATAATTTTCCGGCAAAAGTCAACCCAGAAATTGTCACAATTCAACGGATAATTTCACCGGCTGGGGAACAGCAGCTCAAAGAGTTAATCCAAGCCCATGCCGAACATACCAACAGCGCCCAAGCTAAGAAGATTCTCTCTCGTTGGTCTGAGTATCTGCCACAATTCTGGCAAGTAGTACCACCTTCTGAGGCTGATACCCCAGAAGCTAATCCTGAAGCACAGGAAGAGAGAGTTTTAATTCCTGCTCAGTAGTTGGAGGAGGGCGAAGCATTTAGCGATAAATTATCCCCCAAATACTTCGCCCCTACATCAGATTTTTGACTTTGAAAAAACGCCCTAGCGGTGGCTATCCGTTTCACCCTTCAAAATTCAAAACCTCCCTTATCTCCTCCCAAATTTAACTATTTTGAGCTGCTAGCCATTTCCAATAATTCTGGTACTGTCACAAATCGATAGCCACGCTTTTTCAATTCTGTAATTAAAATTGGTAGAGCCTGCACAGTAGTTGAGCGCTCACCACCACCGTCGTGTAACAAGACTATTCCTCCAGGTTGGGCAATATCAACCACATCCTTAATTAACTTGGTTGAAGTACCTCGGAAGTGCCAGTCTTTCGGGTCTGCTGACCACATGACGACAGCGTAATTTTTCTGAAGAGCATAATTTGTTAAACCATTATCTAGGATACCGCCAGGAGGTCTGAACAGAGACGTCTTAACACCTGTAATTTTGTTGATCAATGCTGCTGTGTTGTCTATTTCCCGCGCTGCAGCCGAACTATTGTGATAGTTATATTGATGATTCCAGCTATGGTTACCAATAGCGTGACCGTTTTCTAAGATTTTCTTCAGTTGATCCGGATATCTTTGGACATTTTTGCCCACGACGAAGAAAGTTGCTTTAACAGTGTGTTTCTTAAGGGCATACAATACATGATTTGTTGTTTCAGGCCAAGGACCATCGTCAAAGGTCAAGGCAATAACTTTTTGTTTGTTAGGGAGGTAAACTTGCTCAATAGTCTTGCCCTGAAACTGGACAGGTAGAGAAAAGGCGAGAACTTGAGCTTTCTCTTTCTCTCTCAATTGGGCAATAATTTTCTGATATGTCTCTTCTTGTTCCCCAATCAAGGCTTCAATTTTTGGGCTATTTTGCTTTTGCCTTGGCTGTGGCAGCAAATTCATTGCCGAATTAACAGCTTTTTGGTGAGTAGCATGTTCTACCGGTAAGCTTAAGCCAGCCATAAAACTCAAAATAGCAGCGGCAAATAAAGACATAGATATTCTGCGCTGCCAGATAAACAGATGGCGATCTGTCACGTTAAGTATATTTCACTCCTCACAGCAAATTAGGATCGCATCAAGGTTTGTCAACCTGAGCTTTTCCTTAGGCAGCTTTTAAATCACCACTTCTCGTAGGGAGAACGTAGGGTACAGCTAACTTTAACTCATCTCGACAAGCTCAATTATCAGCAGAATTATGCTCCCAATAAACCATAATTTCAGCAACCATCTCCCCTACAACCCAAAAAACTATCATGCTCATGGCATAGCAAAGGTGGTGCTTTAGTTTTAAGACATAGTTTTGGATAGGAGCTGTTTATAGGGAAGAAACCTACCCTGAAATTAGACGGTGCTTTTACAAATTACGGGTTAAAAGGCAGATTATCCGGGATAAATAGTCATTTATTTGCCAAAGAGGCACGATATCACCTAATTTAAACTTTTTTAGCTATAAATTTTCTCCGTTAATCTACACAGTGTTATTCAGACAGTCAGAGAGAGCCTATCTTGGAAAAGATGAACAATTTGCTCCGTGACTTGGGTAATACTCATACCGTCTGTTACTATTTCAACTGCATCAACTGCCTTACGCAAAGGTGCCACAGCGCGGTTGCTGTCAAACAGATCACGTTTTCTAATCTCTTGTTCAAGCTGTTCTAAGCTGATATTTATAAGCTGCTGCTCCTTTAACTCTTGCTGGCGTCGACGCGATCTTTCTCTAACTGAAGCCGTTAGAAATATCTTAAGTTCAGCATCCGGGAAGACATGGGTACCAATATCACGGCCCTCGGCAACAATACCACCCTTACCACCAAGTCTTTGCTGCTGTTTTACTAATTCATTGCGGACTGAAGGTATAGCCGCAATGGCAGACACATTAGCCGTAACTTCCGGTGAACGAATCAGCTGAGTTACTTCTTTACCATCGATCCAGACACTAACCCCTGCTGAAGTTGACTCATCTGTGGTGAGATACACTTCAGACTCCCTAACAAGTTCAGCAATTGCTGGTTCGTCAGATAAGTCAATTCCTGACGATTGAACTCTCCAAGTAATGGCTCGGTACATCGCACCAGTATCTAAGTGCATTAATCCTAACTTTTTTGCTACTTGGCGAGTCACAGTTGATTTACCTGCACCGGCAGGACCGTCAATGGCAACGATGGGCTTACGTTTAATTCGCATTAGATTGTCGTTTAAGTGAATTGAACCAAAACTTGCTGTAATCACAAGTAATCATGCTTGGTCAATTTGATCCAAGGGTTATAAAGTTGTTGGGTTAAGCAGTTCAACATACTCTACTTTAAGTTCACCAATTTTGCTCAATTATGACTGGACGGCACAGAGCAAAATAGTGAGATCGCGCTCACCAGCTTGAAAGACACTTTGAGCTTGCTGCAAGGGGTGATAAATAATTATTGCTTCTTCTTTTTGCGCTTCTGCCAGATACTGATTGCTCTGACTATAAGCAAGTCTTGACTCCTCTCTTAGAAACAGATTAACCATCCAGTACTTCTGTAAACCAACAATATATTAGTTTAAGTTTGCATGCTGGAGGCTCAAGGTTTAAACTTCATAATTCCTACTCTCACATTCTGAGAAATTATAACCTCTTCCTAATAGCTGCTGCCAGTTAAGATTTTTACATATTGAATTTAAATCAGTTAATCTTGGCTCTAACCTTTGCTATTTTCATAATCGATTTGTAATTCTTCTTGAACTTCTCTATGGCCTAGTAATTTAAGTAATCCCTTAATTGTCAAATCTGGTTCTGTAAAATGATTAATATTCAAATGTCTAGATATTAGTTTGCTGTAGCCACCAGTAATAACTACGTTAGGCAAATGATTGTGGAGTTTGCTAAAGTGGTTTACCCATTTTTCGATAGCGAATACTGTAGAAAACAGTACACCCAAATTTACAGAATCTTGAATAGTAATAGTCTTACCTGGAGTACTGATTGAATTTAAATTAGGATTAACTTTTATTCTCGTATTTTTATCAATCGCATTTACAGCCAACTTCAGACCAGGCCATATCACTGAAAATTCACAGATATTGTCTGAAACAAAGGACAAACTAGTAGCAGTACCCATCGTTATAACTAGGAAAGGTTGAACTACCATTTCATCAGCTGCTACACAAGCAAGTTTTCTATCAATGCCAATATCCAAGCTCTCCAAAAAACTTAATTTTTCCAAATTGATAAATGGTTGAGCAGAGATAACGCTGCAGGTTGAATTGATACAGAGTGACTGAATCTCAAAACCAGGTCTGACGGATGAATAAAATATCTGCTTAGTTTTTGTATTTTTTAGATAATTCTGGCATTCTTTAACACTTACAAAAGATGTAAATTGATTGAGAACACCTGTGTCCAAATTTGCCACTCCTAACTTGATTGCTGAATTACCTACATCAACAAGTACTAACTGTCTAGATTTATCCAAATAATTATCTGATTTGTTGGCGGATGAATTATTATACAAGAATTTATTTCCAAAATAGACACTAAGTATATACCAAGCTATATATAGCACCACACGTTAAGGTTAGGATATTTTCACATCCTGAAACCCAATCGCAGCTTACTGTTCCCTGTTCCCTATTCCCTATTCCCTAGCGCGTAGCGCTATACATTGGCTCAACGGCAAATTACATATTTCTGTTTCGTAATGTATTTAAGACAACCTGTTTACAGCCATGTATCATACTAGTATTCCCGTGAATTTTACAGTGCAATTGAGATAATATCTGCCTGACATGATGGTAGCCTCAGTAGTAGTATTATCATTAAACTAGTAACAGTCAAAGGCTCATAAATTTACTATTTATGCAAGACTGGGATTTCAGTCCACCACCACCCTCGGAATTAGGTGATCATGATGTTCTGTTAGCAGGAGAACACCTTAAGGGAAAGCGTATTGCCCTTTTGCTTACTGGAAGTATTGCTGCTATAAAGATGCCAGAGCTAGCTAGAGCTCTGCGCCGGAAGGGAGCAGAAGTAATCGCTTTTACCTCCCAAGAAGCGCTGCGCTATACCACCATAGATGCTTTAGAATGGTGTACTACTAATCCAGTAGTTACAAAACTGACAGCAGCAGCAGAACATCTCAGTGATAATTCTCCCTTCGATGCCTATCTGGTAGCACCGGCTACCTATAACACCATTAATAAAGTAGTCTGTGGCATTGCTGACGGGGTAATCACCTCCTCTGTTGCTTCTGCAATTGGTCGCATGGAACAGGGGAAAACAAAAGTTTTGGTCGTACCCACCATGCACGGTAGCCTTCATAACTCTATTTTGACTGAGTCCTTGCAAAAATTACAGGCAATGGGCATAAGAATTGTCCCGCCACGAGAAGCTTATGGTAAACACAACCTTCCTTCTGTCGAGAAAATTGTGGCTGAAGTTTGTCGAGCTGTTAGTGTATCACCCCTAAAAGGAGTTTCTACACTAGTAACTAGTGGTCCAACGCCAGTAGAAATTGATAATGTACGCAGAATTACCAATCGCTTCACGGGAAGGCTAGGCAGTAAAATTGCCGAAGAACTTTATCTTAAAGGGGCTAAAGTTCAGTTAATTTATGGAGAAGGAACCTATCAACCACCTGATTATCTACCTGGCAAAATTGCCAAAACTTACGATAAATATCGGGCGTTAGTCATGGAAGAGTTAACCAAGAAACCATATACTTTCGGAATCTTTTCCGCTGCAGTTGCTGACTACAAGCCTGAAAATGTTTTTCCCGGAAAAATACCTAGTGGAGGTGCTTTAAAGAGCATTAATTTGGTTCCTACCATAAAAGTTATTGACCAGGTACAAACCCAGTTTCCTGAACTCTATATGGTAACTTTCAAGTATCAAGAAGGACTAAGCCACGAAGCCTTAATGGAAATAGCCTCGGATAGACTAAAGAGAGGATATCAGGCCGTGGTAGCAAATCGAGGAGAGGAAACTGGTTTTAATGGAGAACAGATTGCCTATCTGCTAACCGGCGGAAGCAAAATCCTCAAGATGGTAGGTAAAACCAAAATTGCCATGGGGATTGTAGAACACCTAGAATCACAATACAAACTTAGAGATAATTAAGTAAATCAAAAATGATCAAATATTTTTGACCAAAACTAGAAAATTGCACTTATTGGCATTGGCCTTAATAAAAGCTTCAGGAGTATAGCCATGCCTTAAACATAGAGCTTGGGCCGCATGACAGTTAGTCAAAATTTCTATGATCATTTTACTGCATCCTCGACTTTTCGCTATTTCCTCTGCTTTTTTAAGTAGAAAATTACCCCCTCCTAAGCCTCTGAATTGTTTATCTATGGCAAAGCGTGGCAGATAGAATTTACCATCTTCGCGAATTTCTCCATGTAAAAAGCCACAAAGATCACGCTGACATTTTAAAATGTAGATGAAAGTATTTTCTAAGCTTAGTCTTGAACTTACCTCCTCTGGTTTAAGCATTTCCTTTCTTGTGGAAAAAAAACCCTCCTCAACTACTGACTTAGTAAGGTTAACCAAAAATTCAATATGTTCTTCTGTGCCTTCTACCAAAGATAGATCACTTTTTTCAGAAGCTAATTGTTTTAGCCTCTGGTTTAAGAATTTCAAAATTCTGGCAGTTGAATAATTATTATTGATATTAGCTATTATTTCTTGCCTAAGGGTTTGCTCATTACGTAAATCCTTTACAGCTTCCTCTAATAATGGTAAGGCGCGAATTACATTGTCACAGATATTTAATGTGGCATCAATAGCAGTTCTGGATAAAGGATTAAGATCTATTGATATAACCTTTTTGCCCCAAGCTCTCAAAGCATTAGTTCTATCACCGTCTTCTAATGAAACCAGTACCAGATCTGCTAAGGCAATACCTTTTCTATCTACCCTCTGTCTAGAAGAGCAAAGATTAGGCACCTTAGCTTTTGGATTGATACCTAGGAGTTCTTCAGCACCGTGGGCAAACAAATACTCAGCAATTTTTCTCTCGCGTTCTTGTGTTCTGCCATAAAATACGTTTACTTCCAACTTTGCAGGAATTTCTCGTGCTAATGAAATAAGTGCATTGGGAGCCAAAACAGCTGTGTTGCCGTTTACAGAAATCACTGGATGTTTAGCTTCTAATAGCAAGGCAGCAGCAGTATATATATCTTCCTTGACTGGTAACGGTGTTTCTTCTCCAAGGAGATAATCAAAGGCTTCTCCACGTCCGTGGGCAATAGGACCTGCCGCTGCCACAATTCCCACCTGGCGATAATGTTCAATTTTTTCTCGTAATTTCAATGACAAGGCGCGAGGATGACTAACAGGGACATCACTCATTACATCAATCATTTCTGGTATTACTCCTGCCTCAGAGGTTCACTCTTCCTAATCAACGGACAAATCTAGGGACTGATGACTTCATAGTCTCCATCCTCTTCTTTTGATACTATCTGCCCAAATTTTAATTAGGCAGACGATCAAAGTTTAAACTAAATTAAAATTGCGCCGCCTGTAACAACAAGGTGCTCAAATCTGAATCATCAACATTTCTCTCTTTAAATTACGATCTGCTTACTTCAGTCCAACAACTCTACCCAAATCCTTCCCTGATTCAGTAATAGCTTCTTTATCGCCATGCAACGCACAGTACTTTTAGCAAAAATACACAACTGCACCATCACAGCTGCCAATTTAGATTACATGGGCAGTATTAGCATTGATCAAAACCTGCTCGATGCCGCCGGTATCTTCGTATACGAGCAGGTGCAAGTGGTAAATATCACCAACGGGACACGCTTAATAACCTACGCAATTCCAGCTTTGGCTAATTCAGGAGCAATTGAACTCAACGGTGCCGCTGCACGTTTAGGAGCTAAAGGAGATAACCTAATTATTATGGCCTACGGACAATTAACCTCAGAAGAGTTTCAACAGCATTCTCCTACAGTTGTTTTGGTAGATGAGAAGAACCGCATATCAGAAATTAAACGAGGTTAATTGTTTAACTATTCATAGTATGACTCAGGGACACTGATTCGTCGTACCCCTAAACTATGGAAAAACCCTCGACAGTCACTGTAAGAGGAATTGCTTTATGCCAATTTCAGAGCAAGCGGCAGAGAAAAAGCGCATACAACCCTAACGAATAGACCTGCCCGGAAATTAAAAATTAGCCGAGGAATAACGGAAGCCTCAGGTTAATTTTCGGACAAGTCTAATGGGATTCTAAACCAGCAATAACTAACTAGCGTGTCAATTTGCCACTTATTGAGTTTTTAAAACCTCAACACTTACTGGAGCAACACCTGCATTCACCATTCCGAGAACTCTAGCAGCTGCGGCTGACAGGTCAATTACCCTACCTCCTGTATAAGGACCACGGTCATTAATCCGCACCACTACGGAGCGACCATTGCGTAAGTTTGTGACTTGGACCTTTGTGCCAAAAGGTAAACTACGGTGTGCCGCTGTCAGCGCATTCTGGTTAAATCTCTCACCACTGGCGCTGCGCCTTCCGTGGAAGCCAGGTCCATACCAGGAAGCTAAACCCTTAATCTCAAATCGCACAGGACCAAGAGAAATCTCAGTTTTTTTCTTTACTGGGGGTCTACCAATAATTTCTCGCACAGGTGGAGCATTACCAATCAGACGTCTTAGTCGATTAGTTGCTTGTAGTGCATCTTCAGCTAGGTTATCTGTTGTATCCGGCAGAATGGTGTTCTCATTAATGTGAACTAATTTCTCATTACTGACTTTAATGCTGTAACATTCACAGTCAGCTTGCCAATGGACAGTGATTGCTTCAGCATCTACATTTTCTCTCTCTAGCTGATTAAGTCTTGCGGCGAGAGCAGTAGCGCGCCAAACCGGATCATGATGGAAACCATTTGCCTCTGAAACTGCACTGGCTATCTCTTCTGTAGCCTGAGGCTGAAAAGTCATTTTTTGCTGAGAGGCTGAAGAGACTGGGTTGTTAGATTGAGCTATCTCTCCCATTTTTGTCACTTCAGCTGTCAACGGTTCTGAACCTAAGAAGGTTAAGACGGGAATGCTGCGAACATAGACAGTTGCAGCCTGATGACCTTCTAATTCATAAGTATGAATTTTCGCGATCACTTCCTCTTCTTGAACTATCGCCTCCTTTGATTGAAACTCCCCAACCTTAACTACCGTTGTCGGCTGAACTTCCGTTAGAGCCGGTGCCGGAGCTGTTACTGCTGTTGGCTCCTCCAAAGTTGCGGTGGTAGCAGGGCTACCATCATGACTTTGTTCAACTAGCTTGGTTGGTTCAGCATAACCAGCCGTACCAACAACTGTAGTAAGAAGAGTAAAGGTTAGACCACTCCAAATTCTTTGATTCATATCGTCCTTTGTCAAAAGCATTGGGAATTTGAGCTTTACTTTTGCTCACAGTTGCGTAAGAGAACTGGAACTTTTTACACCCTTTCCGTGTCTGCTCTATCTAAAATTGACCTGCAACAGACTATCACAAACTTTTGAGTTTGAGGATCAGTAATATCCAGGATTTAGTCCAAAATTAATCAAAGAATAACTAGGTATATCTATTGAGGTGTAGTTGAAAGTAAAGCAACGATAAGTTTTTGCGCTTTTTATATCTTTTAAGTTATGTTAAAGCTGTCTTAATAAGACTTAACATAAATAAATCCTAACCTTTTAGTTAAACATTAAATAGCTATTAGTTGACTAGCAAGTTATGTGATATGCAAAACTAATAACGACAACTAGCAGGAGTTATAAAAACACTAAATGGACTATAAAGAAGCCGGTGTAGATGTCGAAGCAGGTCGAGCTTTTGTCGAACAAATCCGCAGTTTAGTACAAAGCACCCACCGCCCTGAAGTACTAGGCGGACTAGGCGGTTTTAGTGGTTGTTTTCACCTGCCTTCAGGTTATCGAGAACCAGTTTTGATATCTGGAACAGATGGTGTCGGTACGAAGGTGCGATTCGTTGGCTAGAAACCAGCCTGTTAAGGTTTGGGGGATTAGCCGCAAGGTATAAATAGAGGATTTAATCTCTTTCTAGAGATAACCTTGATAACTTGATAACCATGAGGGTGAGAACAGTATTTCTTGAATAAAATCTTGTTGACAAATTTAGGAAAAGCCAGAGAAATACGATCAACTCAGGAAGATTTTTTGATTTTTCTGAAAACAGACTGAAATTAGAGTGTTGGTCTGAATCAAGTCCCTCCCCACCAGTGCTGTGGTGAAAGCATAACCCCTAGGGTAGCGACTAGTCATGTGCGATGTGAAAGTCGTATATCTAACGTTGTTGAAACGTTTTGAATGAGGAGCCGTCTCCTCCAGGAGATTCTCTCCCCCTGTCCCCGTGTAAAGGAGTCACTGACTCTGCCTACGTCACAAGTAAGTAATGAAACTGACGGAATGCAAGGCACAAAAGTCCAAGATACAAAACCTGAATTGTAAGAAGGGCAAGGGGAAGATTGAGAAGGGTTAACGAAAGTGAACCATTATTGATAGTCCCGTAATTCGCTTAAGAGTGAAACCAGGTTGATACACTCTGACTAAAAGGTAAGCAGGTTGGTTATAACAGTATGACTAGTTATAACGAGAGAACTAAATTCCTGCCGGGATAGAGATGGAACCCTAACTCAATCGGATTTCAGATATACGGAACACAGTAAGCCCTATAGATTCTCAGCCAATAAGGTCGAAATACTGAGTAGGTCAACCGCAAGGGAGACGGAACTATCTAGAGGGTAAAGGAAGCTGGAAAAAGCGAAAGCCTTCGTGTAATGCGGGGGATAGGGGTACTCTTTAAGATTTGCCCCACGTTGAAAGATGGCAGACTTCCAGCCGGTCTTAACGATTAAGACTTCATCAAGGAACCGAACCAAAGTGAAAGATAGATTCGGCAACGAAATCAGAGCCAAGGAACCGCTAAAAGAATGGTCCGGTCTTGACTGGAAGACCGTCAGGAAGCGTGTTAGGAACCTAAGACGAAGAATTTATCGAGCGAAACAGAACGGTCAGTGGAATAAGGTCAAAAGCCTGATGAAGCTGATGCTGCGCAGCTACTCCAACCTGCTACTGTCAGTGCGAAGGGTGACTCAACTAAACCAAGAGCAAAAAAAGGCTGGCATCGACTCCCAAACGGTAACCAACCCGTCTCAGAGAGTAGAACTTGTCAGAGAAATGCTAACTTACAACCTTTGGCAAGCTAAACCAGCTAGAAAGCTCTACGTTCCCAAGGTAAACGGTAAACAATCTCCATTGGGAGTTTCTGCCGTTAAAAACCGAGTCGCACAAGCAATTGTCAAGAATGCCTTAGAGCCTGCTTGGAAGCAAGTTTTTGAGTCTAGTTCCTACGGGTTTCCTCTAGCTAGAAGTTGTCCTGATGCTCTAGAACAATCTTGGATTAGACTCCAGAAAGGAATGGACAGATGGGTACTAAATGCTGACATCCAACGAGCATTTGACCATATCAGCCACAAATACATCCTCAAAGCTATTGGGAAAATACCCGGTAGAGAGCTAATCAAAAACTGGTTAAAAGCAGGATATGTAGAAGCAGAGGTATTCCAGGAAACGAAAAGCGGTCAACCAAGAGGGGGAATAATTAGCCTTTTACTCGCCAACATAGCTCTTGATGGAATGGAAAGGTTACTAGCCGAAGCTAAAACCTCGACAGCTTACCCATGCAGAAAGAAAGCAATAGGTGAGAAATACCCCACCAAGAATAAGCTAGGCAAATACGGCTTAATTCGATATGCCAATGAGTTGATTATTACCGCCCGAAACGAAAAAGATATCGATGCAATAATTCCCACCATCCAAACATGGCTATCTCAAAGAGGTCTTGAACTGAATCAGGAGAAAACCAGCGCAGTTCACATCGAACAAGGGTTCAATTTTTTAGGGTTCAATATCCGTCAGTTCAAAAATAGCTGCTTGAGAGTTCCACAAAAGGAAAAAATTAAGGAATTCCTCAAGGAAATCCGTACATGGCTTAAGGCTCACCCGACAGCCACACAAGCAGCAGTTATTACACACCTCAATCCCATGATCACAGAGTGGAGAAACTACTACAGGTATGGAGTCAGACAGCAGGTATTTTCTTATGTTGACCACGAAATCTGGAAATCACTTTGGCAGTGGTCACTGAGAAGACACTCAAAAAGAGTGGGAAAGCAAAAAGGCAAAGGTAAAGAATGGGTGCAGAAGAAATACTTTAAAGCCATCAATGGCAATAAATGGACTTTTGCCGCAACTATCGCAAATCGGCACGGTGAGGAGGAAACAATCACTATCTGCCGTCTAACGAAAACTCCCGTTACCTACAAAGCAGCCGTTCTGTAAAGCAAAAGGCTTGAGCCGGATGATGGGAAAACTGTCAAGTCCGGTTCTTAGGGGAGGATGACATGGCGACGTGTGCTTCCTTACCCGACCAATCCCTAAAGCGGGGTGAAAGAAGGATGATGAGCTAGTAAGCAATTAGCTGGTTCACCTTCTAGCAAGAGTCTATGGATAGCGAAAGCGAAGATGTGAGGAAACATCGTAACGACATGCTGATGTAATCTAGGCTGAAACGTCAGATGGGATTAGGGACTAGGTATCTTCGTTGCCTAGTAGCACTGCCAAAAATCCCGGTGTAGAGCATCATCCTAAGGACTCGACCAATGGTTATCAGGAACGAATTAACCCACACATTTCTCTCTTGAAGTAATACTCATGAGTAGGTGCTAACCGCATGAAAGTGTTGGGAAAGATTGAGTCAGAAGCAAATGCCTAGCTGTAATGGCTGTGGATAGGCTGACGGACTCACGATGATTTGGATGTAGGTGCTTACTAGCAATTGATATGTCTAAAACCCAGGATTATCCTACGGTGGAATGGAAGAACATCCCCTGGCAAAAACTAGAAAGGGTGGTCTTTAAGTTGCAAAAACGTATCTACAAAGCCTCGCAGCTTGGCGATGTTAAGGCGGTTCGTAAACTTCAGAAAACTTTGCTTAAGTCCTGGTCAGCTAAGTGTGTAGCAGTTCAATTGGTTAATACCCAAGCTGAAAAAACAACCAGTAAAGATTTAGCTCTGCAAGCACTTGTCAAACTAGCGATAGAGCCAGAATGGCAAGCTAAATTTGCAGCACATCCCGGTAGGTTACGACCAGGAAAATCACCTCAAGATGCGATCGCTCAAATTTCCCAAGCTATTGAGCAGAAGCCTAAATATGTGCTGACTGCTGAAATTGCTGATTTTGACAACATTAACCACCAAGTTCTGCTGCAAAAATTAAATACGTTTCCCAGCATCTGCCGACTAATGAAAGCCTGGTTAAAAGCCGGTCTAATGGAGGGCAAAAAGCTAGTTCAGATATCCTCTAACCTCTCTTGGCTATTGTTAAATATTGCCCTTGATGGGATAGAACAACCTATTGAGCAGGCTTATCTAGAAGACACTCCAGAGCTAATTATCTATGGCAATCAATTTGTGGTTCTTCACCAACAGATAAGCGCCCTCCAAAGATGCCGGGAGCTGATCTCAGAGTGGTTACAAACCATCGGCTTGTCTTTTCGGGTAAGCAAAACTAGGCTCAGTCATACTCTGACAAGATTTAACTCACAGATTGGTTTTGATTTCCTTGGTTTTCATATCCAGCAGTACAAAAGCCGGGAGAGACAGAAGGGTTATCAAACTAGAATTACCCCTAGTTCCTCCCAGCCCAAAAAACACTATCGGCGGTTAGTTAGTATCATCAACACCCATAAGTCAGCGCCCCAACAGGTGCTAATTGGGCGTTTAAACCCAGTTATTCAAGAGTGGGTAAACTACTATTCGCCACAAGTGAGCAAGAAAACATTAGCTCACTTAGATCATTTGCTGTTTCTCAAGCTGATAACTTGGGCAAAACGTCGTCATCCAAAAAAAAGCAGAACATGGGTGTCTAATAAGTATTGGCAGTCTATCAGTAGTCATAAAAAGCTATTTGCCAGTAAGTATGAGGGTGAAAACTCCTGGCAATTAATTAGGCATGCTCAGAGCAAAGCTGTAGGTTCGCTAATCCTTGCGGCAAATCATCGAGGAGCCGGATGAGGTGAAAGTCTCACGTCCGGTTTTGCAGACGAGTCCCTCAGGTGACTGGGTGGCTTAGTTTAATCTCAAAATCGCTCAAGAACTAAACTGTCACAACACGGTTGGTATTGATTTAGTAGCAATGTGTGCTAATGATATTTTGACTTCCGGGGCTGAACCCCTCTTTTTCCTAGATTATCTAGCCACAGGGAAACTTAACTCTGAGCAGCTAGCTCAAGTTGTAGCCGGTATTGCCCAAGGGTGTCGCCTCTCTGGCTGTGCCCTGTTAGGTGGAGAAACGGCAGAAATGCCCGGTTTCTACCAGCCAGGGGAATACGACATCGCCGGTTTCTGTGTGGGAATTGTCGAAAAGAGCCAAATGCTTAATGGTTCTCAAGTACAAGTAGGAGATGTTGCCATTGGCTTAGCAAGTCAAGGAGTACACAGTAATGGCTTTAGCCTAGTGCGGAAAATAGTTAGCGAGTCCGCCTCCGAACTCACTGGGAATACACGCCCAGAATTATTGGGAGAACAAAGTTTAGGTGAAGTTTTGCTTACACCCACTCAAATTTACGTTAAACCAGTACTGGCAGCACGTCAGCAAGGTATCGAAATTCACGGTATGGCTCACATTACTGGTGGTGGTATCCCGGAAAATCTACCTCGCTGCCTCGGTTCTGGTCAGTCCGTGCAAATTGAAGTCAACAGTTGGACAACTCCACCTATTTTTCAATGGCTGGCTCAAGCTGGTCAGGTCAAACTCAAGGAGATGTTTAATACCTTTAATATGGGCATCGGTTTTGTAGTTATTGTGCCGCCAATTCAGGTAGAGCAAACCCAAAACTGGTTCGATTCACAAGGCATCGCAGCTTATCGTATCGGTGAAGTTATTGAGGGTGACGGTTACGTTGTCGGTATACCAGAGTAAATAACCCTCCCTAGCTCAACTTTGATTGAGCCAAAAACTTAGACAAATCCCCTCAAAGTCCAGAAACCTTGAGGGGAATTCATTTTAGAGGTTATATCAAGGCGGCACCCAGATTCGAACTGGGGATAAAGGCTTTGCAGGCCCCTGCCTTACCACTTGGCTATGCCGCCGCTTCCCACAAGATATCAGTATAGCAAATACCTTGATTAGGGAACAAAGAATTAGGTGGATGGGTTGACTAGTAGGGGGACAGGAGACAAGGGGGAAGAAAGAATTCAGAATTCAGAATTCAGAATGCAGAAAGATGGGGGAGATGAGGAAGATTGACAATTTTCAATTTTCAATTTTCAATTTTCAATTTTCAATTTTCAATTCTAAATTCTAAATTCTAAATTCCCTATTCCCTATTCCCTGTTCCCTGTTCCCAATAGATAAATAATTAACAATTAACAACTCACTTAATTGCGCCTTCCATATCTGCTCCAGCCAAATCTGTCCCCATGAGCTCGGCATCCGTTAGGTCAGCGTACCTTAAATCACTATTACTCAGGTTGGCACCTTGTAAGTCAGCTCCCCTCAAGTCAGCCCCATTCAAATTAGCTCCAGCTAAATCAGCTCCTCTAAGATTGGCATTGCTTAGATCGGCATTTTCTAATTGAGCCTGACTGAAATTGGCGCTTTGTAAAACGGCACCACTCAAGTTTGCTTGACTTAAATTAGCTCTTGTACAGTCTGCTCCTTTAAGACTTTCACCACTCAAGTTTGCTCCTTGGAGGTCAAGACCTGCACACTTAAAGTTACCCTGCGCTACAACTGACTCACCAGGGGGAGGTGCTTGGACTGTTTCTACTTGTTCAACGGCGGGCGGCTCATCGACTGCGGCATTAGTCGCAACATTTTTAGTCAGAAACCACCCTCCCATGGCGATCGCTAATAAGGCGGGTAGACCAAAAGCTAGACCCATTAACCAAGGCTTAGAGACTGGAGTCGCTGATACCGAAGCAGAACTTTCTCGCAGTTGAATCTGAGCGATCGCCTGCTCAACAAACTCCGGCGGTATTTTAGCTTCTGTTCCAGCTGCAATTAGCTCTTCTACAGAATAGCTTTGGCTATGTTCGGCATATAACTGAGCCGCCAGAGTAAAAACCTCTTCGGCTTTATCTTCAGGAAGGCGAAATTGTGAGGGATTCATACTGAAGTCGAGGTTGAATACAAAATACTATTTAACATTCAGTAGCTGCACCCAGCTTCAATACTAGCATTGTTACTCTTTGTCAAGATAAGTTAAAACACCTGAAGATTAAGGGTAAACAATTACTAGCCACCGATAATTAAGACCAAAGAAATAATCCTTGAGACGTAAAGCCCAAAAAGTTTACACACGATCATTGGTTTTTGCTAGCTTGTAGCTGGCAATAGTACTTCCAAGCAACCTCACTAGTATGTCTCGACCAGTTCTATACATTGCAATTACTAATCATGGCTTTGGTCATGCTGTACGAGCTTCTTCTGTGGCTGCTGCTGTGCAAAGAATCTTTCCAGACATCTTGTTGATTTTGGTGACAACAGCACCACGCTGGTTATTGGAGTCTTACATTCCCGGAGATTTTATTCATCGCCCACGAGCTTTTGATATCGGGGTTGTTCAGTCCGATAGCCTGAGCATGGATAAACAGGTGACGTTAGAAAAGCTACAACAGATTCGCTCAGTATCTAACTCAATCATTGCTAGCGAAGTAGACTACATTCGCACTAACCGAGTCAAGCTGATTCTGGCAGATATTCCTTTCTTAGCAGCGCCTATTGCCAAAGCTGCTGGCGTTCCTTGCTGGATGATGAGTAATTTTGGCTGGGACTTCATCTATCGTGACTGGGGAGAAGAGTTTCTAGAGATTGCCGATTGGATTAGTGAATCCTACAGCAAGTGCGATCGCCTCTTTCGTCTGCCCTTGCACGAACCGATGAGCGCGTTCTCCCATATTACAGATGTAGGCTTAACGGGAGGAAAACCAGGCTATAGTCCTGATTATTTGCGGGAAAAATTTGGTTTGAAAAAACCTATTGAAAAAACTGTTTTGCTCTCCTTCGGGGGACTTGGTCTTCAGCAAATTCCTTATCACCGTCTTGGCAATTTTTCCGATTGGGATTTTATCACTTTTGATAGCCAAGCGCCTAATCTTTCCAATATAATTAAGGTAGCTGGTCATGATTACCGACCAGTAGATTTTATGCCTTTGTGTAGACGAGTAGTTTCCAAGCCAGGATATAGCACCTTTGCTGAGGCTATGAAGGTCGGCATTCCCATCGTTTCTTTGACGCGCGAGGGCTTTGCTGAAGCTCCTCTGCTACTTACAGGAATTCAGGATTACGCTGAACACCAAATTTTAACACCAGCAGAGTTTTTCAGTGGCAACTGGGAATTTTTGCTCAACAGCCCCAAGCCGCCAAGACAAAATCAAAAAAGGCTGGACAAAGATGGAACAGAGGTGATAGCCCAAACCATCGTTAACTACCTAGTAAAAGGCTAGGCTTAAGTTTGGTATCGGCAGTTGCCCTAGACCTGCTAGCTGTCGCACAGAATGAAAGTGGCTTGGAAAAGTCCCGTGGGGTAAGAGCTACAACCGTTTAGGCAAAAGCCACTTGCCGTAGGGTATAAAGAACAAACGCAGATAATTTTCCCAACAATGACAGCTACCATTGACTCCCTCCTAGAAAAGAAAGAAGATTTGCCAGAGACTGCTACAACTCCTAAAGCCCCAGAAAATAACAAGATACAGGAAACCACCAAAACTGCCAAGACAGCTAAAGCCCCGGATACTACCACAACTACTAAGACAACTAAAACGCCAGAGAATAACAGGATACAGGAAACTACCAAAACTGCCAAGACAACTAAAGCCCCGGATACTGCCACAACTACTAAGACAGCAAAAAAGACCAAAACAGGAGAAACAAAAGATGGTCTATCTGTCTCAACCCTGGAAATGGCAGCACAAGATGTGCGTATGGTCATGACGCAGCAAAACGATCAAGGTCAGACCATGACAACTAAGCTCAATATCTTGTTTGTCACAAATGGTGCTTTGCTAACTAGCTTGACTATTTCTCGGTTATTGTTTTTTCCAAGTCCCTTTAGCCTTGCAGAAATGCTGGGATTTCTAACCAATTTCAGTTTGTTGATTAATGCCTTTTTACCTCGTCAGTTAGCTGTCAGCCCTAATTTGGCAGATAAAAAATTTCTTGAGCGCTACCTAGTTCTTTCGCCAGAAGAGTATCAATTGAGAATGCTTGTTAACCTGGTAGAAGCATATAATGCAAACAAACAACGCTTGGAGGACGTTTCGTCGTCTCTAAAATATGCTGCTTACGTCACCTGGGTTCTTGTCTTGATTATCACCCTGCATGTGCTAGTCACTTATCTTATCCCTGCAATTGACCTAAGTAGTTTTGGCTAGGCTAGTATTATGAATTCTAAGCAAGTTCACGAGAAACCATCTGGAGAAGGATTTAATTTACCGGAACCTGACCGGGAAAATATTGGTGTGTTGGCAGATAATCTGCCCAACAAGCCGATCCTGCCTTGGCATCATTACGATTCTCCCTGGCACAACAAAGAGGAAGAAATTCTAGAAGAGTCAGAGGTTGAAGAAACTGAACAAGTCTGTCAAGAGCAACCCGGAGAGCCAGAGGAAGCAGAGGTTACTGACGAGTTAGCTGAAGATGACTCAGAACAACCAGAAACTGAGGCTTCCGAAGAAGAGCTTTGCCAAGAGCAACCCAGAGAGTCGGAGGAAGCAGAGGTTACTGACAAGTTAGCCGAAGATGACTCAGAACAACTAGAAACTGAGGCTTCCGAAGAAGAGCTTTGCCAAGAGCAGCCCAGAGAGTCGGACGAACCAGAGATAACTGACCAATCAGAAGCATTAGAAACTAAAGAATTAGTTAACTCCGTATCTCAAAATAAGTTGGTTATAGCCAAGAAAAAGTTAGAGAATGTAGACGAAGAACTGCATGAAGAACTGCGTCAACTAGGTTAGCTCTCAGTCGAAAAATTAAAGATTTTCGGTTCCCATCTCAATATTCATGGCTCATTATCAAAAGCTACTAAAAATTCAGACTACCGGAAAATCCTTTTCTCGAATTACCCAAAAAGTGCAATCGATTGTTGCCCAGTCAGGTCTTGAAGAAGGTCTATGTACAGTTTTTTTGCGTCATACTTCTGCCAGTCTGGTAATTCAAGAAAATGCCGATCCGGATGTTTTAGAGGACTTATCTAACTTTTTTGCCAAATTGGTGCCAGAGGATGGCAAAAGTTATATTCATAGTGCCGAGGGTTCCGATGATATGCCCGCTCACATCCGTACTGCTCTGACAAAAACCTCAGAACAGATACCTTTTGCTCATGGAAGACTGCTTTTGGGTACTTGGCAAGGACTTTACGTTTGGGAACATCGACGACATAGCCACTATCGTGAAATCGTTATTCACTTAACAGGTGGCTAAAAGTACTGATTGGCATGAGCCAATCTGAAATATATAAAAAACTAATTAGAGAAAATGCAATCTGGCTAAAAGCAAACAAGTCGATCACATTTTCTCTACTTCTGTTCAAGCTAACTGATTGAAACTAAGCACCCGTTTAGCCCAGAACGGAAAGGAAAAACCTTCCGAGTTCTGTAATTGATTTGTATCTATGTTTTCCTCTGGCAAATTTTCCTCATCAACAAGGAAAGGTTCATCGGCAGATATGAGCATGGAATCTATAGAACGTACCACCATTTCTCCCTGTACCAGAGCTTCTCGCAACTGGCATCCGGTTCTCCACGCTCGAAACTTCGTAACATTCCAACGAGGGTTGGCTGGATATCCGGCAAATCCAGATCGCAAAGCTGCGTGATTAACACTGGGGATGGAAGTATCAACCCGCACATTTTCTGTTAAATCAACTACCATGAAGTCTTGCCTTTTGAGTTCTTTACTCATAAACTTCACCCCCCTGAGGTTGTCTACAGAACAATTTCCCTATACATAATATAAACTAATAATCATTACAAATTATTAACTTGATAGTTATTTGATCAATTTTTCCTTTATTAGCTAACCATAGGCAACAATCAACAGCACTTTTCCTTCGGTAGGCCGTCTTTTGAGTTAAGTTAAACTTATGTTTGAATTTTGGATTGCTAATCAAAAATCCTGGAATAGAGACAATTTCCAGGATTAAAGAAGTTACGGGAATATTAGGAGAAATGTATTATTGCTCGTTAGGTGCCAATCGCACTACCATTTCCCCTACTGTTACATCTAAGGGGGGTAGATGGGAATTAGTTGAGGAAAATGTTTGATCACCAAGAACAGCTCGGTAGTCATCTGGAGATGTCTGAGCAGCATCAGGGGCGGTTGTCAGTTGCAAAAATAGTAGACCATCGTATTCGTCGAGCTTTGTTCCTTTGAGCAAGACAGTACCACTATAGTCCCAAGCGAAACCATAAAGTTCAAACTCGCCCAGTTTTTCTCGCAGTTCTTCTAAGGGAGTACCGATACCTATACCTTGTCGAGTTCGCCAGTCTCTACCAAAATTTCGGACTTCTAAAGGCTGGCTGCGGGTTTGATCTGACCAAACTACAGTGAAAGAACGGTTTTGTTCCAAGTTCACACGGGTTCCTGGTTGAGTAAATCCTTCACCTAGACTAACCTCTTCGTTAGAGAGATTTTTTTGCCCAAATATTTGGATAAGTTCTTGATAGGTGGTGTTACGAGTAACTGAACCAACTCTTTCCCCAGGAATAATCAGAGTATCTAACTGAGCTTGAGAGTTTGCTGCTTCGACGTTGGAAACTGGGGTAGAATTAGCCGATGGTTCGGTACTAGAGCATCCTAGTAACATAACTAGGAGTGTGATCGAGAGATTTTTGGCAAGCTTAAACATCTGGTAGTTCTCCATTCTCCCTTATTTGTAACGGTTTCAGGCAGAAGGAGATCAAGGCAAATTTAAGCAAAATTTAGCCACAGAGCAAAAAAAGACCCTCAACCGAGTAGGTTGAAGGGACCAATTGTCAGGGTGCATCTACCATTCCCTTCTTCTAGGAGATGAGTTAAGTATCCGGAAAGATTTGAGAGATTTATTGAAATCACGGTGTTTTCAGCATTTTTCTTATAACGCACTTTTCTTAATTTACTGCCTTTCTAGGCGATCGCACGATTCGCAGAAAGTACCTTACTCCTGCGTTGGTTCCAGATTCGACGTAAAAATCGGTAAGTTGGCTCATTATATTGTTTGAAGTGCTTATTGCTGTCTTCGATAATTTCTTGCCACAGTTCCTGCAATTGCTGCCAGGTTGAACTTTTTTGAATCTGACAAGCGATCGCGTTTTGCCAATGTCGTAATTTACGATAACTGACAAATTGTCCGCCTACGTCACGGCGATGGACGAAAACAACGTAAGCCCAGCATTCTACTCGCACAATAAGATGTTGGGGGATTTTTAGTAATTTAGCGATCGCACTAACGCTAATTTCAAATTTGTGAAGGGGTTGGATGCGTTGAAATAGTTGTGTCATGGTAGCCATTAAATTTGGGTAGGGGCGCACCGACGTGCGCCCTCATATACAGACGTGCGCCCTCTTTCTTATGGAATTACTGCGCTTTGCCTTTAAGTGGAGTACACCCCTCCCCAGCCC
>JBAUJE010000369.1:0-9693 GCA_049683475.1 Coleofasciculaceae cyanobacterium | reverse complement strand
TTTGGCTGTCAAAATTTGGACTGATGGGGATTGGAGTTGCTGTATTGTGTGGTCGTCTGGGGAGTTGTTGACGATGATAATTTGATGGGGGATGTTTGGAGTAGCAGGGATTGAGTTGGTTAAGCGGCTGATTAGTTCGGTTGAGTGATAGTTGACGGTTAGGAAGTAAATCACATCATCTTCAGGATTATCTTCACCATATTACTAAATTTATCAACTACGAAATGCTACTATTGCCAAGCTAGGGCCATTAGGATGGTTGGGATGGTCAAAATTAATTTGAATTTCACTGAAACCAAAATGCTTAAGGCAGGCTATTATATCTTCACGGCTTAGCCAGTAACTATGAGCTTCACTACCACCGCAAAACCCCATCCAATTAAGAGCACCTTCGTAGTTTTGCTGGTAGAGAGTGTGCTTAAAACCCTGATAATCACCCGATGAACCTTTTGTTAATCTATGTTTAAGTTTGGGGTTACTAGAAAGAATCTTTTTGTCGTAATAGTGAGTCCAAAGAAAAAACTGAGAAGATGCTTGCGCGGCTAGTGCTATTAACTCCGCTGGATTAAGCATATGATAAAGCACACCACTAGCAATGCACACATCAAACTTAGTTTGGTTGTTTCGCAGATATTCGACAAAGTCTCCACACAAAAAACGCGCTTTCTTTAGTTCTAATAGTTCTTTAACTATCAAACACTTTAAGTAAGCGCGAGTGTTTGCTTCTATTGATATAATTTTCTCTGCACCAAAACGCTCAATCATGTAAGTGTGCCCAGCTTCTAGAGGACCTAGTTCAAGTACAGTCTTACCGTCAAAACCTCCTATTTGCTTTGCACACCAATCAATTCTTGGATCTTCAAATAGTAGTGCATAACCAGTCTCTATTTCTTTCAATGGTTCTGGTAATTTAGATGACCACTCACCTTTGAATATGTCAAGTGCATTTTGAGGACTAGGGAGGGATTTTAAATATTGATCTAGTATAGTCATAATGATAGATTAATCTGAAAAAGTGATATCTATTGTCGTAATTATTAAGCTTTTATTGAATTTGATTTTCTCAAAACAACAATAAACTCAAGCTGGTTTTTTTGCATCAGTTCAATTTCCAAGGGAAACAGTAATTTGTTTCTACAGTAGAGAAGAAATTCTAAAAATTCCACCTGAGTCCAGACATGGAAGTGAATGCTGTAATCAATTTCCATGAGATGTTTGACAGAAGCTACTACTTGTTCTTCTGGTACTTTGTTAACTAACTTAGTCCATTCTTCAAAATGGGAGTACTTTGACCAATCAGGACTTTCTTTGTAGTCTCGAATTAGATGTTCTAAAGAGGTAACAGGACGATCTGAGTCAAAAGTATAACGTTTATCTGGTATGGCTAGATATAAAATACCGCCTACCTTTAGCACTCTCAACCAATTTTCAATTGTAGCAATTGGGTTTTGGCAATGCTCAATCATATGATTAGCTATGACAAAATCCCTAGAATTATCGGCTATTGAGGCGATAGTTTCTCCATCATCAATAATATCTATTTCTACTAAGTTATAGTCTTTTAATTCTTTATACTGCTTTCTTAAAGAAGCAACTGACATTCTGTCTATGTAGCTAACCTTAGCATTGCCGGGAACTTGCAGAGGAGCATGTAGCGCACCAATTTCGATACCCTCTCCCGATAAATATTGTCCAGCAACTTGTCTACGTATTACGCTTAAATCTTGCATATTGAAAACAATTAACTTGCTATAAAATTTAAAGTTTCTAAATTTATTCTTGGCTGAGCTATCTATGGGTATTTTTCAGCCTTGTTTAAGATGCTTGATAGATTATTTAATCTTTATACTGTAATTTTCCTGCTCAAGAGTAAGATTGGAACTGTAACATGGGTCACTATTGATAATTTTTGCCCATTTAGTTTGCATATATTGAGTTTCTTGAACGAATCGACTTAACTTTTCTACGCTATCATCACTACCCCGACTTTTGGACTCATAATGATACAAAACCACATGGGGCAAGTAAATATTTCTATAGCCTTTTTCCACAAGCTTGAAACAAAAATCAACATCATTAAAAGCCACTGCTAGTTTTTCTTCAAATCCTCCAACTTCTTCAAATACTTCTCGCCTACACATCAAACAGGCTGCTGTAACGGCAGAGAAGTTATTAACGGTGATAATCTGACCAAAGTAACCGGACGCATCAGCTTTAAAGTGCTTATGGCTGTGACCTGCAACACCGCCAACACCTGCGACTACACCAGCATGTTGTATTGTACCGTCTGGGTAGAGAAGTAAAGCACCGACAGCTCCGATAGTTTGTCTTTGAGCTTGTTCTACCATAGAGTCAATCCAGTCTGGTGTTACTATTTCTGTGTCGTTATTCAAAAATAATAAGTATTTGCCTTTTGCCTGGTTAACTGCAAGATTATTAATTTTTGAATAGTTAAAAGGAATGTCTAAGGGATAACACTTGAACTTGTCTGGCTCTTTATTTTCCCACTTGTTGATAATATCAATGGTATTTGTTTCTGTGCTTCCATTATCTACCAAAATAACTTCATATCTTGGGTAGGTGGTTTTTTGGAATATTGATGTTAAGCAATTATCAAGTATGTCACCTAAGTTTTTGGTCGGGATAATGATACTGACCAAGTCATAAGCATTTATATCATACCGAATAATGTGATAATCAGGCGAACCGGGAGCTAGTACGACTCTACCTGGTTCTCCTCTTCTTGCGATCGCCTCTGTCAAAGCTTTTTTTGCTGCATCAATTGCGTAACTCTTGCTATCTAGATTACTAGCAGTAGAAGCTGAATGAATACGCCAGTGGTACAAAACTTTGGGAATATGAAATATCTTATCGGTTTTTTCCGTTAGTCTCAGGACAAAATCATAGTCCTGACTCCCCTCATAACCAACCCTAAATCCTCCTATCTCATGGACTAGCGATCGCCGATAAACACCCAGATGACAGGTATACATCCGAGATAAAAACGAGTCAGGACACCAATCAGGCTTAAAAAAGGCATCTCTGAGTTTATTTTGCTCATCAATCTTATCTTCATCTGAATAAATCATGTCAGCTTCAGGATGCAGGTTCAGTAGTAGTGCTACTTCATACAAAGCATCTGGAGTTAACAAATCATCATGATCAAGTAAGGCAATAAACTCACCTGTTGCTATTTCTATAGCTGAGTTGGAAGAACGAGAAATATGACCATTTTCCCTTCTAAACACAACTTTTATTCTAGAATCTTTAGTAATATACTCCTCTAATACTGACTTGATATAAGGCTCAGTAGAAGCATCATCAGCTATGCACAACTCCCAGTAAGGATAGACTTGATTCAAAACTGACTCGATTGCTTCTCGCATAAAATGCTCTGGAGTGTTAAAAACAGGCATAATTATGCTGATTATAGGCTTGTAGCTGAACTTTTCTACCTTTTCAGCCATTTGGCTTAAATCTATTTGCTTGGGGTAATTCTTATTTAACCATTGTTGATAATTGATATCCTCACTTTGAGGAATTCCTGGCAATTTCTCAACTGGTGTGGTTTGTTTATAAAGCTTGTTGTAGCTTTTCTCAACTAATTTTGCTATTACGTAACGAATTCCTCTGACTTTTAAAATAGTAAATAGATACTTGAATCTTGACAAAAAGCTTTTGGGTTCTATGCTAACATCTTCAGCTATATCAAGAGAACTTCTTAGCTTGAACCAAGCTGTCCGTAATTGCCAAAACTTGCTGCTTTCCATTCCAGCAACAAGAATTTGTAAGTTACTTCTTTCTGTCTGGATTTGCTGGAGTTCTGTCTGGGTTTGCTGGAGTTCTGTCTGGATTTGCTGGAGTTCTGTCTGGGTTTGCTGGAGTTCTGTCTGGGTTTGCTGGAGTTCTGTCTGGGTTTGCTGAACCTTAGTTTGTAAATGACCTACTTTTTTTTCTAGGATACGCAAATCTAGCCAATCCTGAAGCAGCCATGGTTGGTAAGATGAAGATAAAACCTCTCGCTCTTCCTTTAATATACTTAAAGTACCACTATCTTTTTCTCTAATTTGCAGCTTGCTATATAGTTCAATTGCTTCAGGGAAATAGTTATTAATTAATGAGTATCGATGAGAACCAACCTGACTTTTGAGAAGAGTTTTATCATATATATCTTTTACTAAGCTGCCTAAATTAATAGACATTTCATGTTTCAATGTTTCGGTTAAATATTCGATATTAAAGCAAATCTTCTGAATATTAAAAAGCAAGCATTTATCGGGATAATTATCGTAAAAATTTATAATTGCCTTGCTGTAGTTTATCCATATGTCTACGGCAAAGTTAGGATTTTTGAAAAAAACCTCGTCATCACCTCGACGATATAGGGAATCAACTACTTCCCAGGGAGAGCGATAAATGAAAATAAACTTAGCTTCAGGAAGCAGATTATGCCAAAAATCTAGAAAAAGTGTAGTTCTAGGGTCTTTCCAACCCCAAATAAGTTTTGATGCTCTTCTACTTATAATTGATTTTGCCTGTTCTATAAATTGTTCTTGAACTTGAACTTTACTTTCTAGAGTCCAACCGTCTTTACTAATACCTTGGGACAGCAAAACATTTTCATGAAAGTTCACAAAATCTAGATCTTCAAAATGTCCCTTGACGTTATTTTCACTAGCCCCCATTAAATTATCACCTACATCTACTCCTGCACTCTGAAGTAAAGATGCTGCTAAAGATGTTCCTGAGCGATGCATTCCGGTTATTATTAATATAGATTTTTTACTGTCTAAACTTTGCACCATAATGAATACCTCTCAGGTTTAATCAGGCAATAAATTGTTGTTGAATTAGTAAAAATCTTGGTTCTATTTGGAAGTCAACAATACTAGTAGCTAGTAGATTTTCCTCAATTTTTACTCTAAATACGGCAGCATCAATACAGCGGTGAAGAAAGACTTCAACATTGTCTACATTTCCAAGTACACCAGCATTGAGGAAGTATACCCCAGGTACTAAGTGACAGCAAAATTTAAACTTAACATGAACTACACTTCCTGGTGCTACAAACTCAATACCCTCAGCTAGAGGATGAGAAGCTGCACCTCCTAATTCCAGACCACTGACAGTTTTAATCATCATGCCGAATCTTACTTTATAAGCTGGCTCTTTGAATCGCACTGAGTAGTTATAAATATACTCATTGTTTTTGCCAAGAACATTGACTACTCTGTCTTGTGAGTTAGAAATGTAGAGATTCTCAATCTTTGCGCCCCGATCAGGATAGGAAATAGTGCTTCTAGGTTTCAAACCAGGATCGTAAAACTCTTCTACTTGCTTAGAAGTCTGATTTAGAGTATTGACATTGTTTTCCTTATTAAAGGTGCTTTTTTCTATTAAGCTATTGTCGGGTATATTTAATTCTTGGATTTCTTGACGCAATACCTCTATCTTATCAGCAGGTGCATAAATCAATTGATGATATTTGCTAATTACCAACTTAGGAGAATTAAATAACAACAATTCTCCCCGATCTATTAAAACTGCACTTCTACATAGTTCAACAACTGTAGAAGCAGAATGGGAAACAAATAAGATTGTTCCTCCTCTTTCTTGGATAGAACGAATACGAGCAAAACATTTACGCTGAAAAATCTCATCACCAACGGCTAAGGCCTCGTCTACAACCAAGATATCTGGTTCAACGCTAATGGCAACAGCAAATGCTAACCTGATAAACATACCACTAGAGTAAGTTTTAACAGGTTGATCAACATAATCTCCAATATCTGCAAAGGCTAGGATCTGATCTAGTTTGTCTTCAATCTCTTTCTTGGATAAACCTAGTAATTGTCCGTTGAAAAAGACATTCTGACGTCCAGTAAACTCCGGGTTAAAGCCACTCCCTAACTCTAGTAATGCCGAAATACGACCATTGACCAGAACATCACCGAAAGTCGGTATCATCGTTCTAACAATGATTTGTAAAAGTGTACTCTTACCAGAGCCATTGCGTCCGACAATGCCTAAAGTTTCTCCCTTAAGTACATCCAAGCTAATATTCTGTAGTGCCCAGAACTCATCTGACCTACTTTTTCCTGGTAGGAGCAAGTCTTTAAGTCGATCTACAGGTCGCCCATATCGTTTAAAACGCTTTGAGACATTTTTTAGAGAAATTGCCAGTTCACTCATCACACACAACTGCCACAAAAATCACCACTGCCTACAGCAGCCCACCACCTACAGTATTCAGTACATGCCGTATAATTAGCAACGCTATACTTAACTCCTTGACTACCGTGGTTTAGAAGCCTACATCATGGCATAACTAGGCAGTTCTATAACCTAGAGAGGTTCACTGATCCCTGATTTTCTCTCTTTTCGGGTAGCTGCATAAGGTATTGCTAAACAGATACAAAATAAAAAAGTGAGTCCAAAAGAGTGAAACATTGCCAGAGCAAAACAATTCATTATTATTCCTGAAATAGCCGCTAACAAAAAACCAAAAATTAGATCTTTACCCACTTGATTATTGCTTTGATACTTCAATATATGATGGATAGACCTGAAGAGAACATAAGCCATTAAACACGATAAAAGCAGAGCAACAGGTATACCCAATTCAGATGCTAGCTGTAGAAATATATTGTGTGCATGATTTATACCATATGGAGGATAGTCTAGCCGTTCTTCACACGTCCAGGGCATATTACCAATTCCCCAGCCAATCAATGGTTTTTCTCTAATTAGTTCAACAGCGCATTTATATATTTCTAATCGGTGACTTTGAGATGATATTTGAGATATTCTTTCCCAGACTACACTGGGAATTACCATTCTAACCGTTGACGTTAACCAACCAAATCTAGAAACAGAGATATATATAGAAAATAAAGTGGTTAAGGTGGCAATTGCCAGTAATTTTAATTTGCTGTAAGCAGTTAAAGAAATCATGACTAACAGAAATGATAAGTAAGCATTTCTAGAACCAGACCAAGCCAGGGTCAACAAAAGCAGCACTATACAAGTACAAATAGTTGAAACTGTTACTATTTTTTTAGTAATAGCTGAATTAAAAGGTTTATTGGTTTTTTTAGAAAAAGCTTGCCAATTTTTGCTTCTAACTTCATTGAGGAATAAGCCTAGGGCAACACTTAGTACTAATACACAGTAAAAACCTAGCAGGTTAGGATTTTCAAAACCAGCAGAAATTCTAACAGAGTTAGGTACTATCTGTAGTTTAAAGATATTTAAATAATTAAAAGAATAAAATAATTGGTTTTCTTTCCAGTTCCCATACCTCTCTAGAAAGGCTATAATAAACACAGGGAAACTGCTCAGAGTAATAGACCAGGCAATTAGTTTAATATCTGCGATTTTGAAAGGTCTTAATCTCAGAGATAAAAAAAGTGCAAAAAATATAATATAATCAAAAATTGTTACTGGATAGCTCAAAGGGTGGTTATGGGAAGGAATTCCCCAGCCCCAGGGATAAACTGTTCTTAAAACCATCCAGATAGAAAGAACTAAAAATAAACAGGTAATTAAAAAAAACTCTGTTGTCACAGATTTATACTTGTAGCTGAAAGCAGCAACTAGACCAGCTCCCAGATAACAGGCTATACAAAAATATGGACTAATAGGGAGAGCTAAAGTACCAATTGCTAATAGAGTAGGTGGTTTTGGCAATTGCCAATTAAATTTAACCATGAGAGCATTCTAGGGATGATTCCAAGGAAGCTGTACAATTTTGAGTGATCATCCAAAGTTCGTTGGCTGGCAAGTTGCCAGTGACGGCTTTTGAGAGAGTAGTAATCACTTCTGATAAAACTGCTGCTGAGAGTAGTTGACAAGAAACAGCCATAATCTTGGGATGTTCTGTAGAAATCACCGTTTCAGTTGAGCAGACTAAAGATTCATGTAATTTCTCCCCCGGACGCAAACCCATAATTTTAATTGGAATATCAACTTCTGGAGTTAAACCTGCTAACTGAATCATTTGTTCTGCCAAGTCAAAAATTTTCACAGGTTCCCCCATATCTAGGATTAAAGTTTGACCCGACTCACCTACCCCCAGACTTTGAACCACTAACTGGGAAGCCTCTGGAGTAGTCATAAAATAGCGAGTCATGGACTTATCAGTAACCGTAATTGGCCCACCTCTAGCAATTTGTGCTTGGAAAATAGGTACAACACTACCACGACTCCCTAAGACATTGCCAAAACGTACCACCAGGAAACGAGTACGACTTTTTGCAGCAAAAGCTTTAACCATCAGTTCTGCCAAACGCTTACTCAGTCCCATAAAGTTGCAGGGATCAACGGCTTTGTCGGTAGAAATCATTACAAAAGTATCAACGCCGTTAGCATCAGCCAGTTGAGCAAGCTTTATTGTCCCTAGAGAATTGTTCTCTAAAGCTTCAGTGGGGTTATGCTGCATTAATGGTACATGCTTGTGAGCTGCGGCATGAAAAACAATTTCTGGTTTCCAGGTTTGGAATAGCCTTTCCATGCGACCTTGGTGACGGATATCAGCAATTAAGGCAGTAGCATTTAAATGGGGGAAGTCGCGACGGAGTTCTTGCTCAATATTAAAAATGCTATTCTCGCCACGTCCCACCAGCAGTAGGTGTTTCGGCATTAGGCGAGCTAGTTGGCGGCAGATTTCTGAGCCGATCGTACCACCAGCACCCGTTACGAGGACAGTGCGCTGGCAAACTTGCGATCGCGCCGAGGGAAACTGGGAGTTAAATTCCTCGGACAAATCCAGTCTAATTTCTGGGCGACCTAAAATATCTTGGATTTGGATTTCTCTTGCTTGGGGAATCAGGTTGCGATCGCGCAGAATCTCCGCTTGTCCTGGTAGAACCTTCAATTGCCAAGAAGTTCCTTGGGTAAGCTTGACTAATTTGCGAATTTGTGAAGCTCTGGCAGAGGGCATGGAAATTATCACTTCATCCACACTGAGAGATTCTGCCACTTCTACCATCTGGTGAGTGGAACCAAACACCCGTACCCCTTCTACTTTTCGACCAATCTTAGTGGTGTCATCATCGACAAAGCCGACAATTTCTAGGTTTAGTTGGGGGTTTTGTCTAACTTCTTGGACAAGTAGGGAACCTGCCATCCCTGCTCCTACTAGTAGCACCCTTTGTTGCTTGGTGGGGGACATCTCTCGCCTGCGAGTACGTCGAGTGTAGCGTCCCCTTTGTTGTTGATGGAGTGACCAGCGACGAGTATAGCGTAGGGCGGTCATCCCCATTAGGCAAAAGCTCCAGTCAATGACAGCAACACCGAGGGGAATTCCTTGGAAGGAGGCAAAGCGAGGAATAATTAGGCGAGTGAGAACTAGAACCAGCAAGGAATAAAGGGTAACAGCATTGAACAGGGAAGTGGCATCTTTTAGACCAAACAAACGCCAAACTTGCTGGTATAGACCGAAAGCCGCCTGAACTAGCAAACGTCCCCCAATAGCTAAGAGAGGTAGCAGTAAAACTAGAGTTTGGTAGTTATGCGGTATATTTCCTTCAAAGCGGAACAGGAAAGCTAAAGTGCAAGCTAACCAGGCAACTGAGCCATCTAGACCTAGTTGTCCCAATCGGTAGATGGAGGGAAAGAACACTCGCTTGGGCATGATTATCCCTGAAGACTTAGGTAGCAACTTTTTAGCATACCGTTGCTTAGACGTTTGGC
>JBAUJE010000368.1:0-2494 GCA_049683475.1 Coleofasciculaceae cyanobacterium | reverse complement strand
ACTACCACCTCCATGATTGACAAAATTATTGCAGTTGCCCTTGACTTAATGAATCCTAAACATTTAAGAAATTGGTTTGCCAATTGCTGTTACTGTACCTTTTAACAGCGGGAAATGCTGTAACTTTTGCTCACCTTACTAGATTAACCTACTGCATACTCAGTAAACTGCCGCATAAAAGGTGGGTGAAGACCAATTACAATGTCTTCCTTGGGTATACCCAACTCAACTAACTGCTTATCAATCTCAAATTCTGTTGCATTATGCTGAATCCAAACTTTGCCATCCTTAATATCAAGATGCATAGAACAGCCATAAATTCTTCGTTGATTATTAGACCAACCCACATGAACAACTTGATAATGGTTATTTTCTCGATCAAAAACCGTTTGAGCTTCAATCTTCTCTGAATCAGAAACGCTCAAATGGGCATAGTCTTTTAATAACTTCTCAATTTTTTGACGATACTCAGCTATTTTATCCATTGACTGACAACCTCTTGACTTGGCTCATAGACTAAAAGATTGACTTGATACCTTTCAATGGCAGTGTTGACAGGTTCAAATTTTAAGAAAGAATTATAGGTATTGAGAGGTACGGCAAGATACAATACTCTCCCTGGTTCCTCAATTTCTAGAACAATGCGATAATTCAAAAATTGCCCAAGGGCCGTATGGAATTCCGAAATTGCTGAACTTCCCAGAAAACTTTTCACCTCAACTGCTATTTTTTCACCCTCTCTTTCAGCTGCAAATAGTTTTTCAGCAGCCAAGTCAATGTAGACATCAGCAACTCCGTAACGGAGATGGAGAGGGTCATCCGTAATTGTCCACCCTGCTTTCTCCAAAGCATGCCTGACATTATCGTGAAAAAAGTCTCTAGCAGACATTTTTTATCTAGTTCAATCAGACCTTAACTAAATTGTAGATTGGATTGACTGACGGAAACCTAATATTTTTCGGTACTACCTCACGCCAAAGCAGCTGAGATTCTGCCATACCCTGCCAATATAACTATATTCCTTGAGCAAAAACCTGTTCAGCCGTCAGTTGCAACTCTGGAAAAGTTAGCAACTCAATATGTTGACTCTCCCTATATTGCCTAAACATATACTCACCATCAATAAACTGATAAACTGAAATAGTCGGTTGCTTAGGATTACCAATATAGCGCCTACCTCCTAAGCCTAAATAATCAACAATCAAGTATTCTGAAATACCCAACTTTTCATATTCTGCTAATTTGATCAGGTAGTCATCTTGCCAGTTAGTACTGACTACTTCAATCACCAGACGTACTGTTTCTCCTTTAGTAATAGTAGAACGCTTTCTCCACATTGGTTCAGCATCCAGCAAAGTCTCATCTAAGACAGCGATATCAGGAATAAAACCTGATTGCTCAGAATCAATCGGCTTAATAATACATTGTCGAGGAATAAAGTAAGGAAGTGTTAAACGCTCAATCTCCACTCCTAATTTAAGAGCAAGAAATCCAGCAACCCTTTCATGAGTGCCAGTTGGTTGCATTTCTACAACTACTCCATTATAAAGTTCAAAGCGACCATAGCCGTCTGGATACCAATCCAGAAACTCGTCTAGGTTCATTACTTTGGCAGTAGTTTGTATCATGGTAGTTTCTTTCTAGTGAGACTAATTGTATCTTTTAAGTAGATAGGCATAATTAAATATAAAATACTGACCTCTCCCCCAACCCCTCTCCTACAAGGCGAGGGGAGTAAGATTTTTAAGGTTACTATTTCCGGTTTATTTACATCGACAGGACTTACGCAAATTTGCCCTTAAACCGCCATCAGTAGGGGCGTATCGATATACGCCCTCACTACATAATATTGTGTTTGTGCGTAAGTCCTGATCCACCTACTTAATTTTCCTTCCGCAATAATGTTCCTGGTTCTACTTTCCCCTCAATTACCACCTCTCCCACCAAACCATCACGGGAGACAACTCTTAACTGTCCAGAACCATCCACCGTATTAAATACCGTACCCTGATTAACTGCGGCTAAATTTACACCACCTAACCAAACTTGTCCGCGATCGCCTTTCACCTCTGTAATTACTGCATTGGCTTCTGGACGAGGATTACCCGCAAAATAAATAGGTTTCTCTTCGTAATTACTCCCCACCTTGACCTCATAGCGAGGGGTTTGGTTAAATTGCTTAGGCATCTGTTGCACTGCGAAAGCGATCGCACTTTCTGGGGTAGCACCTTCTTGCCAGAGATAATAGGTTAATAAGTAAGTAAAAGCACCAGCAAAAAAACCATTTAAACGGGCATCGGCTGCATATTGACTAGGATTAGTTGAAGCTAGAACAACACCTTTAGCCACACCTTGGCGATACCTCCGAACAAATTCTTCCCTAGACCAATCCAACCGAGACAACCACTTTTCCTGATATTCTTTTTCTAGGGAGGAAATCTCTATATTACTACCACCATCTCTTGCCCTGACTTTAAACTTTCTGGTAGCCGCA
>JBAUJE010000367.1:0-28067 GCA_049683475.1 Coleofasciculaceae cyanobacterium | reverse complement strand
TTCCTAATAGTGACGGACTACAACTTGTCCTTACTAGTCGCTCATTACAATATCCTAATTGTCTCCCTAGTGGGACTCGTTCTCTGGCTCTATTTTTAGTAAATTACCGCCGTCCTGCTGCGGATGTCGAGCGAGATAGTAAGTATATTTTTCAAGCAAAACTAACCGTTACAACGACTGATTCTTTTGTCCCTCGCCCCAACCCCAGAGGACAGAGTAATGATGATTGGGATGAAAGTGTTGCTGACTTACAATATCGCCATGATTATGAGTATGCTGTGGGGCATAATGTCTCAGCCATAGCTCATCTCAATCCAGATAACAGTTGTAACCAAGTCTGCACTGCCTGGATACCTACTGCTGATGTAGAAAAAGTCATCCCGGCCCAAGTCCAAGGGGTAGAATTGGGAATGGAAGCGATCGCATCTGCCCCTGATGCAACAGCCGTAAGGCAAATGCTTGGTGGCATCGTTACTGCTTATACTCAGTGGATAGCCGCCCAAAAAACAGAAATTCCCAACGATTCTCCTCAACGTACCCAGATAGCTCAAGAACTCTTAAAAAGGGCTGCTACTGCTAACAAACGTATTGAAGCGGGATTACAAGCCCTCGATGAACCCCACATCCTAGAAGCCTTTCAAATAGCTAACCGCGCCATTGCTGCCGCCATCCGTCAACGCATCACCCACGACACAGACAAAGCCCCCAGTGAAGTTTCTCCCCCTAGATGGCGGTTATTCCAGATTGCCTTCATACTGATGAATATTACAGGCATTGCCGAACCCCTCCATGCTGACCGAGAGTTAGTCGATTTGCTCTTTTTCCCCACAGGTGGCGGTAAGACAGAAGCCTATCTTGGTTTAGCTGCCTTTACCTTAGTACTACGGCGTTTACGCAATCCAGGTATCGACTCAGCCGGGATGAGTGTTCTGATGCGCTACACCTTACGCCTCTTAACCCTTGACCAATTAGGTCGTGCAGCCACCCTCATTTGTGCCTTGGAATTGGAACGGCAGAAAAATCCCGACAAACTCGGTTCATGGCCATTTGAGATTGGCTTATGGGTGGGGATGAGTGCAACCCCTAACAAAATGGGACGTAGGGGAGATAATGACCAATACTCAGCACGTTCTCGCACTATTGCTTTTCAGAATGATAGTAAACACAAACCCTCACCGATTCCCCTAGAAAATTGCCCCTGGTGCGGTGAGAAGTTTACACAAAATTCCTTTCAACTACTGCCCAATTCTGACCACCCCACCAACCTCAAGATTATCTGCTGTAACCGCAAACGACGTAGTGATGGGCAACCTCGCTGTGCCTTTCGCAGCAATAACCCCTTACCAATTATCGCCATTGATGAACCCATCTACCGACGGCTACCCTGCTTTATCATTGCCACGGTGGATAAATTTGCCAACCTACCCTGGATTGGCCAAACAGGAGCATTATTTGGTCAAGTTACCCACTACGCTCAAGATGGGTTCTATGGCGCAGCCGATACCCACAAGTCGGGACATCTCCTCAATAACGGGAAACTACTGCCACCGGACTTAATTATCCAAGATGAACTCCACCTCATCTCTGGCCCTCTGGGAACAATGGCTGGATTGTACGAAACAGCCATTGATGCCCTCAGTAGTCGGGAGATAAACGGTCAAACTATCCGACCAAAAATTATTGCTTCTACAGCAACCGTCCGTCGGGCCTCCCGACAAATTCGAGGACTATTTGGACGAGAACAGGTTGATGTCTTTCCCCCTCCAGGCCCGAACCGCCGCGACTCCTTCTTTGCCAAAACCGCCTCGGCTACGGAACGTAATCCTCGCACCTATGTGGGAATTGCTGCCCAAGGCCGTAGTCTCAAAGTGGTCATGCTGCGAACCTACCTAGCATTATTGGGTGCAGCACAACAGGAGTGGAAAGCATCAGGAGGAGCCAAAAATACTGAAAACCCCGCAGACCCCTACATGACCCTCTTAGGATACTTTAACTCCCTGCGGGAATTAGGAGGAAGTCGCCGCATTGTCGAAGATGAAGTCAATGCCCGTCTCGCCCGTTACAGTTCACGACATCGGGAAAATGAAACCTCTGGTTCCTTTGCTAACCGCAAAATTGATGATGAACCCTGTGAACTGACCTCACGAGTGAGTACCAATAAGGTCGCTGAAACTAAGGCACGGTTACAGCTACCCTTTCAGGAAAAGCAGCGGGTGGATGTGGTACTGGCAACTAATATGATTTCTGTCGGTTTAGATATTACTCGTTTAGGTTTAATGGTGGTTTTAGGACAACCTAAAACTGCTGCTGAATATATCCAAGCTACCAGTCGAGTTGGACGGGATGAAAATCGACCGGGGTTAGTGGTAACACTGCTTAATGTGCATCGACCAAGAGACCGTTCTCACTACGAACGCTTTCAATCTTGGCACACCTCATTCTACCGCGCTGTTGAAGCCACCAGTGTTACCCCTTTTTCTCCCCGTGCTGTAGATAGAGGTATTGCTGGAGTAACCGTCGCTTTGGCACGATTGGGTAAGTCGGAATTAACTGCCCCGCTCAAAGCCGCAGATATCATCAAGTATCGACAAGACCTCAACTTTGTTGTTGATACTATCGTTAAACGCGCAGAAAGTCATGATGAAGAACTGGATGGAACTGAAGCTGACAAACTTCGCCAGAAAATCAGAGAACGTGTCAATAACCTCTTAGATGCTTGGCAACGCATTGCTACCGATAAAGGACAACTTCAGTATCAGCAGGAAGTCGGTGTGGCACCTCCTTTACTCCAAGATTTTTTAGATCCAGACTTGAAGAATCAACCTCCCCTTATCCAGAAATTCAAAGCCCAACGCAGCTTGCGAGATGTCGAACCTGTGGTCAACCTCTGGGTGAGGAACCCCAATAATGTTGAGGAAGTAGGGGAGGAAATCTCGTGAAAACCCTCACCCCCAGCCCCTCTCCCACAGGGGGAGAAGGGGAGCAAGTTTCCAGTTCCCCTTCTCCCCCTGTGGGAGAGGAAAGCAAGTTTCCAGTTCCCCTTCTCCCCCTGTGGAAGAGGAAAGCAAGTTTCCCGTCCCCCTTTTCCCCCTGTGGAAGAGGAAAGCAAGTTTCCCGTCCCCCTTCTCCCCATGTGGGAGAAGGGGTTAGGGGATGAGGGGTAAGAAAACATTTAACATCCAAAATCCCCATGGCACAAAAGAAAAAACAATCCCCTGTGCCTGTACGGTTTGTACAAGCTTGTTTGAACGGTCATATCAGTGATATTGACTGGTATCGTTTTGTTAATCCCGATTGCCGTAGTAACTGCCCTGCACAACTTTGGTTAGATGAAGGGGGTACAGGAAATGACTTTGCTGATATTTTTATACGTTGTGAGCAGTGTAAAAAACGCCGTCCCCTTTCAGATGCAACCATACCTGGTCGTAATGTTTTGAGGTATTGTCAAGGTCAACGTCCCTGGTTGGGTCAAGGAGCATTAGAGCAGTGTATTGCCCGTGACAAGGATTTACCAGAAAAGAATCGTCTTCTGGTTCGCTCTGCTAGTAATGCCTATTTTGCTCAGACGTTAAGTGTTATCTCGATTCCTGACTCAGACCAAAAGCTCAAAGATGCAGTCAGTCAAGTCTACGAAAATCATCTTAAATTCTCAAAAAGTTTCGATAGGTTGCGCGAAGAACGCGAAAGACCAAACGTTGCTAATGCCCTAGAAGGTTTTACTGATGAGGCAGTTTGGGCAGAAGTTCAGCGACGGCTGAGTGGTGAACAGCCTAAAGCTAAAAGCATCAAGCAAGTTGAAATTGAAGCCTTATTATCCAGTCCAGAAGAAGTGGGAGAGGATATCCCAGAGGGTGATTTTTATGCTCGTACCCGCAAAATTAAGGATTTGCCGTCAGCACTCGCCTCACGGTTAGAGCGAATTATTTTAGTACACCGCCTCAGAGAAGTAATCGCCCAAGTAGGCTTCACCCGCTTTGAGGCAGAGATGCCAGATATCGACGGTGAATTATCCCTAGATGTACGCAGAGCAGCCTTAGATGTTGAACCTACCTGGGTTCCTGCGGTTGAGAATAAAGGAGAGGGAGTCTTGATTTCCTTTAATAAGACTGCCATAAAGGAGTGGCAAAACTCTCAGCCTGTTAAGAACAGAGGTAGCGAACTTCTGCACGGGTTTGGTCAATGGTGTAAACGTCGCAGTATCCCCAAGGATAAAGCACATTTTCCTGGACTCCCCTATATCATGCTGCATTCTCTTTCCCATCTGTTAATCACCGCTGTATCCCTTGAGTGTGGCTATGCTGCTAGTTCGATTCGAGAACGTATCTATGCCGGAGAGTCAGGGTACGGAATCCTACTGTATACCGGAACTTCTGGCTCTGAGGGAACTTTGGGCGGATTAGTCGAAGTCGGTAAACGCATTGAACATCATTTAGCAACCGCTATTGAATTTGGCAAGCTTTGTTCCAATGACCCGGTTTGCGCTCAACATAAGCCTGATAATATGCAAGAAGAACGCTTCTTGCACGGAGCTGCCTGTCATAGCTGTTTGCTGATTGCAGAAACTTCCTGTGAGCGTCGCAACGAGTTTTTAGATCGAGCCTTGGTTGTAAATACTGTTGAGGGCCTGGGAGCTGCCTTTTTCCCAGATAAATAGAGAAAGATTTTACGTCGAGTTCCTGGTCTTTGAAAACAGTTATGAGGTTGGTTGAGAGCTGAAAGTCAGAAGTTCTTGAAAACGGCTTACAAGAGAATTATGACTTAAACTCGCAGCCAAGATAATCCACTACTCAAAGCTATTTGCCACTGACTAGAATTTTGCACTTTTCCTAAACTAAGAGGAGAAACTGGTACTGAACGCTCTGATTGTAGCGAGAGTTGCCACCACCCCACATCATGCCATTTACCTAGCTTATAACCTACTAACTCATAAGTGCCGATATGGGAGAAACCAAGATTTTCATGCAAAGCTACACTAGCTAGGTTAGGTAAAGTAATACCAGCATAGACATTATAAAAGCCTTGCAGTTGGAGTAGTTGAAAAAGGGAACTATATAAAGCTTTACCAACTCCTTTTCTTCTCAATTTAGCTCCTACATAAACTGATGACTCTACAGACCATTGGTAAGCAGCACGCTGACGATGTTTACTAGCATAGGCATAACCTAAAATTTCTCCCTCAATTTCACAAACTAGCCAAGGTGCATGCTCTGAAATAGTGCCGATGCGTTGTTGCAATTGCTCAATAGTTGGCACTTCTAACTCAAAAGTCGTTGAGCTTTCCTTAATAAAAGGCGCATAAATGGCAAGCATTTGCTCAGCATCACTCGCTTGAACTAACCTAATTGCCGCCATAACTTAAACATCTCACTACTTTCATGTTTTGGGTTTTTCAAAAACCATCAAATGTTGCTGAGGCAAAAAATCCTTAGTTTCCAGCCATTTCAATCCCACGGCTGCCATTTCCTGACGGGCTTGTTTCTGGGTCATTTTGTGCAAAGCTTTAATCATAATTAAAGGATTTTCCCGTCGATATTCAACTAATACAACTCTTCCCCCTGGTTTAAGCGCTGTGACAATGCCTTCCATCATTTCTCTGGGATACTCAAACTCATGGTAAGCATCCACCATCATTGCTAAATCAACCTTTTCTTCGGGTAGGTTGGGTGTAGTTAAGCTACCTAAAATTGGTTCAACATTACTAATATTATTTTCTTCTTTTAAAAATTCAATAATATCGAGCATTTCTGGCTGAATATCAACCGCTAATACCTTACCTTCTGGTACTAGGGGACTAAGGCGAAAACTAAAGTAACCAGTACCTGCACCAATATCAGCTACAACATCTGTTGGTTGCAGGTTCAAAGCCTCTACTACCTGTTGCGGTTGTTCAGAAGTTTCTCGGCTAGGTCTTTCTAACCATAGTGCTTCTGTGTGTCCCATAACCTTAGCAATTTCTCTACCCATGTAGAATTTACCAATACCATCTGAGCTGTGAAATGTTCGCTCTTGATAGATAGTTCCTGTTGCAGTGGTGGTATTAGCTAAGGTGCTACAGCCACTAAGTAGCAGACTTAGTAGGAAAACAAAGGTAATGGCAATTAGGCGTAGTTTCCCTAAGTGTCGATTCTTTTTATAACCCATAATTACTTCAATTTTTTGTTTGAGCCGATCATTTATCTGACTACTCTTTTTATTCTCCATGAGTTTTACTAGAGAAGTAAGGGTTTCTACCAGCTCTCAGGATGACAAAACCACCTGTTCAGGCAACTGAACGCCGTCACTTTGATCCAAAAGGTACATGGATAGTGAGTATTCTTGCTTCTGGGGCTATTCACGGTTTTGCCTTCTGGTTGTTATATCCTTTCTTGGAGGGACATCTAGAAGATGTATATTCCCAGAATGAACCAATTCCCATCGATTTGATTGTTTTAGAGCCAGAGAATCCCTCGCCAGCGCCAGCAAAGACTAATTCAGCCACTGAATCTACACCTAAACCGCCGGAGAAAATAGCGCAATCAACGCCAAAACCGACTGTCAAAAATTCCCCTGACACCTCTCCACCAACAACAGCAACGCAACCGCAAATAAAGCCGTCTCCTACTCCTCGTCAACAACCGCAGGTTAAACCGAGTCCAACTCAAAACACACCACAACCGCCAAAACCATCTCCTACTCCTACACCTCAACCAACAACGCCTGTCAAAGAGTCTCCTACTCCATCTCCTCAGATACCCTCATCCTCTCCCTCCACTGCACCTTCGCCAGTAGCAAAACCATCACCATCACCTCAGCCAGGAGGTAGGTATGGGGTAACGGTTAAGCCTGAACTTAGAATCGATGGTTCCCAAGATGATGAACTTGGCAAATTAGCTGAACCCATAACTCAGCAGCAAAGTTTCAATTTCGCTGAATATGGCTTAGCTTTAACTAATAATGCTGACCAGCCTATTACTTTAGATGTAGTCTTATTAATTGACCAAACTGGCAAACCAGCCTTTAAGAGGCTCCAAGCGGTGAAGGGCGAGATTAATGTTGAAGTTGACGGGTTAATCGAGGTAATTGTCAATCAATGGCAATTTTCGCCTACGCTTAATAAGATGGGTGAGCCATTTGCCCAGACTTATGAGGTTAGTTTCACCATCTCTCTGCTAGGAAGTTAAAAGACGGCTCTTTTTTCTTGACTATTGTCCTGGGTATTGTGCTATCCTTAGTAAACTGGACAGTTATGTCCTTAATGCGGGCGTAGTTTAGTGGTAAAACCTTAGCCTTCCAAGCTAATGATGCGAGTTCGATTCTCGCCGCCCGCTTCTTGCTGTTGACCTCAAATGAGTAACAATTTGTATCATAGTTGAGGTAGCGTCATATAGCTTCTAATCGGTCATCGGTTAGGTCTAATTCTCCTCAGCTGTCAACTCGATTTTGGATTTTAGATTTTAGATGAAGGGATTTTCCTCTCCGTGCAAAGTTGAGGCTTGCTGATTTTGGTCACTTCCAGACTAGACAAATTAAATGCGCATTAGCTTAACTCTTCAGCAAAAAATGTCTTTAACCTTTCCAACCATTTACCGACCCAGGCTTGGACGTGAAATAAAGCGGTGGTCTGCAAGGGATAATCTAGTGAACTTCTCGTTTCACCTAGGGGAACATTTTGCTCTTTTATCCGTCCCATTTCTTGCAAAGGCTCACACTCTAGGGGTGTAGTACAATGTTAATTTCCCATCGCTGGCAGTCTAGAACAGCCCTACTCATTGCTCTAGCAATGACCTCAACGGTGACAGTTCCTTTCCTGAGTATTCAGAAAGCTACAGCACAATCACAGCCTCACCTAATTGGACAATCTTTATTCCGCTCTGGCGAGTATACAATTCCTGCTCGAACAATAATTCCCATTGAGTCAGATGCTGAGAAAATTATTGTCAAGCCGAATGAAACCGTAAACGTGACATTGAAAGTTGCAGAAGACATTCTCTCTTCTTCTGGTAGAATTTTAATTCCTAGAGGCTCTAAGATTAAGGGTCAAATGCAACCAGCTTTTGGTGGTACTCAATTTGTCGCCCAAGATTTGATTCTTGAAAGAAGAAGGGAGGAAGAAAGAGTGCCGATTGATGCTACCTCAGAGCCAATTATCGAAACTGAAATTATCGATGAAAAAACCGATCCAGATGTTCTCAGAGGTGCAATCATTGGTGCTGCAGCAGGAGCTGTACTTTCGGAAATATTTGGCGATATTGACTTGGGAGAAGTCCTAGCTGGTGCTGGTGTCGGTGTTCTTGCAGAATTGCTTTTGAGAGGGAAGGAAGAGGTAGAAGTAGTTATAGTTGATCCAAACAGAGATTTAGACTTGACCTTGGAGTCTGATTTGCAACTCTGAGCGAGAGAGCTTTCACCTAACTAGATTAGCTTTCACAAAAGAATTGAAAACTTAATTTTTTTGACGATCTTCTTCGAGGAGGATCGTTTTTTGCCATATTAGAGAAATACACGGTTTAGTAAATTAGACCAAGTCCGTCTAATTGCACGAATATGCAAAAGCAGGGGATCGAGCTTGGTTAAGTCTAAAGACATCTTACCGTGAGGCAACAGTTAAGGAACTTATGGAAGAGTTGGAAATCTTCCAGTCTATGCTTCGTAAATACGATGGTGTTACCCAGGAATATGTCCAACTTGTTGATAATCTTTTCCCTACGGTGGAGACGGAGACAGAGCAGCCTATTAATCCGGCGGCACTGCCAACAGTACTCATTGAACTGGACAAGCATTCTCTATCCCCCCAATTTCATGAGTTTATAGAGAACTCCCAGCAGCTTTTTGAGAGTGTTCTTCAGGAAGAACGAGAGGTTGAAGCATCTCTAGAAAAAGTGCAATGGCTCAAGACCCAAATTATTATTATCAGCCTCATACTATCAGTAGCGATCGCCACTGTGCTGGCAGTTCTAACCAGACGGTTAATAGTTTACCCGATCGAAACAACGACACGAGTGGCACAGCAAGTTACTGAGGAAGACAATTTTGATTTGCAAGCTCCAATTTTATCCCAAGATGAAATTGGAGTATTAACAACAGCACTGAATGAATTGATTCAACGAGTCAAGTACCTAATGCTCCAGCAGAAAATGGCGGAAGCCCAGTTGATTCAAAGCGAAAAGATGTCTAGCTTGGGTCAAATCGTAGCAGGAGTAGCACATGAAATCAACATCAGGTATTCATGAACCTTCTGGGCAACGCTATTGATATATTAGATGAACACAATGAGCAGCGATCGCTAGAAGAAATCAAAACTAATCCCAGCCTCATTAGGATTTGTACTGAACTACTGCCAAATGATTGGGTAAAAATCAAAATCATTGACAATGGTTCCGGTATACCGGAGCAAATTCGCTCAAAACTCTTCGATCCTTTCTTTACCACTAAACCCATCGGTAAAGGTACTGGACTGGGATTGTCGATTAGCTATCAGATTATTGTAGAAAAACATGGTGGAAATCTGTACTGTCATTCAACACCAAACCAGGGAACAGAGTTTGTGATTGAAATTCCCAGATTTCACCAACAATAATCAGTTCTTTGTCAAGATAGATTTGAGATAAAGTCTACCTCTGTAATTAGACCAGGTTCTATGCCACTCAGAAAGGCTATTTCTTCGTTAACTATTCCATCAAAGCGACTAATTGATGTGCCACCCTGGTTATTATCAGTAATAGTGAGTTGTTCAAAACTCAGACCAGCCTCTAACACTAATAAATCTTGACCATCTTCAAAGTCTAGAATGGTGTCCGTTCCTTGACCGAGTCTCAACAGGAATTGATCAGCGCCTGCGCCACCTAGTAGTTCATCAAAGCCTGCACCACCATCAAGGATGTCATCTCCAGCACCGCCATTCAAACTATCATTACCTTGTAAAGCGTTAAGAATGTCGTTTTCTGGAGTACCAATCAAGATGTCGTCTTGGGGAGTACCTTCAATGGTATTAGGGATGGCTGTGTTCTCAAACAACCATATATTACCGTCATCCTCTCCCAGTAAAGCGTCTAAGTCACCGTCACCATCAATGTCTACAAAGGCAATACTACTATCGCCTCCCACATCTACGCTACTAAAGGGGTTATCTTCTTCATTACCCTCAGAAAAGAGTGGTTCGTTGACAGTACCAATGTTCTCGAAGAAGTTGATATCACCATCATCCTCTCCAATAAAAACATCTAAGTCGCCGTCACCATCAATGTCTACAAAAGTGGGAGTACTATCACTTCCCACATCTACCCCATCAAAGGGATTATCCTCCTCAGTACGCTCAGAGAAAATCGCTTCGTTGAGAGTACCAGTATTCTCGAAGAAGTTGACATTACCATCATCTTCTCCCAAGAACGCATCTAAGTCGCCGTCACCATCAATGTCTACAAAAGCTGGGCTACTATCACCACCGACATCTACCCCATCAAAGGGGTTATCCTCTCCACTGCGCTGCAAGAAAATCGCTTCGTTGAGAGTACCAGTATTCTCGAAGAAGTTAATCTGACCGTTATTTTCCCCGATAAAAGCGTCTAAGTCGCCATCAAGATCAATGTCTACAAAAGCAGGGATACTCCTACTTCCCACGTCTTCTAGACCGAAGGGATTGAATGTGGGGGAAGATTGGGTATCAAAGTTGAACATGGTAGATGTCTCCTTGGCTTGAATGAAGCTCTTGGGAGACAAGTCGCAATTTTTGAGTTGGGAGTTCCCAATCTTTAATTAGGCTGATCAGCCGTCACTCGGATTTTGGATTTTAGATTTTAGATTATCTTCTGCGTAACTTAATAATTCAAAATACTCGCTATGCTGCTAGCGCACCTTAGCGTAGCGGTAGCGACGTAAGGTGCGTCTGCCACGCAAACGCTATCGGCAATCCAAAATCCAAAATGGGGCGGTCAAACATTTAATTTGACTATTGAGACAGGCGGGGGAAGGGTTTGAGGGGAGTGCTGATCCCGACGCTTAAATCATTTGCGGCACTCGGTTGTAGCAAGTTTATTTCGTGCCATCGAGAGCGTTGAACTTACACCCCCTCAAACTACTCATCAGTTAATTAAGCATCATCTAGTGCAGCAATACCAGGTAATACTTTACCTTCAAGCAACTCTAGACTGGCACCACCACCAGTTGAGATGTGGCTCATTTGCTCAGCAACACCGACTTTTTCTACGGCGGCTACCGAGTCACCACCACCAATAATCGTGGTTGCACCTTGCTTTGTTAAGCCTGCCATGGTGTGAGCGATCGCTTCTGTACCTTTGGCAAACTTATCAAATTCAAATACGCCCATTGGACCATTCCAGATTACAGATTTGCAATCTGCTAAAGCATCCTGGAAAACCTTAACCGAGTCAGGGCCAATATCTAAACCCATCCAGCCATCGGGAATTGATTCAACGCTAACGGTTTGGTCATTAGCATCAGCTGCAAAGTTGTCGGCTACGATTACGTCGGTTGGCAAGAGCAGGGCTACACCCTTTTCTTTTGCCTTAGCTTCTAAAGTCTTTGCCAACTCCAGTTTGTCGTCTTCTACGAGAGACTTACCCACACTCAAACCACGGGCTTTGTAGAAGGTAAAAATCATGCCCCCACCGATGAGCAGCTTATCTACTTTATCGAGTAGGGTTTCAATCACTCCAATTTTACTAGAAACCTTAGAGCCACCGATAATTGCGGCTAAGGGCTTTTGGGGATTTTCAATGGCGTTTTGAAGGTACTGGAGTTCCTTTTCAATCAGGTAGCCAGCCACAGAGGGACTGAGGTGATGGGTTACACCTTCAGTAGAAGCGTGGGCACGGTGTGCTGTACCAAACGCATCATTGACGTAAACATCGGCTAAGGATGCCAACTGTTTAGTAAATTCCGGATCGTTTTTTTCCTCTCCGGGGTGGAAGCGAAGGTTTTCTAGCAGTGCCACCCCACCATTATCTAAAGCCGTAACCTGGGCAGCCACCTTATCACCAACGCAATCGTCGCACATAGTTACTGTCTGACCCAGTACTTCTGACAGACGCTTGGCTACAGGCGTAAGGCGTAGGCTTTCTTTAACTTGTCCCTTGGGACGACCCAGGTGAGAGCACAGAATCACCTTGGCACCCTTTTTGGTTAGGTCTTGAATTGTTGGTAGAGCAGCGCGGATGCGGGTATCGTCGGTGATTTTACCGCTATCATCAAGTGGTACGTTCAAGTCCACTCGCACTAATACCCGCTTTCCTGCTAAATCTGACTCAGATAGATCTGCTACAGTTTTTTTGGACACAGTAATAATCTCCTAATTGCCTATGTCTAATGCTCTGCGCTCCTATTGAAGCGTGAAGCGTCATGTTATGCTTGACGGTTGCCCTGTAGATTTAAAATAAACAGAGAATGAATCCCTCGCTAAAGGTCATTCATACTCAAGCCCGTCCACATTGTACCGGAGTCCGTGTACCTTAGAGGCGTGCGATGTTTAATACTGTTTTATTTCCTATCGACCAAACCAGAGAAACTCGTGAAGCGGCAGAAGTTGTTGTCAATGTTGTGCAAAAGTATGGTAGCAAACTGATTTTGCTCTCCGTAAGCCAAGAAGCCGACGCAGAAACCCCACCAGAGCATCCGGAAACAAGGATGTCAGCCGAGATAGTCGCCGAACTACTCAAGAATGCCCAAGAACTATTTGCCCAGCAGGGTATCGAGGCTGAAACGGTAATTCGTCAAGGCATACCACCGTTCGTTATTTGCGACGTTGCCGACGAAGTGGATGCAAATTTAATTGTTATGGGTTGTCGAGGACTAGGTTTAACTGAGGATGGAGCGTCAGAAAGTGTAACAAATCGGGTTATTAATTTGTCTCCTTGCCCAGTTTTAGTTGTTCCTTAGGGAAATGCAAAATTGAAAATTGTTAATAAGAGGGAACAGGGAACAGGGAATAGAGTTCACCCCATCTCCCCCATCTCCCTCATCTCCCCCATATTCCCCCATCTCCCCCATCTCCCTCATCTAGAGAAAAGTAATAACTAATGACAATTCAGTGGTATCCCGGTCATATTGCCAAAGCAGAACGGGAACTCAAAGAACAGCTCAAACGAGTGGACGTGGTGCTAGAGGTACGGGATGCTCGGATTCCTCTGGCAACGGATCATCCTCAGATGTCGCAGTGGGTAGAGAGTAAAACTAAGGTTCTACTGCTTAATCGAGTCGATATGATCAATTCAGCGGTTCGACAAGGGTGGCAGTCTTGGTTTGAACAGCTTGGAGAAACACCCTATTTTACCAATGCCAAGCAGGGTAAAGGCATCCGCAAGGTGGCACAGGTAGCACAGGCTGCTGGGGTGACTATGAATCAGCGTCGTCTTAGCCGTGGTATGTTACCTCGTCCCGTCCGCGCTGTGGTGGTGGGGTTTCCCAATGTTGGAAAATCAGCCCTGATTAACCGACTGTTAGGTCGTCGCGCTGTCGAGAGTGCCCGTCGTGCTGGTGTGACGCGCCAGCTACGTTGGGTGCGAATTTCTGACGAAATAGAATTACTAGATGCTCCAGGAATCATTCCGGCACAGCTAAAAGACCAGCAGAAAGCTATCAAGTTAGCAATTTGCGACGATATTGGTGAGGCATCCTATGACAATCAGAGGGTAGCTGCGACCCTGGTAGATATTATCGAGGATTTAGACTACGCAGCTGAATGGGGGCTGTTACCTAAGTCGTCTCTCCAGAAGCGCTATGAACTTGATCCCGGTTATCTAACAGGGGAAGAATACCTACACGCTTTAGCCTCTTCTCGCCACCAAGGAAACGTAGAGCGTACAGCACGGCAAATTTTAGATGATTTTCGCAAGGGGTTACTAGGCACGATTCCTCTCGAACTACCACCAAATTTAATTGCTCCGGAATAATTGATCTCTGAAACATTAAACTTTTGTTAAGTGGGGTGGGGGGTATGACCCCTCATTGGGATAGACTGAAGCTTAGTAGATGCACCCTGATCAAGCGCCCGCAATGGGCGTTTTTTTTTCTTCAGAACCCTGAGAGCAACCATAGGGAAGTGTCTGTGATCTGTATTACAGAAAACAAGATTGTAACTAACTGCGTTCTGCGTTTATACTATGCGTAATACTTCTTAGTCTTAGAGCATAGTATCGTCGCATTAGGTTGATCATTTTTCTACGCTGGTAGTGGATATCTTCTACCCATATTCAGGCTGACTATGGTACTCAGAGAAAGCAGGTAATTTTGACAGGTGTGCATTGTTATAAAAAAACTACTACAGCTAAGCTTCGAGCTTAACTGTATTACGAATCAGGGATAACTCTAAGTGCCAAGCGTATACAGCCTTACCGATCACGAGAGCACCGACTCGACTCACTAAAGCAGGGGCAATTGCGGCAAGACCGTAGTTTCACGGAGGCACTATTACAGTTATGTTTGCAACAATGATATAACCTTACTTAACTTAATTGCTACAGGTTATACAGTATTTGGTTTTAGCCGCCATAGCATAACCTTTTCTGTCTGTATTACAAACCGGCTAACTTTATAGATAATATCGTCCCAACTAACCAATGGTCAGCAAAAGTAAAATAGCCACATTTAGACTTCCACAGGATCTAACTCAAGAGATTAGGTCAAGGGCAGAGGCGACTGGTAGAGATCGAACAGCAGTGGTTGTCGAGGCATTGAAGAGAGCGTTCGGCATGCCTGCTGACGATCAAAAATCAGCGACGGCAACGGAACTGCAACAGGAGATAAGTGAGTTAGAACAAAAAATTACTAAGCTTAGTCACAGGCTATCTAAGCTAACTCACCAATCGCACTCTGAAGGCTCAGCTGTTAATCTTAGCACAGTACAGAAGCAGAAAGTTGCGCCTGAGAAATTCCTTAGCATTGCCAGCTCTTTTCTCTCTGGGGACAATCTCCGTACTCAGACAATTGGTCTAATGGATGGAGGAGGAAGACTTTGTACAACCGCGACTCAACCAGAACGACCAAGTCAGCTTGGTTCAGCTCAGCCAGAGGAGACGGAACTGCGAGAGCTAGCAGCCAGGATTGCCCAACAGTCAAGGATATTTGATCAAGTACTTTCTGCTTGTCCCGATCCTATCTGCGTACTTGATCGCATGGGCCGGTTGACTTATGTCAATCTAGCCATGGCTCAGTTATTTGGTTCACAGCAAAGTCAAATTTTGGGTCGTAGCCTACTAGAGCTAGATATACCAACAGAGGTGATGGAGTCCCTCGATGCCCAAAGAGAAGTTGTCTTTGCCACAAAACGACCTTTAACCTTTGAAATTAGTTACCCCACTATCAATGGTGTTCGGGACTACGAGTGTATCCTTAGTCCAATCCTGACCGAGGGTAGTAATTTAGATGCGGTGATCTGCACTGCTAGAGATATTACTGAGCGCAATCAAGTCGAGGAATTTCTCAGGGAATCAGAAGCTAATTACCGTCACTTGTTTGAGTATGCCAACGACTCAATTTTTATCATTGACCTGTTGAGCAGCGGCATTCTAGACGCTAACCAGAATGCCTCAAGACGACTTGGCTACACCCGCAAAGAACTACTGAACTTGAGAACTAGGGATATCGATGTACCGATAGCTGAAGAGCGCCAAAGAATGATTTCTCAACAGATGCAGGCAACTGGTAGCTTCATCTTTGAGCATGCTCTCCGACGCAAGGACGGTACAGAAATACAAGTTGAAATCAGCTCTCGGGTGATTGAGTACCAAGATAGATTAGTCTCTCTCAGTTTTGTTCGCGACATCAGTGAGCGTAAGCGTTCCGAAGAACGCCTGCGTCTATTGGAGTCAGCCTTTTTCCATGCCAACGATGGCATCTTGATTACTGAAGCCGAGCCAATTGATGAGGCAGAACCGAAGATTGTTTATGTCAACCAAGGCTACACCCGCATGACTGGCTATCAACCAGAAGAGGTGATTGGCAAGACACCGCGTATTCTCCAGGGTGGTCAGGCTAACCCAGATTTATTGGATAACATTCGAGCTAAGCTTTACAGAAAAGAGCCAGTGCGCGCAGAACTAGTTGATTATCGCAAAGATGGATCTGAGTTTTGGGTTGAGCTTAACATTGTGCCTATTTTCGATGAAACAGGCTGGTATACCCACTGGGTGGCAGTGCAGCGGGATATTACTGAGCGTAAGCGTACAGAAATAGCCTGGGCCGAACGGGAAAGGGAACAAGCCGCTCAGTTGGCAAGAGCTAACACACTCTTACAAGTAGAAATTGCTAAGCATGAGCGAACTACAGAAGCTTTACGTCAATGTGAAGAACAATGCCAGTTAGCTGTCAGTAAAACCAGATCAGAACTCAGCCAATCCGAGTCTTCCGAGTAATGAGCCGCTGGTATGGCTGTGCAAAGATGAAGCTCACTCCACCTGCTGACGCGAGGTGGAGGTGTCTTATGCTAACTTGAGGATGCGGTAGTCCACAAGTCACACAAACAAGCCCAACTTCGAGGCGAACGTCGAGTACCCTTCGCTTTTCCTTCACTTTGTTTGAGGACAAGGCTCAAGGGCATGCTTTGGCTCGAACGAACCTTACCGTCCTTTCGGCGAGTAAGCTGAATAATTCCTCTAGCCGCGATATTGAGAGAACCTGAGAGAACCATTGAGGTCGCAGTTGTATCGCTTTCCAGAGGCAAATTTAGCAAGAGCATAATTCCTGGAGTCTCTTTTTACTACTCCAGAACCGTCATATGCCAACTTTGAGGTGTAGGCGGCAACTACGTCGATGACCTTGCCACCAACTTCCAGCCACTTCATCTGAGCGTAGTCTCGAATCATCGACTTGAGCCAGCCATGGAAACGTTGTCGTAAGGTTGATCGCCTACCTCCACCCCTAGGTTTCCATCCTTTCAAGTTCTCAAATACGATTGCCTCAGCATTAAATTGCTGGGCAATATTGACAATTCGCTTAGAAACAAAATGAGCAATTTGTTGGTTAATATTTCGGCATTTTCGATAAGTATTTGAGCAGAATCCTTTATGAAGTTTTCCACCCGAACCCATCGTGAGGCTAGCTCTTGTTGAAACAGACTTCAGTCGTTTGTCCCGACGGTCTATGTCTCTTCCTGGATTGATGAAATCTCGATGGATTACAGTGCCGTCAAAGCTAACTACTGAAACTGTTGCTGTAGTGTTAATGCCGAGGTCAACGGCAACCACATTTTGATAAGAATCCCGTTGTTTTGGACAACAATATTTTTGTTCAACAATCTTGAAGTACTTCTCAATTTGTCACCGCCTTGCCGAGACAGGATATAGCGTTTCTCTATATTAGTAGTGAGTGATATAGACTAAGACTTCAGGAAGTCGGCAGTCGGTGGTTGGTAGATGCTGATAGAGAGAAGGGGAACAAATGAGCAGCAGAAGATCAACAATTAACCATTTTCAATTCGCACTTTAAGCTAGCTTTTCAATTTTGAATGTACCCACAGATGCCTGTAATTCCTGAGCAATTTCTACAGTCCGTATCAGAGAGTTAGAAACTTTGCTAGAGGAACTAGAAGAACGTGCTGAAGCCATGGCAATCTGATACATCAAACCGCTAACCTCTTCAGAAGTTTTCGTCTGCGAAACTGTCGCCTCAGAGATAGATTGCACCAGCTGATTAATTTGGTGAGAAACACTGAGGATCTGACCAAGACTATCTTTGGTGTTATCAACCAAGCGTGTTCCCTCAACGACTTGAGAGGTACTCTCTTCCATTGCTTCGAGTACTTGAGCTGTCTCGATTTGGATATTTTCGACAATTTTTTCAATCTCGCTAGTGGCTGCTGCTGACTTTTCGGCGAGTTCACCCACCTCTTCTGCTACCACGGCGAAGCCTTGCCCTTCTTCACCAGCGCGAGCTGCTTCAATACCAGCGTTGATAGCTAGTAAGTTAGTTTGCAGAGCAATTTTGTTAATCAGGGCAACTACCTTAGAAATCTGCTGAGAGGACTCACCCAGACGCTTCACCTTTTTGGCTGTTTCAGCTACTGTAGCCCGCAGACTCAAAATATTCTGTACGGTTAGATCCATCGTAGCTTGACCCTTTTCTGCCGTATCAGAAGCAGTACCAGCAACTTCTGCTGCCTGACGAGCACTTTGAGCTACTGCTTGAATAGATTGGGTCATTTCTTCGACGGAATTGAGGATGCGGGTTGTATCCTCCGCCTGTTGGAGAGCTTCTTCAGAAAGTTGACGAATTGCTTCCTCGTCTTCACCAATAGCAGCGTTAACCTCGATGGCAGAGCGTTTAACCCGTGTAACAATTTCCCGTAGATTCTCAATAATAGAATTGAAAAAGTCTGCCACAGTGCCAATCTCACCAGCGGTTACATCTGCTCGCACGGTAAGATCGCCTCGAGCTGCTCCTTCCACGTCACCGAGTAGTCCTAATAGTTGTAGTTGCAGTTCTTCTTTTTGCTTACGCTGCTCAGCAGAAGCATCTTCTGCCAATTGACGAGCTTCTTGTTGCTGCCCCAGGAGGTAAACTAGATCGAGGGCAGAACCTACTTGAATCGCCGCCTGTTTGAAGAAGTTAATTTCTGATTCTTGCCAGACTCGTACCCCTGAACACTGATGGGTTACTAATAGACCGTGGAGCTTATCGTAAGCTATAATTGGCGCAACTAAGTTAGCTCTGACCATAAATGGTTCTAGTTGACCCATGTAGCAGGGATCTAGCTCAGCAGCATAAATATCATTGTTATAGCTAACTAGACCAGCTTTGTATTTGTCTACATAATGCTCAGAAAAACAGGGATCAGCAATATTTGCTCCCAAAGATGTCGGCCAACCACTGGCTACTGACTCAGCCACCACGCTGCCTTGCCATTTCTCATCGAAGAGATAAACAATTACACGGTCGGTTTTTATGGCTTCCCGCACACCTGTAATGGTGGTTTCGTAGATATCTTCGACTTTTAGGGAGGAACGGATACGAGTGCTGAGTTGGTTAAGTTGCTCTGCACGCTCGACTTCTGCTTCTTTTTGATCGATAAAGCGGACACTAGTTAAAGCTAATCCCACTTGAGTTCCCAATTTATTGAGGAAATCAATTTCCGACTGCTGCCAAACGCGGGTATTACTACACTGGTGAGCAATGAGTAAGCCAATTAAGTCTTCACCGGAAATAATCGGTACTACTAAGTTTGCTTTGACTTCTAACCGTTTTAATAGCTGTAAATGAGCAGAAGAATATTGGGTGGCGTAGACATCACTGGTGGGAACAATCCGCCCTTTTCTGAACTGTTCTATGAGTTGGGAACCAATGCAAGGGTCACTAATTTGCTCGGCAAAAGCCAAAGGCCAACCGGGTTCAACTGCTTCGGCAATAATAGTACCGCTTAAGTCAGAGTCAAAGGAATAGACTACCACCCGATCTGCTTTTAATCTTACCTTTGCCCCTTCTACTGCTCGGTTGAAAACAGAAGCTCTATCTTCTTCTGTAGCAGAATAGGTAGCAATTTCCGAGAATAACTGGGCTTCCTCAACTGAGGCTTTTTGCTCTGCTATGAGGGTTTGAACTCGCTCTGCCATTAGGTTGATATTAGAGGTTAAGATGGCAAGTTCGTCTTCTCCTTGCACATCTAGGCGGGGACTTAAATCCCCTTGTCCCATTTGCTGCACCGCTTTACTCGCTGCTAAGAGGGGATAAGTCGCACGTTTAGCTAAATAAATTGCCACTGCACTTACTAGCAACACGGTTAAACCAACTCCTAAGCTCAAAGCCATCAGCATTTGTCTTTGGGAACCGAAGGCAATCTCAGTTTCAGTAGCAATTGCTGCGGCCCAAGGTAGTTCAGGTAAGCCTTCTAGTTCTGCAAAGGGTGCGTAGGCTAAGAGATCTTTTTGCTTTTCGATCTGATCGGTAGTAACTAAACTACCTGGTGCCTGGGTTGCTTGCAGTTTTTCCAAACCAGGGAAAACAGCTTGAGGCTCTTGATTTTCCTTATTACTTTCTTTCGCTAGGAATATTTTTCCCTCGGAGGTGTCAATTAAGAAATATTCATCCCCGTCATCACCATAGTTTTGCAGCAACTCTTCTAGCTGCTTTACTGGCATGCGGGAACGGATCACAGCAACTGTCTCACCTGTGGCTTGGTCTTTAACTGGTGCAGAGAAGTAAATAGAGAAGATGTCAGTAGATTGGGAGTTAATGGGACGGCTGATGTAGGGCTGATTTGTTTCAATGACAGCTTTAAAATATTCGCGATCAGCGTGGTTACCGATCGCTTCTCCTCCGGCTTTGACAATGGCATCACCATTGAGGTCAAATACGGCAATACTGTTATAAAACTTGTAAGTCTTAATGTAACTCTCTAATACTGCTTGCTTTTGCTCAAGGGTCGTTGTTTCCCTCTGCTGCGGATTGCTCAGCATCGGCAGTTCGGCTAGCACCTGAATATCGGCGTAGCGATCGCGCATAAAGTGTTCGACCTTGCTCTGCAAATCAATGGTACTAGCGACTTTATTCTGAGAAATATTTTTAGTAATTGCCTTGTCAGCCAATTTATAGGCAGTTCCTCCCACTAGTAATACGGGGATGGTGCCTAGGGCAATAGCCAAAGCAGTAGCTTTTTGGGTTAAGCGCAGTCCCTGCCAACGACTACCACGAGATGATTGAAATTTGTTGGTAGTTGAAGAAATATTCATCTGCTGCGGCTTAACTTCATTCGTCATTGACTGATTAGTCAGAAGTGGCTGATAGTTTTGATGGTTACTGTATGCGCTCAACTCACCCTGTTTTAAACCATTGAGGGAATTAGGAACCTTGCCATTCTCTTCTTGAGGATATGCTGTTGAATTGCTATTAAAACGAGTAGTCATGAAAAATTTTCCTCATCAGTGATAATCTGTTGGCAGAAGCTAGAAAGTATTGGTAGAAGAACCTTTAATACTTGTGCCTAACAGTTCAAGGCGTGGAGAACGCGCTTGCTTGCCCAGGTTGCGTGCCTGTTACTATTAGGTAGATAATGTCTTACTCCAGGCAGATTTCCGTCTATGCCTGTCGAGATCGCAGTCAAATGAGCAGAAGTGGTAGACCGTCTTGTGGGAGCGCACCTTGCTTTACCGGATTTAATTTGTCGTAGCTAACCCTTTGTTGGATTGAACCCGATTAAGGACGCACCTCAGTGAAGGGGAAATTGAAGCAAAAAAAGTTTTTGTAGGTAGTGGGGGATCGGAAAAGGCTAATCTGAACTCTCTGCCTCCTCAACTTGTCTGACTAAGCCCACTAGCCTTTAAATAGCTTTGACAAGGATAAAATCCTTGCATTGACTTAAATTGATTTGTGGTATTCAGACGACTCGACCCTGGGCAATGCTAGCACAATTAGTTAAGTTTTATTAAGCTGTAGTCAGCAAATTTGATTCAACTAACCCAAAATGCTGTTTACAGCACTCGTCTGCAAGCTACTTCAGCAGCGGAAATACCACCACCAGCGGCAATTAAAGCTCCCGTCGGGCCTCCAACTGCATCTCCGGCTACAGCCATTTCAATTGCTACGGCTAAGACACAGCTTTCCAAATCAGCCTCCGAAGCAGGTCTAGCTTCAGGGTGGTTGTCTTTCCAAGTTTGAGCTAAAGGCACTGCCAAGTTTACCAGTTGATTGTGCAAATCAAACTCTTGCACTTCCTCCGTAGAAACATAGTCGTAAACGACCTGCTCTGACTGAATGGATTTTTGTTGAGATGGTAAGAAATTCATAATATTGACTCCTAAAAAAACCTATTTTCCTAAGTAATGAGATTGAAGCGTCTTAGATAGATAACCCTAGGGTGTCCAACCGACTACAAGGTTCAAGCTGAGTGTCTCTGGTTACCAGTTCACTGCTTTTATTCTCCGAGAGCTGGTTGGTAATACAGCCGTATGACTTGTATTACGCTTTCTGTATGATAGGTCAATGACCTGACTATCAGCAACTGAATTTGAGCAGTTTTATCGAGTTTTCACAAATGTATCAGTCATTCATATCTGATCCTGGCTTTTCAATCCTCTTGAGCATTGTTTTTGCGTCTGTCTAGCTTCAATCCTGACTTATTTACCTCCCAAAACTAAGTGAAAAAGCAGTAAAGAAAACAGAATTAGTAGGATAAATTAGCCTTTACGCCTTTAGATAGATGTTCTAGATTCAATACCTATGAGCTTTTTAATGCTGGTGATACTCGTCAATCGGGCCGCAAAGTTGCTAAAAATACGACTATTTAGTTAACAAGGTTGTTAACTAGTGGTTCAGTAATAGTTAACTTTCTCGGTTTGACAATTTTCATTTATTCAAATAAAACAGTAACATCGCCGGAGCGATTGAAGTAATCCCAGACTGTCATTGCTAGTTCATCCTCAAACTCCAGTGTCTCTGTGGTAAGACATTGGTTATGGCAACATTCACACTCATCGTCTAAAGAACCCTCCGGAATCATTAAGCAAATATTTACGATGGGAATCTCCTCACCACCTTCAAGACTGGTATAGCTACTGAACTTGACTGCAGCTATGTAGTCAACATTAATGATTAAATCTGCGAGTTTGATAAATGTCACACTTCACTCTTTGCCAGATAGTAGTTATAAAAAAATGAGCTAAAAATCCCCAGACTATAAATGAAATATAAATGGTTATTTGGGTGTTTTTAAAACTGAAAGACATGATGAAGATAGGCAATCGTTAGTATTTCGATCACCCCTATCTCTCTACTTACTGGTTCCCGTTAGCTAGCTTCCTCGCTCGATGTCATGGCATCAACCATTCCTTTAACCTATAATCTGCTTCTCACCTGATTGAGAGGTAAGCCAGAGTCAGTTTTTAGGCAAGAGCTTTCTCACCAATTCACTAAAACTAGGCTAGACACTAAAAATTCTGGTTGTGGTTCTGTATCAGGTATCAAGTTAATCAATAAAAACTAGATACATCTGCTACTGAATCAAGCCAGACTCTCTGTATCTGTTGCCAAATGAATAGTCTGAACCGATGAAAAAACAACCTGACTAGTAAGAATGGTTGCTATTTTCTGATGTCGAGTTAGAGATACAACTGAACCTGTAAGACAGCTGTAAAACATGTAGTACACCCTTGCCATCATAATATGACAATCAGCTAACTATCAGCAACTTTCGTTCAACTTACTTTATCAAGTCTTTAACAATTGCTAATTTCAAGCTATTAACAATTTATGTACTTGAGTGCTGTTGAGACGATAGTCAGTATAGGTAGAGTTAGTAGCTTTAACATAGCCTTAACTAAGTTATCTCAATTTAGATTAAATACTGTGACTAAAGTCACTCAAAAAGTCAATTTACCTCACTACCAACCCTACCGCCATCAGCTCTAAAGCATTAGACTTCTTGATCGAGTCAGGGAATAGGGAATAGGGAAGTCGTGTATAAAAAATATTTTAGCCGTTAAAGCTTTTTCCTCTTATTGCCTCTTCGCTTTTCTCAATCCCTTGCTCGACAGATAAATTGGGCTGATTAGACTGGAGACAAATAGCTGCATTTCACAAGCTGCAACCAAGTCAGTCCTTACGTGCTGTCGATATTTAAGTAAGTGCAGAGCAATTTTACGTAGATCATTAGCTAGGTAGGCAAGCAAAGCAAAAGGTCGAAACCAAGGCTTAACACTGAGCATACGGGTAACGTGGCGGCTGAGTCCGATTCCCTGTAACAAACTTAGTAGATATTCTCTTTCTAGACGCCAGCTGGGGATTTTGTGGTTAATCTCCATCGCCGGATTGTACCAAATTTCCCAGCCTTTTGCTTGAATGTAACAGAGTATTTCCAAATCTTCACTTGTAACAACATTGTTAAGAGTACGTCCAGTCAAAATTTGCTCAGGAGGAACGCTCTCTAACCAAGCTTGTTTACGCACAACTAACCCGGCTGAAGGTGGCAGTACTTTTTTAGTAGGTTCATAGCGTAGTGGCTGAGAACCACGTTCAGTAATAGCGAGAAAGGGAGCAAGGCGATGAAAATTTTCTGGAGGTGTCTTTTCAAAGGCACCATGAATTTGACTGCCGTAAGCACCGGCTTGGGGGTGTTCTTGAGCAAAAGCATAGGCGGCTTCTAGCCAATTAGCTGCCGGTAAGTTGTCATCATCTAGAAAGCCAACAAGTTTACCTTGAGCTTTCTTTACCGCAAGCTTTCTAGCAAATGCTGCTCCTTGCTGAGGTTCAAAGCAATACCTCAAGGGATATTGGCAAGGCCAAGACTGTTGATAGCTCTGAACAATCTGTGCTGTACTATCAGTGCTGTTGTTATCTACAACAATTACTTCCCAGCTAAAGTATTCTGTTTTACCAGCACTCTGCCTTTGGCAGAAGATAAGCAAGCACTCTAAAACTTCTGGTAAACGCTTTTCTCCGTTATAAGTAGGGATAGCAACAGTTAAATCCACAATCATTTCCTTTTGCAACAATTTAACTTACTTAACTGAACTGATTACAAGTAGGTCACTATAACCTCAGCCTCTGGGAAGTTGAAAACGTCTAAGTATCTGCCAGGTAATATCTCTAGATGCTAGATACCCAGTATTAAAGTTGTTGTAGATGCGGTATTAACAGAAGAAAGTGACTAGAGCTACTAATTTTAGTATTCCCTCAGGGCTAGACTAAATTCACAGATCTAAAGTAATCCATCATTCAGGCTTCACTACTCGATAAATTCACTATTTTGCTTTATCTTTACAATTAATTGCCATTTATTACCCAAAAAATTCACCTTTATCGCGTAACTTGACCAACATCAGCTAAATGCGGAATAGAATTAATCCAAATCAGCCGGAATAACGGTTTTAGCTGGGATGAAGTAGACAAATCTTGGTTTGAAGCAAGGAGGCGCATTATATGTTTGCAAAGATACCTGACATTATAAATCTCGACTACATAGACATAGATGCAACAGCGGATTGCTCGTTGCGATAACTTGCCTACCTAGGCTATGTTTCAATTTGCGCAGACGTACTGTGTTTTTATCGCTCCAGACTTTAAGTCTATAGATGGTTTAATCAGGAAAAAAACTCTATGGGTAGAGGTGCTTTCCTTAGCAGATAAATTTAAAGCTCCTGATTAATTTAAATTAAAGTATCTTTCTGGCTTTTTATAGCTTAAGATACAACTCATTAACAAATTAATTGGTATACAGAAACTCATGCTTTATTTAATCAAGTAGCATAATTGTTCTATCTTTGAAATACTAGTTTCTTGAGTAAATGACGCAAGTAAGTTTTGCTATAACTCTGGACTTTAAGGTCTAGAGTATTTAATTTAAAGGAGTATGTATTTATTTTTTTTGAGCAGTAAAATTCAAATCTTTATAATTATTTTAATTTGATTTTTCCTTACTAGATATAACATGTAAAGATGTTCAATAAAGCAAGCTAAAAACTTGCCTAAATGAAATAGGCAAGGTCTTAAAGTTAGAAAATTGACCTAGAGGAAACCATTCCTTTTAAATGGCACCGGGGAAGAGAAATGATTCACTCCCCCGCTCATTAGTTTCAACAGAAAAAAGTTAACAGGTAAATATCTTATTCGTAGATTTTACCAATCATGGCAGTTTATTTAATCAAATTAAATCATGCTTGAAATCAGCGAAATTCAAACTAACCAAACATCTAACCACGGTAGAAGATTCCGTAATAATAAGCTTGACGGCAAGAGAAAAAACTCTGGCACGGTTATTTTTGTTGATCCAGCTTTTAACGACTACCAAAGTTTAGTTAATAGTGCCTCTGAAGAAGCAGAAGTTATTATCCTTGACCCCAGACACGATAGTATCGAGCAGATTACCCAAACATTGGCAAAATGCACTGGCATCAAACGCCTTTACATAGTTTGTCACGGCTCACCAGGTAGTATGCAATTGGGTTTCGGGCAGCTAAATCTGTTAAATCTCTCCCAAGAGAGAATGATAAGTTTATTAAGGCAGTGGCGGTGTGCTATGACAGCTGATGCTGAACTCCTTCTTTACTGCTGCCAGGTAGCTACTGGGTCAATAGGTAAAGCTTTTATACAGTGCCTAGAGAATTTGACTGGTCTTAAAATTACGGCTTCTTGTTCTCTTCCTGGCAATCCTGCTAATGGGTACGGTGGAGTTTGTTACTATCGTCTAGAACACCGCTTCAGTCAGAACAGAGCTTATCGTCCCTCAATTTCTTTTACTCCCTCTTTTTCAAATTCTCTTCTTACAGAATATAGAGAAAATAAGAGCAAGCAAGACAGTAGAATTAGAGGGGAATTTAATTATTCTTTTCCTTTAGAAGATTGGTTTTTTTCGGACGAGTAAACTAAACTAGGACTTACGCAAAGCCGGTTATCTGTTGAGGCTGAGTATGGGGTATCGTAAGGGAACTTTAACCAAATTCGATACCTAACGCTAACCTTTAATTCTTCGTTTCACTGCGTAAGTCCTGTAAACTCCAAAATCCAGTCTCGTTAAATGACTATAATCAAAACTGGGCTGGGTTTTAGGGAACAGGGAACAGGTAAGAAAATTGACTGTATTTCAGCAATATGAGAATTGCTATAGATGTATTAAGCTGTTCGGCATTTAGATTGGAATACTAAATTCTCTAAAAGGGAACAGGGAACAGGGAACGGGCAACGGGGAATACCCAATTTAAATACACATCAGCTTACGTCAGTAATTTTGGACTGACTTAAACATTCTTTATATTTTAGCTGTATTAATTATGAATATTCAAGAAAGTATGTTTTCTTGGTACGATGTGCCAGAGGACATTAAAAACCTACTGCTCCTAGCTGCTGACAACTGGGAAAACACCTCAGAATCAGAGAAATATATTAATCTAGCCTTGGATAAAGCAGGAAGTAATACAGATGTTTTAGTTTCTGCCTACAGGTTCTTTTTCTACAAAAGAAATTACCAGGCAGCCCTGAAAATAACAGAAAAAGTACTAGATAAAGTTAAGAAATCAGAAAAATTGCCAGAGGACTGGCAGCAGCTTAAGCCTATCTTAATCTCTCGTCAAGATGATCCTCAAATTAGACTATATTTAAGTACCTACGCTGCTTCTGGCTTGATTTTTGCCCGACTAGGAGAAGTAGAAAAAGCCAAAGAATTAACTCAAAAAGTTAAGGAAATCAACAATACCAGCGAATTTGCTGCAGCAACAGTCAGTGATGTTCTGACACGTCCAGTCGAAGAAGAGGAAGATTTTTGAGGGAAAAATCAAAAATCAAAAATCCGAATAACTGATTTAATCAGGAAACCCAGCCTGATAAGCTGGGCAGAAAGAAGGAACATGAAAGTAGATGTCCCTTAGATACTGCATACATTATTATTGGTAGTATTGGACTGAGGGGAGTGACTCCCTACCTTCCCCCCTCAAGGATCAAGTCTTCTGTCCAGGAAGCAGATGGGGCGACGATTTGCTTACTTGTTACAGAAATAGTTGTCTATCGCATTAGATCCTAAAGAAAACTCGACCGAGAGAATATGGATCTCCTGCCCTGGCGTAGAATAAACAGTCTCGGTATTGGGAATAAGTCAACAAGAGCGATCGCATCGCTATTCCTGATTACCTGAACTATAGAGCTATTCACCCCTAGTGCCAGTAAAGGAGAGCCACTCATTAAGCTAGCAGAGGCAAAGTAAAGATGGCAGCAGGGCATAGTTTCATTTTGGATCTCACTACGGTTCTAGGGGCTTCTGCTCTAGGAGGATATATTGCCAACCGCCTCCGTCAACCCGTACTTTTGGGCTATTTAGCCAGTGGCTTCATTGTAGGGCCATTTGGTCTGCAGCTATTAGGCGATAAAGCCCAAATTGAACATCTAGCAGAAATGGGCGTTGCTTTCCTACTATTTGCTCTAGGTGTTGAATTTTCCCTAGCTGAACTTAAACGGGTCAAAGACATTGCCATTAAAGGCAGTTTACTGCAAATTGGTCTGACTATTGGCTTGGTAGCGTTCTTAGCTACCCTGATGGGTTGGGTTGAAGGACTAACTCAGGGGATATTTTTGGGGGCTGTCCTCTCCCTCTCCTCTACCGCAGTGGTACTCAAAACCCTCGCTGAACGAGGAGAAGTTAATACCCTGCACGGTCAAGTAATGTT
>JBAUJE010000366.1:0-9609 GCA_049683475.1 Coleofasciculaceae cyanobacterium | reverse complement strand
ACAGGTACTTTTGAAGCTCACGAACTGCGGGATGACGAACCTAACCGCTACGGGGGCAAAGGAGTCCTTAAGGCTGTACGCAACATCAAAGAAAAAATCAGCCGTGAGTTGTTAGATGTCGATGCTCTAGACCAAGCAACCGTTGACCAGATTATGATTAAGCGGGACGGTTCCCCTAATAAAAAAGAATTGGGGGCAAATGCGATCCTTGCTGTTTCTCTAGCAACTGCTAAGGCGGCGGCTAATGAACTGGAGATTCCTTTATATCGTTATTTAGGGGGTCCCCTTTCTAATCTGTTGCCAGTGCCGATGATGAATGTCATCAACGGTGGAGCCCACGCTGATAATAACGTGGATTTCCAAGAATTTATGGTTGTGCCTGTGGGGGCAGATAGCTTTAAAGAAGCCTTGCGTTGGGGTGCGGAGGTTTTTGCTTCCCTGAGTAAGGTTTTGAAGGAAAAGAATCTGCTCACAGGTGTAGGGGATGAAGGAGGCTTTGCTCCTAATTTAGAGTCTAACCAAGCAGCTCTAGAATTGCTGATTGCAGCCATAGAACAGGCTGGATACAAGCCAGGGGAACAGGTTGCTTTGGCTATGGATGTGGCGGCTAGTGAGTTCTACAAAGAAGGTCAGTATGTCTACGATGGTTCAGCTCACTCACCAGCTGAGTTTGTTGATTATATGGCTAGCTTGGTAGATCAATATCCCATTGTCTCTATTGAAGACGGACTGCATGAGGAAGACTGGGACAATTGGAAATTACTCAACGATAAGCTGGGTTCACGCATCCAGTTAGTTGGTGATGACTTATTTGTTACCAACCCCACGCGACTGCAAAAAGGTATTGACATGGGTGCTGCCAATGCCATTTTGATTAAGCTCAATCAAATTGGTTCCTTGACAGAAACTCTAGAAACTATTGATTTAGCAACTCGCAACGGTTTCAAGTCAGTTATCAGCCACCGTTCAGGTGAAACGGAAGATACAACTATTGCAGATTTAGCTGTAGCAACTCGCGCTGGTCAAATTAAAACAGGTTCTTTATGTCGTTCTGAGAGGGTAGCTAAATATAATCGACTACTACGCATTGAAGATGCACTAGGCGATCGCGCTGTTTACGCTGGGAAAGTAGGTATGGGACCGAAGTAAGCTGTCAAGTATTTAATTTGACTGTTGGGACAGGTGGGGAGACGGGGAGACGGGGGAAGAAAGAATTAAGAATTCAGAATTAAGAATGCAGAAAGATGGGGGAGATGGGAAGCAGGGGGAGATGAGGAAGATTGACAATTGACAATTGACAATTCTAAATTCTAAATTCTAAATTCTAAATTCTAAATTCTAAATTCCCTGTTCCCCGTTCCCAACTACGGATAAAAACTCATCCTTGGTAGACCTAGAGTTTCATCTAAACCCATCATTAAATTCATACACTGCACCGCTTGACCAGCTTGACCTTTCATTAAGTTGTCAGTAACCGACATCACAATTACCCGTGCTGTGCGGGGATCAACTTCTACTCCGATGTAGCAAAGATTGGTGCCCATTGCCCATTTAGTTTGAGGATAAGTACCGGCAGGTAAGACCCGAATGAAGGGAGATGCTCTGTAAAATGCTGTGTAAATTGTTACTAAATCCTCTCGCACTAATCCGGGATCGCGCAGTGTTGCGTAGACGGTTGCCAGAATACCCCGCACCATGGGGATCAGGTGGGGAGTAAATTGTACGGTAACTTCGTAACCTGCTAAATCGCTGCAAGTTTGCTCAATTTCAGGAGTATGACGGTGGCGAGCAACGCCGTAAGGGGTTACTGAGTTGTCGGCTTCTGCTAGTAACAGATTAGTTTTTGCCACACGTCCGCCACCCGATGTACCGGATTTAGCGTCAATAATGGCAGTTTCTGGTATGACCAAGCCTTGTTTAATCAGGGGGGCTAAGGCTAACAGACTAGTGGTTACATAACAGCCAGGACAACCGACTAGTTGTGCTTCGGCGATGCGATCGCGATACAGTTCTGGCAAACCATAAACCGCTGAGGCTGAGGTTTCTAGGTCGTTACGTTCCCCACCATACCAGCTCTTATAAGTCTCTAGATTGTAAAAGCGATAGTCAGCTGAGAGGTCAAGAACCTTACAGCCGTAGGACAAGAGTTTTGGGGCCATCTGGTGGGCTAGACCATTTGGTAAGGAGAGAAAGACGATTTGACAGCGTTTGGCGATTTCCTCTAAATCAATTGGCTCAATGGTTAAATTAACAAAATGACCTAAGTGAGGATATAGTTCTGCAAAAGGCTTGCCAGCACTGCTATCTCCCCCTAGATAGACTATTTCGACTCCAGGGTGATCCATCAATAGCCGTACAAGTTGCACGCCGCCATAGCCTGAAGCCCCAACGATACCTACGGGCAGGCGTTCTAAATCACCCATGATAATTTCTTTCCTAAGAGTACTGAAACCGAGAATGTTTGAACATTTGCTGCATTCTAGTATCAAAACTGTACATTGGTGGCAAAAAATCTAGGTATTTTACAATAATTTTTCCTGGTAACCTCTGCAACTCTTCTACATCAACAAACGGGCTACAATTAAAGAAGAACAAACTTTAGAATTCTTTACGAATTTACCCTCACGCTTTTCCGTGGAATCACCTGAAACCGATTTATTTAAATTTGACTCTATAGATTCTGCCCTGGCAGATTTGAAAGATGGTCGTGCCTTGGTGGTGGTTGACGACGAAAACCGAGAAAACGAGGGAGACGTAATTTGCTCCGCTCAGTTTGCCACACCTAACATGATTAATTTTATGGCGGTCGAGGCCAGGGGGTTAATTTGTCTAGCGATGACGGGCGATCGCCTCGATGCCCTCGATTTGCCTTTAATGGTGAGCAAAAATACTGATACTAACCAAACGGCTTTTACCGTCAGCATTGATGCAGCCCCCCACCTCGGTGTTACTACCGGCATTTCAGCTGAAGACAGGGCAAAAACAATCCAAGTTGCCCTTAACCCAGCTACTCAACCAGAAGATTTACGCCGTCCCGGTCACATTTTTCCCCTCCGCGCTAGGGAAGGAGGTGTACTAAAAAGGGCGGGTCATACTGAAGCTGCTGTTGACCTTCCTAGGTTAGCTGGTTTATACCCAGCTGGTGTGATTTGTGAAATCCAAAATCGGGACGGCTCAATGGCCCGCTTGCCTGAGTTAATCCACTATGCCCAACAACATAACTTAAAAATAATCAGCATTGCTGACTTAATTAGTTATCGCCTCAAACATGACCGCTTTGTTCACAGAGAAACAGCTGCTAAATTACCTAGTCGGTTTGGTGATTTTCAGATTTATGCTTATCGCAACACCCTAGATAATACAGAACACATCGCCATTATTAAAGGAGATCCGACCCAGTTCCAAGATAACCCGGTTATGGTGCGGATGCACTCGGAATGCTTAACAGGAGATGCCTTGGGTTCCATGCGCTGTGACTGTCGGATGCAGCTAGAAACTGCCCTAAAAATGATTGAATCTGCTGGTCATGGTGTTGTAGTCTATTTACGGCAAGAAGGGCGAGGAATTGGTTTACTTAATAAGTTAAAAGCCTATTCTTTGCAAGATATGGGGCTAGATACAGTAGAAGCAAATGAGCGCTTGGGATTCCCCGCTGATTTACGAGACTATGGGATGGGAGCACAAATTCTCAATGATCTCGGTATTAAAAAAATTCGCCTAATTACCAATAATCCTCGCAAAATTGCTGGCTTAAAAGGCTACGGTCTAGAGGTGGTAGAACGAGTGCCTCTGTTGATTGAAACTAATGACTTCAACTCCATTTATCTTGCTACGAAAGCAGAAAAACTAGGTCATCTCCTCTTGCAGACCTATCTTATAACTATCGCTCTTACCTGGAGCGATGCACCACAGCCAGTTACAGAACGCTACGAGAGATTAGAGAAACTGCGCCATTTAGCAGATAGGAATCATTTAGTATTGCAAGAAGAGGCAAGACCTGTGGCGATCGCTTTATTTGGTAAACCATCTTTAATTTGCCATTTAGGCTTTGACCAAGCCAAATTAGCAAACCCAGATTGGTTCACTTCTGCCCATCATCCCTATCTAGAAGCAATCACACAAATTCTCGATGATTTAAGTAGATGGACTCAACTGGGAAGGTTAGAATTTCTCATCTCTCCTGGTGTCGATCCGATGACTAGTTTGCAAGTGCAGTTAGATCGGCAGATTTTCCCTCTCAAGATGCCACCTTCTTCAGTTTGTAATAACTTAACTACTCAAAAGATTTATAGCTTTCAAAGAAAGTTAGATGATTAGGTTTTACGTCTAATTTTCTCAATAAGTAAGAGCATAAATACTAGAAGGGCGTAGCATTTGCCCCCGAATTTATCGGTGAAATCAAGGTTGTTATCCGCAAATGCTACGCCCCTACAGCTAAAAATCGACTTTTGCAAGAGGTCTATTACTCATTACTCATTCCCTCCATTCTCCCTGTACAACGAAAGCTGACCAATAATAAGGAGAACTCCATTGCTGACTTTGCCACATTTCTAATTGTGCTGCCCTCATGGCGGCAACGGAAGTTAGTCCTTCATTGAGCATTTTCTGGTAATATTTCTCCATTAACTTCGCTGTCCCTGCATCGTTAACACTCCACAAACTAACGGCAATTCCCTTGGCACCTGCATACATAAATCCTCTGGTTAAACCGACTAATCCTTCTCCTTTTATCTCTTGACCTAAGCCTGTTTCGCAGGCACTGAGGACAACTAATTCGGCGGGTAAATTGAGGTTGTAAATATCGTGGAGACGCAGGAAACCGTCTTTTTCTTTTCCTTCTTGGTTGAAGAGAGATAATACTAAACCAGATAATTCTGGCTTTTCTGTATTGAGTAATCCGTGGGTAGCGAGGTGGACAATTTGATATTGAGATAAATCTGAACTAGTAGCGGTGAGGCGAGAAGCAGCAAATCCGAGGGCCTGCATTTGCTGGTTTTCGGGTACTAGGGCGAGAATTGTTTTTGCTTCTTGGCCGCTGTGTTCAAGGCGTTCTAGGGTAACACCCATTTCCGAGGCAAATTGTCTTACTTTGTCTTGGTTTGAGAATTGGGAATTGTCGCCTGGGAGGTCATCTTTCTGGAAACGAGGGTCATCTTGGTTAAAAACTGGGTCGGCAAGTACTGCTAGGGTTTTGGGGGCAGGGGTACGGTTTTTGAGGTCGCGGCGGGAAATTGCGATCGCTGTTGCTGAAGGTAGGGTGACAATTTCGTGGTTGACTAAGAGGGGTATTTTACCTTCAAAGCCCCCTAAATCCCCCAATCCTGGGGGACTTTGAGTCCTGACTTCCCCAAATTTACTGCCCCCTAAATCCCCCAATTCTGGGGGACTTTGAACTTCCGGTTCCTCCTCTTCTCCCCCCAAGGCGCTTTTGCGTCCTGAGCCAAGCGAAGGATCTGGGGGGATGGGGGGGCGAGAAGCTAGGGAGGCTGAATCTGTAGTTCTTTGCACAAGAGAAGTTTCACCATCTATCGGCAACACCGCAAAAGGAATAGTCTGCAAAATACCATCACCCACTACTAGCAATCTTTGCCCATTTAATTGTTCCGCCACAGGGGCTAACAGCATCTGGCTTAATTTTTGGGCTGCTTGAGAGTTAATTACTTCGCTATTTTCTGATTGCAGGAGTCCCCTCAATTCCTTGGCTGCGGCTTCAATTTCAGCTTGTGGGGGAAGTTCGTAACTATTAATACCTGTTTGAGTTACTGCCCAAAGAAAACTGCGTTCTTCACCGAGGGAATATTGTAAAAGTAGGGTTTCTTCATCAAGGACTTGTTGTTGAATTTCTGGCAGGGTGAGGGGTTCGGGATATTTTAGGGCAGCATAACCAGGGCTTTTAATACGGATTTCGGCTTTAATTTGTTGGAGTTGGTCGAGGAGGGTGTTAATTTCTTGTTTAATTTGGTCGAGTTGTTGGTTGGTATATTGACCGTTGCTGACTAGTTGGTGTCTTTCGTATTCCTTGGCGTTGAGTTGTTGTTGGATATTGCTTTCTTTTTCTAGTAATTCTGGGTCTACCCCTTGGCGGATATCGGCATTAGCTTCAGCGAGGAGTTCAACCAGACTGCGAGCACGGGCCCGTTCTGAGGCGTGGAGGGCTTGGGCATCGTATCCCTGAGTGGGGTTTTGCTGGTGCAGTTCCATCAGTAGGTCGATGTAGAACTGGTAAAAGTTCTGGTTTTGGGCGAAGTAGGAGGCGCGAAGTTCTTGGCTGCCAATTTTGCTGCGGAGGTCTTCAGTAATGTTGATGGAGGCTTTGATTTGAGTTAAGGCTTCGTTGAGATTGCCCTGGTCGCGTTCAACCCAAGCGAGATTAATGAGTGTGGCTGCTTCCCCTGCTTGGTTTCCTACTTGGCGAGAGAGAGGCAGAGATTGGTTTAAGTACTCCAATGCTTCCCGCTTTTGACCTAAATCTGAGTAGACTCGACCAATATTATTGAGTGTGCCAGCTTCCCCCGCTTTGTCTCCGACTTGACGAGAGAGAGGTAGAGATTGGTTTAAGTACTCCAATGCTTCCCGCTTTTGACCTAAATCTGAGTAGACTCCACCAATATTATTGAGTGTGACAGCTTCCTGTATTTTGTCTCCGACTTGATGAGAGAGGGGCAGGGATTGGTTATAGTACTCCAAGGCTTTCTGCTTCTCTCCTAAATTGGAGTAAACTGCACCAATATTATTGAGTGTGACGGTTTCCTGTGCTTTGTCTCCTACTTGGCGAGAGAGGGGCAGGGATTGGTTATAGTACTCCAAGGCTTTCTGCTTCTCTCCTAATGCGTCGTAGACTCCACCAATATTATTGAGTATGATAGCTTCCTGTGCTTTGTCTTCTACTTGACGAGAGAGGGGAAGGGATTGGTTATAGTACTCCAAGGCTTTCTGCTTCTCTCCTAAATCGGAGTAGACTTTACCAATGCCAGTGAGTGTGCGAGCTTCCCCCGCTTTGTCTCCAGCTGCCTGAGTTAAAGGTAAGGATTGGTGGTAGTACTCTAAGGCTTTTTGCTTTTGACCTAAAGTGTCGTAAACTGCACCAATATTATTGAGTGTGACGGCTTCCCCCGCTTTGTCTCCGACTTGACGAGAAAGGGGCAGAGATTGGTTATAGTACTCCAATGCTTTCTGCTTCTCCCCTAAATCGGAGTAGACTTTACCAATACCCGTGAGTGTGCGAGCTTCCCCCGCTTTGTCTCCGACTTGACGAGAAAGGGGCAGGGATTGGTTGAAGTACTCCAAGGCTTTTTGCTTCTCTCCTAATGCGTCGTAGACTCCACCAATATTATTGAGTATGATAGCTTCCCTGGCTTTGTCTTCTACTTGGCGAGAGAGGGACAGGGATTGGTTATAGTACTCCAATGCTTTCTGCTTTTCTCCTAATGCCTCGTAGACTCCACCAATATTATTGAGTGTGCTAGCTTCCTGTGCCCTGTCCCCAGTAGCCTGACTCAAAGGTAAGGATTGGTTGTAGTACTCTAAAGCTTTTTGCTTTTCTCCTAAATGGTCGTACACAGCACCGATATTATTGAGTGTAACGGCTTCCCCCGCTTTGTCCCCTATTTGACGAGAGAGAGGTAGAGATTGGTCATAGTACTCCAATGCTTCCTGCTTTTGACCTAAATCTGAGTAGACTATACCAATGTTATTAAGTGTGACAGCTTCCTGTACTTTGTCTCCTACTTGGCGAGTGAGAGGTAGAGATTGGTTATAGTACTCCAAGGCTTCCCGTTTTTGACCTAATGCATTGTAGACTGCACCAATGTTATTGAGTGTGACAGCTTCCCCTGCCTTGTCCCCTACTCTCTGAAGGAGTGGAAGTGCCTCTTCCCATTTAACAATTGCCTGCCGCAGAGACTCTGCTGTACCCTGCTTGTAAAGCTGCATTCCCTCTGCATATAATCGCTTTGCAGCAGCAAGGGTTGCCTCTTGTTCAGTTGCTGCTGGTTGTTGTTGTGTCTGGGCAATTACCCTACCAGGTAAGGAAAAAGCAGACCTTACTCCGACAGGTAAGAAGAGAAGGCTAATTAATAAACTCAGACTAGAACGACTCAACCCCAAAAGTAATTTCCTTTGAAGTGAGGAAAATTCAATAATTTGGTTCATAGCTGCAACTAGCTTCTCTCGCGTCTACTCTAATTCTGATTACCTATTTTTACTTCACCGATTTAAGTTGAAATTACGCAGAAAGATTGTTTTATCCTTTAAACCCGCCAAGGGTTCAAACCCTTGGCTAATAGCGAAAGTCCTCTCAAGAGGACTAAACCCTTGATTATTAATAATTGATAAATCCTTGTAGTGCGACCATCTTGGTCGCTACCTATAACCAATTTAAATGCACAACAGCTTAGATAAGTCGTAGCGACTGCCTTGATACCGCTAGCGAAATATTTCGTAATTTTTTGAGACCAATGAAAGCCCCCTAAATCCCCCCACTTTGGGGGACTTTGAGTCAGTACTCCCCCAGGATTGGGGGCTGGGGGGCTTGAAAAACCTTTGTCTCGTAGCCAATGTTTCCAAATGTTAATTTCGCCAGCGGTATCTACCTTGGCTTACAAACTATCAGGATCAACTCCTAATTCACGCAACTTAGCAGCTAACTTTTCCGCCTTTTGACGCTCCTGTTCAGCCCTTTGACGCTCCTGTTCAGCCCTTTGACGCTCCTGTTGAGCTTGCTCACTACTCCACAACAACAAATTACCTTCTAAATCCCACCATCTCAACCAATAAATATTGTGCCCTAATCTTTCTCCCTGGCAGATTCCCAAAAATAACTCTAACTCCGGAATCCACCAGCGTTGGTTCTCATCTGCTGACTGTAAAATATATTTCCCTTCCTCTAAGCGTCGCACTTCCATACTCAGTTCATAGGGATCGTAAGTAACATAAGTAGGAACTTGTAGGATTTGCTCATAGAAATATAACTTGCCATAGGGAGGAGTCGAACGTACAGACAGTTCCCCACCTTCTGTGTCTGAGAGAAATTCCATCACCACAGCCACAGGTTTACCTTCTTCATGAGGAGTGTAACTGCGACGAATTGTCTTAGCTTCTACTGGATGTACTTGAGGAACATAAAACCAGTCAGGTGCCTTAACAACAATTTTGTTATTAACTGTAGCAACTAAACCAAAATTAGAACCAATCAGCATCTCTGGTTTAATATATCCTCTGGTTCCTAAAGCATCAGTTAAAGCTGCTGCAAGGATAGGTTGCTGAATATTTTCCACAGGATCATCTGGTAGAGTAAAGTCCGCTGGTAGGGGATTCCAAGTTACAGTTGGTTTTTGCTGAGTAGACTGAATTTGTAAAACCATATTATTAGACTTCTTACTCTAAGTCGTAGGGTGGGCAAAATCAATCACTCATCTACAAGGTTTTCAATCTAGATAACTTTTGCTCACCTTAACCCCAATATAATCTGATCAGCATTGTCTGGTGGGCAAACTCAATTAACCATAGTATGAGCTTGTTAAGCGAGATAACTTTTGCCAACCCTACCCTAAATAGACTGGTTGAACAGGGTGCAATCTTGGTAAAAGAGGTTTTGATACTCATTCACCA
>JBAUJE010000365.1:0-1796 GCA_049683475.1 Coleofasciculaceae cyanobacterium | reverse complement strand
CAGCAGTCCAGGTCCGCCCCGACCGAGTGCTCAGGAACACCGGAGCCCCAAAGAGCGGCGGTGCCCCCGTTAACCACAGGGGCGACCCCACATCGAGCCAGAAATGCCAGCGGTGGGACAGCCGCAGGGAACGGTACTGAAATGCCGTCGCCAGGGTGACCGCAGCGGCTGGCTTAAGGGGCCGAACGGGGTAGGGGTCGGCGGTGATGGTGCTGTCCCGCAGCAGCTGAATAAAATGGGCGATGGTCAGCGTTTCCGACTCCTGCAGACCTGCAGACCGGAGGCGAGCATCCACCTCCCAGTAATGCTGCGCCGTTTCCATCAGCTCCCGCAGCGCAGACTGGGCATCGATGGGGAGCTGGGTCCCCCCGTACAAAAATTGCTGAATCGCTCGATCCAAGAGCGTTGCTGGGTTAGGAAGTAACCGCTGCTCTCGCTGGACCTGCTGCGCCGTGATCCACTGTCGAATGTTCTCGTAGGCCTCTGCCCCTTGGTACCCGATGCGATCCCAGCGGGGAAACACCGTGACCGGTAAAAGCTGGGGATGGTCTGGATCGGGCTGAAAGCAGTGATCCACCAGCAGACCGGCCCGCACGGGGTCGATGGTCATTTGGGCCGGGAGCTGGGGTGACATGCTGAGGGCAATCAGCATTCCGGCGACGTCAGCCCCCTCCACAAGTCGCCCTAATCCGGGGTAGACCAGGGCAATCAGCGTCAGCAGCGATCGCACCAGGGGGGCGCTAATTAAGGGCTGCTGGTCGTTGAGGGAAGCCACTTCAATGCCCTGGTCCATCAAAATGGTGCGCAGGGTATAGCGGGCGATGCTGTCGAGGCCAGGCCCCACGATGGCGATCGCCTCCGGCGGCACAATTTCCGCTGCGATCGCCTGGGTAATGGTGGTGGCAATTTGCCGCAGCAGCGCCGCCCGCGAGACGGTTTGCAGCGCGTAGACGGTGCCATGGGCCGCCGGTTCGAGGGCCTGTAGCGGCGCTTGCAGAGCCTGCCACAGCCGCTCCCCCACGGGCAGCAGCGACTGGTGGGGCAGGGGGCAGGTTTCGACCTGGCTCCGAGCCTCCCGCGTGGCCAAGGCGCTGGCATCGCCACCCCAACCCCAGCGGATATAGCCATCGGGATTAAAGGTAAACAGCCCCGGTATCCCCCCGTCCAACAGCACCGTAAACAAATCAGCAGCGATCGCCGGATAGTTGTCCACATCGTCCGCCAGGACGGCACCATAGCGACACTGCAGCTGCTCTTGATAGGCCGCATGGGGCAGCAAAATGCGCCAGTACAGGTCAGAGACAATGCCGTAGGTCAACAGCCCCCGCTCTAAGCACCAGCGCCGCCAGTCCTGTAGCGCTTCGGCAAAGAGACTCCAGTCCCGTTCACTAGACATGCCCTGACTCAGCAGCAGGGGAATATCCGCCACCGGCACCCCGGCGCTCCCGGCGAGCTGCTGCAAGTCCAGCAGTCGCCGCACCATCATATAGTCGCTGACGCCGCCCTCGGGCTGGAGCTGGCCGCCATCCAGCAGGGGACGCCATAGGCGAGTCGCCAACAGCTGCTCGGTTTCAGGGCGCAGCAGCAGCGGGAAATGTGCCGATGAGGGGATCTGCTGGAGAATCAAAGGCCAAAATAGAACAACCTCATCGTAGAAAAACCCCAGGGGGGTGGTTGAGTCGAAGGAGGCTCCCCCCAATGCCCCAGAGTCTGGTAAGGCCGTAATTCGATCCACAAGAGTGATGCGGGTGTCTCCGGTGGCCGCGAACAGGAGCACCCCCCGCCCCGCCCAGTTT